>DASXBV010000255.1:0-9308 GCA_036491515.1 Chthoniobacterales bacterium
CCGTACAGAATCAATCTGTCTCGGTAGACTTCGATCGCCTTTGCGTGATGGGAAGAATGGCCGAAAACAGCAGATGCGCCTGCTTCGTCAATCAACTTATGGGCAAAACGCCTTTGTTGCTGGGGAATGTCGTAGCCCCAGTTTGGCCCCCAATGGATCGAAATAATGACGATATCACCCGGGCGTTTTATTTGCGCCACCTGACGGGCAATCTCTATGGCGTTTTCGTCCGAAAGATCCAGCAGAAGGTTCAGGCCCGCAGCACCCTCTTCGGCTGCCCAATTTTTCGGTGTGCCGCTCGTCAACGATGCAAATGCAAAGACGACGACTCGACGGTTCGCTCCAACATCGAGAACTGCGGACATACGCGCCTGGAGGAGGTTTCGACCGGCGCCGGCGGTCCTGATGCCCAGTTTCTCCAGGGTCACTAGCGTCTCGACTAAACCGGCGTGCCCCCAATCGAGCACGTGGTTGTTGGCCAGAACACAGCAATCGATACTGGCGGCTAACAAGCAGTCGGCGTTTTCCGGGCTCATTCGATAATTGATGCCCTTTGGAAGAAAATCGCGGCAGCGCGTGATACTAGTCTCAAGGTTAACAATGTACGCGTTGGGCCGGCCGTCTTTGATCTCCTCGAGGGCTGCGCCCCAAACGTATTCGAAATTTACCGGTCTCGCGATCGGACCATTCGCTTCCTCTGCGAGCCGGACATATCCCTCGGCCGAACTCACCACCGGTTCGTGAATTCGGGGATCACACGGATGAGGCAGTATCTGATCAATCCCGCGACCGGTCATCACGTCTCCTGACAGAAAAACCCTCACAGGAAGATTCGGTCCTGGATTTCCAGTGCCGAATTCAGCGGGCGTACTCATCGCTCGATACTATTTCCAGGCTGATCCATTTGGAAACTCGAATTGTGCAAGCGTTTCGGGCCACATCGTAATGCTGTAACCAGGCTTTTGAGGGGGGAGGTAATGTCCGTTACGAATCACGACAGGATCAACAAAATGCTCATGCAAGTGATCGACATATTCGATCACGCGGTCTTCGAGCGAAGCCGACACACAAATATAGTCGAACAAGGAAATATGCTGGACGTATTCGCACAGGCCGACGCCGCCTGCGTGAGGGCAGACCGGCACACCAAACTTTGCCGCCATCAACAAGACGATAATTACCTCGTTCAGGCCGCCGAGCCGTGCACTGTCAATCTGGCAGAAATCTATGGCCTCTGCTTGCAGAAGTTGTTTAAACATCACGCGGTTATGACAGTGTTCGCCGGTGGCCACACCGATCGGCGCGATCTGCTTACGAATAGTAGCGTGACCCAGAATGTCGTCCGGGCTGGTTGGCTCTTCGATCCACCATGGTCTAAACTCGGCCAAGAGGCCCATGTCGTGGACGGCTCGTTCGACGTCCCACACCTGGTTGGCATCCATCATGAGCCGTCGTTCCCAACCAATCTCCTCACGTAGGATCCGGGCACGGCGAATGTCTGCCTGGATATTGCCGCCGACCTTTTGCTTAAAGTGGGTCCAACCTGCGGCGACTCCTTCGCGCGCCAAACGGCGCAGCTTTTCGTCGGAATATCCGAGCCAGCCCGCTGAGGTGGTATAAGCGAGGTAGCCGAGATCTCGCATCTGACGCTCTCGCTCTGCTTTCGTAGGAGCTTTTAGCTCCAGCATCGAAAGAGCTTCTTCAGGTTTTAACGCATCGGTAACATAGCTAAAATCCAAGCATCCCACCACTTCCTGCGGGCTCATGTCGACCAAAAGCTTCCACACCGGTTTACCCCGGAACTTTGCCCATAGATCCCAAACGGCGTTGACAATTGCGGCAGTCGCGAGGTGAATGGCTCCTTTTTCCGGGCCGATCCAACGCAACTGGCTGTCGCCCGTGGTTATGTGGTGCCAGAAACCACCCATATCAGCGACGATCTCCTCTAGAGTCGCACCGACGACCAAGGGGGCAAGCGACGTCGCAGCCGCTACGCAAATCTCGTTACCACGGCCGATCGTAAAGGTTAGTCCGTGCCCGGCAAGCCCTTGCGGCGCATTCGTCTGGAGGATGACGTATGTCGCCGAATAGTCAGGCGCAGTGTTCATGGCGTCGGAACCATCGAGCCCGCGCGAGGTTGGGAAACGAATGTCGTGAACTGTCAGATTAGTGATCTTTGTCGGCATAAAAATTCATGAAGAAATCTATGGTAAGAAAATCGGCTTCCCCTTCGGGATAATTCATGAGAAGCCCCATTTGCGCCTTGATTGCACCCTGTGTTCCCTCCCATTTGAGGTAGCTTTCCTGATGGCGAAGCCCGAAGGAATGACTGTGATTGGTGGTAATAACCGCTCGCGCACGATCGCCATAATTGAGAATAATCGTCGATCCAAACCGTCCCGTTGAAGATCGGCCGAACGAATTTGCATATACTCCCTGAGGCTCTCCCAAAAAAGATCGCAGCAGGTCCACGTAGTGAATGCTGTGGCGTAGACCCGAGGAATTCCAAACTCTGCAGCCAATGCTTTAGCGCGATCCAGATTGAGATCGTACACGCCTGTTACCGGGAAATTGGATTTCTGGTAGGCTGGCAAATGAGCGGCCCGCACAATCCCGCCGGCCCCGATCAACACAATCGGCAGCGGGTTAGCTGGAAGAAAGGGATGCAATGCCGGGGGAACGGATCTCATTGGCAAAATCGGTCAAGCGGAAAGAGGGATAAACCGGAGGGCACCATTCGGACACGAGTCACTATTAAAGAGAAGCGTGATCATCCGCGAAAGCCAGAACTTCCTGAAGCGGCTCGGGTAGAGCAGAGCAGCCCCTGCCGTTGTAAGTTCTGCTCCAACCGCGCGGTCGAGACGCCCCCCTCGTTGCTAACGAGGCGTGAGAATAAACCGCCTGAACGTCACCTCAAACCCCGACCCCTCCGGCGAGGCAGCCATCGGACCAACCCGTAAATTCTTGGTCTCGGTAAGAAACGCGATGCGCAGCAAACGAAAGTTCTGTCCACTTTCGGAATAGAAAACCGAGAACGTGCCGCCATCGCGTTCGATCCGCAGGCTAAAATGTTCCGAGGACTGCTCAAGCGCTACAACGCTCCAATCTGAATAGTCACGCGTGACGACAACGCTCGCATTCCACACTCCGCCTACGAACTCAATTCCTGCCTTCATCCAGATCTGTTCATTTTCGCGGACCATCAGCCCGGCTTGGTCATATAGGTCACGATAGGCTCCGTCGAAGGCTGTCTCTGCAACGAAATTTCCCTCGACTTGATGGGGTAGGAAGTGACCATTGTCGCGGATGAACCCGTAATGTGTCTTGCGCCAGAAATCAGTTCCGGGCGCTGTCCGGATTGTAAGCTGTTCTCCGTCGCGAAAACAGCTGGCTGGCTCGTTAAACCAATTCATTCGATTCACATAATGCGCCTTTCGCTTCTCGTCGACAGATCATGGTGAAAACAGCTCAGGTGAGCTTGTTGTGACAATGTGTTGAATCGCTTGGCGGCCAGGACGGCGAAAGACGAGGGTTTGTAACCAGTATGCGAATAACACAGATCCGAGAAAGAACCGTCCCCATTGCCGCACCAATCTCCAACGCCTACATCGATTTTTCCAAAATGACGTGCTCGGTGGTGGCGGTCATCACCGATGTTGTCCGTAACGGAAGGCCGGTGGTCGGCTACGGATTCAACTCCAATGGTCGCCACGGCCAGGGTTGCCTGATCCGCGAGCGATTCCGCCCACGCATCCTCGAGGCCGATCCAAACACACTGATCGACGAGCAACACGACAATCTCGCAATCTAATCCGCTATGGGGGGATGCGTTCCGACCGCGATTGGCTCCAGTTTGATTGCGCCCTGAGCTACGGGCTCGTCGAGTATCTCCGCACCCTGCGGATGCTCAAAGACCACGGCTGGTCCGTTCGTCGCTGTATCCCCCACGGCGGCCACCAGATGTCGCTCAACATCGCAGCCGGCCTCGGCCTGGGTGGTAATGAGTCCTATCCGGACCTGTTCCAACCATATGGGGGGTTCCCAGACGGCGTTGTGGTAGAAGACGGCTACATCACGATGCGGGAGTTGGCCGGGATCGGCTTCGAGGGAAAATCGGATCTTTATCGCGAGATGAAGGCACTCATCAACTAGCGAAGGTGATCGAACTTGATTGCTAAGCGGTGCTCAACTCCCGCATTGTAACTACTAAAATACAAGAGACTTTTGAGCGAAACGCTACTTATTTGGTACAGTAATCTTGCCATTTTAAGACGACAAGATTGCCGTCTCGTCCAATCGGAGGATTTAATTTATGGATAACGAAATCCCGGAAGACTCTCGTCAAATCATCGCGCGCGAACGCAGTCATCAGGAGGCCAAGCAAACCGTTGTGACGAGCAGAATGCTGGTTCAAAGCCTTGTGTTAATTAATGGCGGCGCGTCCATAGCGGTACTGGCGTACTACGGAGGGCATAACGCTTCCGACCACGGTAAGGTAGTTCCTCTAGCGATAATGCTCTACTGCCTCGGGATCTTCACCGCCATTTTCGCCGGTCTTTACGTAAGGCGAACAAGTCAAGAATGGTCGACTTTTTGGGAGCTCAAGTCTTACCCCGAGATGGAGAAGCGGGAGAAAGCCATCGAAGCACATCGACAACAGGCGACGAGGGGTAAGCGATGGTCAACTGGACTGCTCGTAATCAGCGAGCTCTGCTTTCTGGTCGCTAGTTTGAGCTTGGCGATATCCATTGCGTAGTGTCTTTTGCTATGGATACCACCGGTCAGGTCGGAAGCGGCGGTAGGCGGCTATTGCCGCATGCCATCCGGTTGCTTAGAATCACCTTCGCCCAGTGGTTAGAGGATAAAGCGCCCCAACTCGGCGCGGCCTTGGCCTATTATACGGTGTTTTCCCTCGCGCCCATGATGCTCGTATTATTAGCAATTTTTGGGCTGATCTACGGCAATAGCGAAGTCGCCCGTCGAGAAATCCTTCACCAGCTTTATTCTTTCCTCGATCGCAGCAGCGCCAAGGCCGTGGAGGACATCGCTACGAGTGCCAGTAAGCCTGCGGCCAGTCTGCTCGCAACCGTGATCGGTATCGCGGTTGCGCTTTTCGGCGCCAGCGGCGTATTCGGCCAGCTGCAGGATGCGTTGAACACCATCTGGGGCGTCAAACCCAAGCCAGGCAGGAGCTTCGCCAGCTTCCTGCGGGCGCGTTTCTTATCCTTCGCCATGGTTGCCGGGATGTGCTTTTTGCTACTAGTTTCGCTCACGGTCTCCGCCGTTATCGCCGCTTTAGGTGGCTACCTTGAGCACCTGCTCCCCGGCGGCAGTGTGTTGGCGTGGACTGTCCATTTGGTATTGGATATCGGCATCGTCACGCTGCTCTTCGCGATGATCTTCAAGTTTCTACCCGACGCGCGGCTCTCCTGGCGCGATGTGCGGCTAGGCGCGGCGCTGACCGCGGCCTTGTTTTTAGTCGGTAAATACGCGCTTGGTTTTTACCTCGGGAGCGGCGGCGCCGGCTCCGCTTATGGAGCAGCCGGTTCACTGATCACGATGCTGATCTGGATTTATTATGCGGCGCAAATCGTGCTATTCGGAGCAGAGTTTACCCAAGTCTATGCCCAGGAACGCGGCCGCGGCGTTCGCCCAGCCAAATATGCCGTGCGCGTCAAGCGCAAGGAAATCGAGTTACCGCCGCCGGCCGATGGGCCCAACACGAAAGTCTAAAGCCCTTCGAACCAGGCGAGCGTCGCGTCTTCAGCGGCTAAGCTGGTGGCTAACTTGAAGAGACTGCTTGGGTTCTGTTCAAGCTCAGGATACAGATAAAGCCCGAAATGGCCGAAACCCTCAGCCCGCGGGCAAAAGTCGAAAAGCGCAATCTGCTTCCGCTGGGGCTTATCATCGTGTTCGGAATTTTCGCCTCGACGTTGCCTCAGCCCCTGGTGTTGGGAAGGCTGCCGCTGCAATTCCTCCTCAAGAATGACGTCCACGTCACACGCGAGCAAATGGCCGCGTTCTTCTTCTGGTGCACGCTGGCATGGTATCTGAAGCCGTTCGCCGGTATCCTCACCGACGCGTTCCCAATTTTCGGGACACGGCGGCGCCACTATCTGCTTTTCAGTTCGGTGCTGACCGCCCTGAGTTGGATCGGCATGGGCTTTCTTCCGCACAGGTATGGGGCGCTGCTTTGCGGTGCCATGGCGGTGAACCTGTTCATGGTCATGGCTTCGACGGTCACCGGTGCTTTTCTCGTTGAGGCAGGGCAACGCATGGGCGCAACAGGCCGCCTGACTGCCCTGCGAATGTTTGTGTCCAACTTCTGCACATTGATCCAGGGGCCTCTCGGCGGTTTGTTGGCAACCGCCGGGTTTATGTGGGCAACGGGGGCGAACGCCCTTTTTGCTTTTACGATCTTTCCAATTGCTTACATTTTCCTGAAGGAGCAGCGGATTGCTCAACAGCGGAGCAGCGCGGTTTTTCAAAACGTCGGCCGACAATTGAAAACCATCATCCGCTCGAAGAACCTTTGGATGGCGCTAATGTTTATCGCCTTATATTATTTCTCTCCCGGATTTTCAACGCCACTGTTCTACAAACAGACTGATGAGCTCCATTTCTCCAAGCAGGCGATTGGAAACCTGGGCGTCTTCAGCGGAGCATTCGCAATTCTGGCGACGATCCTTTACGGCCTGCTTATCAAGCGCGTCCATATTCGGATCCTGTTATTCATTGCAGTAGCGACGGCAGCCGCGGGCACGCTGTTTTATCTCTTCTATTCAACCTGGACCCGAGCGCTGCTGATCGAATCTCAGAGTGGGTTCTTTGGCGGTCTCGCTGAACTTGCTATTCTGGACCTGGCGGCTCGGGCAACGCCTAAAGGGTGTGAAGGTCTGGGGTACTCTCTTATGCTCTCGATTAGGAACGTCGCGGCGTCTGGCGCCGACGTCGTCGGCTCATACCTTGCAGATCACCACTGGCCATTCGACCATCTCGTTTATCTAAGTGCCGGCACGACGGCGATCGTGTTAATCCTGCTGCCGCTCCTTCCCGCTGCGTTGATGCGGAGCAAAGATGCATGATGTTCTCCTATTGATTCGGCTGGATGCGCGGACTCAAAGAATGCGCATTTTTCACAGAAGTCAGATCCAAATGGACTATTGGTAATAGGTATCTCTACTATATCGCCAACGAGGAGAAAAAATCCGCTCTTTTCTGCTTTGGCAACCTCATGTCGAACAGGAGTACTTGAAGTAAAGCAACGAATTGTTGTATACCTTGCTACAATACCCAAATGAACTTCTCATTTAATGAGGCAATGCGAGCCACGATCACTAAATCTTTGTTCATTGCGTTATTCATGACATCAGTGCCTGTTTTTGGTGATACCCTGGTAGTTGGCTCGGTATACTTTGATTCATTACAGACTTTAAACGAAGTAATCAAATTATCAGCACAACATGACAATGAAGGTATTGCTAAACTAATTGCAAATGGACATGTAAGTAATCAAACAGCGGCCGAGATGGATATTGTAGTATTAATAACTGGATCGTCACCTGAAGATCCGGCGGAATTCCGTTTTTTGAACGGACCAACTACCTACTGGACCCTGACCAGAAATGTCACGAACCTTACTAGGCCTATACCAACCTCAACCCCGGTTCCTACGCCATCACCTACACCTGAACCAACACCAGTAGCTGCTACCTCTCCAACGCCAACCTCCAAACATTACCAACGGCAACCTGAAAGCAATGGTCCTTTTGACGACGATAACGGCCAGCGCATTTGGCATCGGGTCAATGGCAAATGGAAATGGTATCCTGCTAATAAACATCATGTACCAGTGAAGAAAGCATCACCTCCAGACGAGGCACCACTTGTTAAACCTTGATATAGCTTGTCCTTACCGATCTCGCCGCAGGCGTTTGTCCGCCTGCTCCGCTTTCTGGCGCAACTTTGCCATTTCTTCTGGGCTCGTTCGGAAGGCGCCGTATTCCGTGATCAGCGCGGTGACCAGGTGGCGGGGCGTCACGTCGAAAGCATAATTGAGAGCGGCGCTGCCCTCAGGCGTCAATCGGACCTCGCAAACCTCACCTTCTTCGGTGCGCCCCGAAATGTTGGCGACTTCCTCCGGTGAACGGCTCTCGATCGGGATACTTTTTATTCCATCATCGATCGTCCAATCGATGGTGGAGAGGGGCAGAGCGACATAGAACGGGACTTGGTTCTCTCCCGCGGCCAAGGCCTTCAGATAAGTACCGATCTTGTTGCAAACATCTCCGCCCGCCGTGGTTCGGTCGCTCCCGACGATACAAAGATCGACCTGTCCGTTTTGCATCAGATAGCCGCCCGCGTTGTCGACAATCACGGTGTGCGGCACCCCGTGGTGGCCGAGTTCCCAAGCGGTCAATGAAGCGCCCTGATTTCGCGGCCGAGTCTCATCAACCCAGACATGAAGCGGGATACCGCCGTCGAAAGCCTTATAGATTGGAGCCAGAGCGGTTCCCCAATCGACCGTTGCTAACCAACCGGCGTTGCAATGAGTCAGCAGATTAACCGGACGCGACCGCCCGGTCTTATCCCAGGCTTGTTCGATGAGCGAACGTCCATAATCGCCTATGGCAGAACAGTTCGAGACATCTTCATCGCAAATCTCTCCGGCCACTGCAAACGCTGCAGCGGCACGGTCTTTCGGGTGTAGCAACCACAGCGCTTCCCGCATTCTATCGAGCGCCCACCTCAAGTTCACCGCCGTCGGCCGGGATGCGAAGAGCAGTTCATGGGCCCGCTGAAATGCTTTGTCGCTGGGATCGCGGAGCATACCCAGGGCAATGCCATAACCGGCGGAAGCCCCAATGAGCGGCGCTCCGCGCACCACCATGCTCCGAATCCCTTCCGCAACATCCTCGACTGTGCTCCATTTAACGATCTTGAAGTGATGGGGCAGTAAAGTCTGATCGATGACGCTGACAGAAATTCCGTCATCATTTAGCCAAATGGTCCGATAAGGTTTGCCGCCAACTTTCATTGTCTGAATACTCCTCGCCTGCTGCCGTTCTTCCTCAATTTTAGCTGAAGTCTCAGCGTTTATCACCAGCAATCGGCGCAGACGTTCGATCGTCCGGGAATTCGCTGAGCAACACTACGAGAAGGCTTCTCAACCTTGAGGCAACGTGTCGAAGCTTTGAGCCGGCGCCGAAGAAAAAGCGTCCAAAGCGCCCGAAGAAGAACGACAGGTCGTGAGTCACCCGGCACATGCCATGACAGCATTTCTCGTGATCGACCCGCTACTTAAAATC
>DASXBV010000256.1:0-4547 GCA_036491515.1 Chthoniobacterales bacterium
TCCCTGTTTGGTTTTGATCTGATGAGTCTCGACGAGCTGCTTGTGGTCCTTGGACCAGGCGGTGCTGGTCTGGAGGGAAGTCGCTCCCAAGAGATTTAGGTTGCTTGGGTCGGTGCGTCCGTCGAGGTAAAGGGTTTCATCTAAGGCGAAGCCGGGGCCGCGGGTAGCGACCGTCAGAACGTTTTCGGTTTGGTGGAAGGTGGCTTTAAGCCCGGTCGAGGCGGCGTATTTTCGTTCGAGGAGACTGGCTTCGATTTGGTTCATCAGGGGTTCGAGTGAAGCCGATGCTTTAAGGTCCAGAGTCCAGGTGCCGCTCAAATTCGGTTTGTCCGATTGATCCGGGTTGGGTGCGGCAGAAGTCTGGGGCAGGCTGAATACACCGAGGCACGCGAGGGCGGTGAGCGAGCGGAAGCAGGAGGTGCCTCATCAGAGTACTTTTTAATCTGATTCGCTCGGGGGGGTAAATGCGGATTTATCCGGGGCGGAGTTCTGTTTTTTAGGGAAGTCTTGTTAATGTTAGGATGGGCTTTAAGCCAGGGGTCATCTTTGGGCTAAAACAGTCGGCGAATGACGTTACCCGTGAGCAACCGCAAAGACACCGAGGACGATAATGGAAGCGGCCGCGAGCCGGCTACGGAGGCGTTGTTCGCCAAAGAGCCGACCACCAATGGCAGCACCAATCAAAGTACTAACTTCCCGCACAGGAGCGATCTGGCTAACCGGAGCGACGGTCATCGCCATCAGGATGAGCATGTAAGAAAGCGGGATTCAGAATAGTTACGCCGAAAAGTTCAGGCCTGTTTAGCCTCCAACACGTTGATATTTCTGCTCGTCGGTTCCAGACCAAAGGAGTTAAGAACAAAGCCCAGGAACAGCGCATCCACTAGGAACTACTTATCAAGACGAGAAACGTCGCTTGGCCGAAAAACATGTCATACTTCAGCTCCGGTTCTGCTCCCGAATGTTTACAGGAATGACGTCGCCCTTTTTCAGTGGTGATTCACCGCGTGTACGAACTGTGAATCTATTTGGCTCCGACATACTGATTTCAACAATTTCGGCTCCGATCCCGGAGAAACTAATGTCCAGTTGTACAGTTTCCCAGGCGACAATATCTTCGTCGAGCTTTGCCTCGATAATCCAGGTGTCCGGGTCTTTATCAGGCTCCGAAACAGGATCTTCCTTTCTGTTTTCTTCGATTTTCGCTTGAACTCTTTTCATATGTCTTAAGGTTTTACTCCCCAGGTCGTTATAACTTCTCTCGAATAGCCAAAGAATCGAGCGATTTTAAGTGCAGAACGCTGGCCAGTTCTTGTAATTCTCCGGCATTTGGGGGACTCAAGCGGCTCGCAGAGCGTCAAATCGCTTGTGCCTGCTCCAATTGAACCTGGTAGTCTCGAGGATCAAGCCTCGCGAGCGGTTGCCTTCTTCTTTTCGGCCTCCAGGCGGTTCTTGGATTTATTTTTTTATCGCCGTGGGACTAACGGGTAAAGCAGCGGGGCCTACGACCAGGTGGTGGTGCGCGGGCGAATATCTAAAAACGATTCGCAACTTAAAGGAAAGGAGCGCTAGGTGAAAGCAGTAGTCTGGCATGGTGTAGGCGACATACGGGTTGATGACGTTCCCGAACCCAAAATTAAGCAGTCTACCGACGCAGTTGTGCGGCTTACAGCAAGTGCAATCTGTGGGACTGATCTCCATTTTATCCGCGGCACTATGCGGGACATGGAACCGGGCACGGTTCTCGGTCACGAAGGGGTAGGCGTCGTAGAAGAACTGGGCGCAGACGTGCGCAACCTGAACATTGGAGACCGTGTAGTGATCCCATCCACTATCGCCTGCGGGGTTTGTTCCTATTGCCGGGCCGGCTACTATTCGCAGTGTGACAACGCGAACCCGAACGGACCAATGGCGGGAACACCTTTCTTTGGCGGGCCGAAGGACTCAGGTCCCTTCCAGGGTTTGCAAGCTGAAAGGGCCCGGATACCATTTGCAAATGTTGGCCTGGTCAAGCTTCCCGATGAGGTCAGCGATGATCAGGCGATTCTGCTTTCGGACATTTTTCCTACGGCCTATTTCGGGGCAGAATTGGCAGAAATCAAGAAGGGTGACACCGTCGCTATCTTCGGCTGCGGGCCGGTGGGCCAGTTCACTATAACAAGCGCCAAGCTGCTTGGTGCCGGACGGGTATTCGGGATAGATGAAGTACCCGATCGTTTGGGCATGGCTCGTGCACAGGGTGCAGAGGTCATCGATTTCAGTCAGGAAGATCCGGTCGAGACGATCAAACGACTCACAGGTGGGATCGGCGTTGATCGAGCAATTGACGCAGTTGGGGTCGAGGCAGAAACAGCGAGAACGGGACCAGCCGCGCGGCAGGCAAACCAACAGGAAAGTGAATTTCGCCAAGAAGTCAAAGCGATTGCTCCAAAACAGGAACCCGAAGGCGAAAATTGGAAACCTGGCAGAGCGCCTTCCCAAGCGCTGCAGTGGGCGGTGCAATCATTATGTAAGGCCGGTACTCTCTCTATCATCGGTGTTTATCCACTGTCTGCCCAGAGATTCCCCATCGGTGAGGCGATGAATAAGAACCTCACCATCAAAATGGGAAACTGTCATCACCGCCGTTACATTCCCAGATTGGTTGCACTGGTTGCTACCGGCGCAGTTGATCCGGTTCGGATTCTTACTAAGAGAGCGCCTTTGACGTCCGCCATCGAAGCCTATAAGCAGTTTGACCTTCGGAAGGCCGGTTGGACAAAGGTTAAGATCGAGCCCGGGCTTAGCCCTAATTTGACGATCGTGACGCCGCCGTAAGGTGACTACCTTATGTCGGTGTATGGATATCTGCCTGCTTCACTCTGGCCCTGTCGATTGCGATCTCCACAACTTGGAAAGAACCGATTTTGGTTGCAGCTCTTTACCTTTTTCTGGAGTTGTTTACCAACAACGTCGTTGAACCTTTCGCTTTAGGGGGCAGCACGGGAATGTCTCCCTTGGCTGTAATCGTGTCAGCGCTGTTCTGGACCTGGCTCTGGGGCCCCGTCGGCCTGCTGCTGGCGACGCCACTCACCGCGTGCCTCGTAGTTCTCGGACGCTACTTCCCCGCGTTCTACCCGTGGAGCGTTGAGCCACCGCATAAGCACCTCCAACGAGGAACTCGAGATTGTTTTTGATGAGGAGTTGCATCACCGGTTTGCAAGTGGTGTTCAGCCTTTGGGATTTCACTGTCTGAAGTGCGCACCGGGCTTCGAATGTGCGCGTATGCTGCCGGCAATTTCTATTACACGAGGTGACTGAAAATGGACGACAACAGCCAAACCCGGATCGCCGCGGTCGGCGATATCCACTATACGAAAACGTCGAAGGGAAAGCTCCATGACCTGTTCGTAGATGCTTCTTCCAGTGCGGACGTGCTGCTCCTCGCGGGTGATCTCACTGATTATGGTTTGCCTGAGGAAGCGAGGCTCCTGGCGGAAGATCTCCGAACTCATGTTCGGATTCCCATCATTGCAGTGTTAGGCAACCATGATTTTGAATCCGGGAAGGCATCCGAAGTTCAAGTCATTCTGGAAGGTATAGGTGCAACCTTTCTTGACGGCAGTGCTGTTGAAATCAATGGGACTGGGTTTGCCGGTGTATGTGGCTTCGGTGGCGGATTTGATCGGCAAATGTTGAGCGCTTGGGGTGAACCGCTGATCAAAGCTTTTGTGCAGGAAAGCCTAGACCATTCGTTAAGGCTGGAGAAGGCTTTGACTAATCTCGCGACCGAAAGAAAAGTCGTGCTCCTTCACTATTCTCCTATCCGACAGACGGTGAATGGCGAGAATCCGGAAATCTATCCCTTCCTCGGTTCGAGCCACCTGGAGGCGCCTATTAATCACTTTGGAGCATCCGTAGTGTTCCATGGTCATGCCCACAATGGAACTGTTGAAGGTAAGACGGTAGGGAATGTGCCGGTCTTTAATGTGGCGCTACCTGTTCTCTCGCGTTCGGCTAAGAGGCAGTTTTTTCTGTACAAGCTGTGACGGAAACGCCGGGGCCGCCGCGAGCGCCGAAGGTCGAGGGGTGAAAGGTGCACTTGGAGGGGCGTTGCTCGCAACGCGTGGGAAAATGAAATCCGTTTCCCCGCCAGCGGCGAATTTTGCTCATGAGGCTTTAGGACCGAAAGCGTCAGGCTGCGTTTATGGGTTTGAAAGGTTGGCAGAGAGAATAGTCTGAGCACACGTTTCCCTGGAGCCGGCTGCAAAGATGAGATATGAATGAAACAATTCCTGATCCTGAAGAGTATCAACCGGAAGAGGACGACGAGGAGACGACCGGCGCGACAAGCGACCCGTTGGCTGAGCCACCAGGTAGTCGTGGACGGAAAGCAAGGAATCCTTCAGGGAATCCCCGGACGTCAGCAACAAATTGATTATGCGAAGATCTCTGAAAATCGCCGCATCATGAACAGCATGAAAATGCGAGCTGCCGTACTGGCAGGACCGCGACAGCTCATCGTTACGGAAATTGTCCCGCCCGAACCGAAATCGGACGAGGTTTGC
>DASXBV010000257.1:0-4570 GCA_036491515.1 Chthoniobacterales bacterium
TCGACGCTGAGAATCCTGAAGTTGCCCGGCTGTTCGAGCAAGGATAATGAAACTTCTTCTCGATACTCAAGTATTGATCTGGAGTTTGGCTGCAGACCGCCGGCTGAAAAGCACAGCTCGTCGAGCGATTGAAGATGGCTCGAATCGGGTCTGGGTTAGTGCAGCTTCGGCCTGGGAGATAGAGATCAAGACGGCCCTCGGAAAGCTCCAAGTACCGGGCGATCTGCTAACCCAAATGACAGCCGTCAAATTTGATGAGCTCGCTATCCGCATCGAGCATGCGCTTTATCTTCGTCATTTGCCAGCCCTACACCGCGATCCTTTTGACCGCATCATTATCGCACAGGCACTATGCGAGGGGTTGACCCTTGTTACGACCGACCCAATTATGCGTGGGTACCCGGTTCGGACTATTCGAGCGGATTGAGTGGCTGAGTTAGTTCGGTACAGGCTGGAAGCCTATGCTACCTTAGCTCCCTCGAACTGCCCGTAATCCAAGGCATGATCCTCTACCTGAACTGCTAAACGTTTTAACCCGGGTCTTTCAGGCCATCCTTTCGGAACCGCCCAACTCTTGAACAGGTCGTCTTTTTCGAGGCGGAAATAAGCGTCACGTCAACGAAAATCGTGATCCGCTCCAGTGGAGAGGCTGGACAATTCTACGCGATTCAAATCCTCCTGCAGATGTTACCGCCGGCAATTTACGCCAAAGAGCCGCTTTACCACCTCTGCTGGCCTATCCCGAGCGTGCACATCCAAGATCAACCTCGTTTCGCATGGCGCGGGTTACTGTTGGATGAGGGACGCCACTATACCGGAAAAGAGGCGGCGAGCGCGCGAATCATTCGGATCTGAATGGCCGCGTTTGATTTCATTCTCTCAGCCCTCGAAAACCAGTTTGAATCGACCACCGTCGAATTGAACCTTTGCGGCGAAACGCTTTTTCGTCTTTTGCGAGTAAAAACCTGTCAATTGTCGCTGCGCTGCCGTTCCCTCGAGAGAGGCCCGGAAAATCTCGGCGTAATCTTCCGCGGTCATTTTGCGATCCAGGAATTTCTTCCAGCATTTTATCCCGGGCCATCCTGAAAATTCGTACCACCCGCCATGGTCAATCACACGCTGACCGGTCTTTGGACACTTTACCTGAAGAGATTGAGGTCCGATGTCGAAATCGAACACGATCCGTTTACTCTCCGCGTCCCATTTCATTTTAGCCTGGAATGCCTTCTTCCCTTTGAACGAAAATAACGGGGATTCCCCGGCCAGGATTTTCACGATGTCGTGCTCGGTCAAATTCTGGCCCAGTACCTGCCTCGGAAATCGCACGCCAGGATAGCCTGGCACTTCGTACCTCGAGCCCTTGTCGATGATCGGGTTTCCTGTAACCGGACAGAGGGCTTCGGTGACTCGATTTGCGTGTGCCCCACCAGTGGATTGGAACACTCGTATCTGCTGCTTAAGCAGGTCAACAAGGTCCTTCAGAAACGTTTCGCGACTTTCGTGATTCCGACCGTTCTCGATATCTTTCAACCGCAACTCCCAGGCCGCAGTCATCATAGGTTTTGTAACTGCAGTCACTCCAATCGCAGTAAGCCGGTCGATGAGAAACCGTCCAGCCGGCGTCGCCCTTAAGATGGTCTTTTTGCCCTTCCTTTCGCGAGCAACATACTTCCTCTCGATCAGGATTTCGATAATACTGGCTCTCGTTGCTGGCGTCCCCAATCCCCGTGCGGCTACCGCGTCTTTCAGAGCCTCCAGCTCGATCTCGCTGTGATCGCTGTCCGGCACCAGAGTCCTCTGAACGCTCTCCATCATCGCCAGCAGAGAGTCTTCATCGTAAGGGCTTGGCGGTTGTGTCTTGCCTTCCTTTACTTCAGCTTCCCTGGATACTTCCGGGTCCGCCAAAATTGGCAGGAATTTCTCGCTCGTAGAAGATTCACCCAGTATCTCCGCCAGTTCCAGCCAGCCTTTCTTCTTGTACGTCTTGCCTGTTGCATGTGCCTGAAGATCTTCGCCGCCCAAAGATGTCCGGAGCACACGCTTGACGTTTTCCACCTCCGCAGTCGCCCCAAAAGCGATGATGAATCGTTTAACAACTGCTTCCCAAAGGCGATACCTTTCTGACGCTTTATCCTTGGGGATAGTGCCAGTAGGCACGATGGCGAAGTGATCGCTCACCTTGGAAGAGTCAAACACCTTCTGTTGAGTGTCCTTGGGGGAGATCAATTCTCGACCTCCCAGCAGCTTACTTGCCGCCGCCTGGACAACGGCCTCGAAGACCTTTTCGGCAGTTTCGATGTAATCGTCCGGGAGAAACTCGGATTCCGTTCTCGGGTAGGTCAGAGTCTTTTCCTCTTCGTAACAGCTCTGAGCCAGATCTAGAGCTTTCTGCGCCGTCCAACCAAACTTCTTGATGCAGTATCTCTGCAGACTCGTGAGAGAGAAAAGGTGTGGCGGCTTTTCTTTAGCCGGTTTTGCCTCGTCTACCGCCTTCCACTTCAGCCCGGGATTGCTGAAAATCAGCTTGGCGTACCGCTCCGCATCCTCTTTTTTAGCGAACCGCTCCTTGTTTTCTCCCAGCGTCGCCCGGCCGGCAGGCACTTGTAAGCTGCCCGGGAACGTCGAGGTCTGTCCGAAAGTCACTTGCACGGTCCAGAAAGAGACTGCCACGAATGTCTCGATGGTCAGATCACGATTTACTATTTCGGCTAGCACCGGCGTCTGGACACGTCCCAAACTCCACACCTTAACCGTAAATGTTCCGTGCTGTTTGGGAATGCCTAAGCTTGCAGCTCTCGTCGCGCTCATGCCTAGAATCCAGTCGGCTTCCGATCGGGCATAAGCAGCTTCCGCCAGCCTCACAAATTTAGGATCGCTGATCGGTTTCATCTCTCGGTACGCCGCTCTCAGAGCCTCCGGAGTCATCGAGTCGTACCACATCCGTTTAGTCGGCTTATCACCTGGCTGCCCTGGTTTTCGTCCCTTTCCCCAGCCGCACCAGCGCAAGGTGTACCAAAAGATGAGCTCTCCTTCCCGGCCGGCGTCACATGCATTAACAACCAGATCCGCGTTGCGCGTCAGTTGCTTAATTACCCCTAACTGTTTTGCCGCTCTTTCGTTAACGGGCTTATAACGAAATTCCAGCTCATCAGGAACAACTGGTAAGGTATCAAATCGCCAGGAAGACCAATTCTTTCCAGGATACTCATCCGGTTCGGCCAAACCAACCAGGTGTCCACTGCAGTACGTTACGGCGGTATCCCCCGATGAGAAGAAGCCGTCGTGCGTTTCAGCACGACCATTGAGCAAAGCTCTAACGAGATCTTCGGCTACGCTTTTCTTTTCCGCTACGATCACCGTTTTCATCGATTGGCCGTCGCATCCCGATTATGTACAAAGCATGGGTACCGACGAAAGTCCATTAATGCCGGTTGACCCGGTCGCCCGGGGCTCGCACCAACATAAGCGCTAACTTAAGCGATTCAGAGCTCGCCGGAGCGATTTCACCAAACCTCCCGAAGCAGATCGGTGATCTTCTCGAAATGGCGAACATTGCTGTCCTTGAACCCGATAACGCAATTTGGCTTTTCTTAGTTCTGCACAGGAATAAATTCTGTGATGGACTATGACAAAGACAAGGTCGATGACATGGTGTTGGCGCTGCTCTGGCTCACCATGTTCGGGGAAAAGCGATTTGGTCAGATTGTACGGCGGGCTTGGAAAGGTCATGATTGGGACGCGCTGAATCGGCTGCGTCAAAAGGGCTTTATTGGCGATCCTGTAGGGAAAGCAAAATCGGTCTTTGTAACCGACGAAGGCGCAAAACGTTCAGAAGAATTGTTTCGCCAATTCTTTGGCAAGTAGGACGAGCCCGGCGATACCAGCATAATGGGGTGGATATGAGCGCCATAACCGCAACAGCGATTCGAGACGCAATCCAGTCCGCGTTTCGTGGTAAACCCGTCAAGCGGGTGGAACTTTTCGGCTCCGCTGCGCGTGGAGAAATGACTCCTGACAGTGACGTGGATATTCTTGTTACGCCGGCACCGGAGGCTACCCGCCAGGATCTCTTCATAATGGCCGCAGAAGTTGAAGATGCCCTTGGAAGACCAGTCGATTTTCTCATTCGCTCTGACGTTGAAGGCATGAAAAACGTTGAGGCGAAAGATTTGATCCTAAAGAGCGCTGTGGCTGTTTATGTCCCCTGAGGAGAAACTTCGGTTGAATCATATCGCCGAAGCAGCCGCGCTCATCGCCGATTACATACAGGGTGTTTCCAAGGAAGCATTCTTGAGCGACACGCTACGTCAGGACGCGGTAATCCGAAGGATTCAGATCATCGGAGAAGCAGTTAGGCATTTGTCTCACGAACTTCTGGCAGCTATGCCTGACTTTCCCGCAAAACAAGCAAGGGGGGGATGCGCAACGTCCTCGTTCATGATTACGACGCAGTGAATCTCCAACGCTTGTGGGACACGGCTACCCAGGATGTTCCTCTGCTCGGAAGGACTGTTGAAAAATATCTGCAGGCACATCCTCCATCGCCAAACTGACTAGACTAGATCGCAAA
>DASXBV010000258.1:0-2601 GCA_036491515.1 Chthoniobacterales bacterium
AAGCTCTTCGAGATACCACTTTACTTCACGTCATATTGCTGTGCCGCTTTGGCCAATTTCTAACTTTTTAAGGGGTCTGCGTCACTCTCCGCGTTGGAACCACCGTTGAGTATCAGCTTTAGGTCCGTGATGTCTTTTCCATCAACCTTGAGACATGTCGCCCGGTGGGCACAAAAACCGGCGTAAAAATCCAGCACCTTGGGCCCGGTGATGACGACGGTCCCTAGCGGCCAATAGAGACATAGCGTCTCTTTGTCGCCGAAATACCGGCTGGCACTGAGACTAAAGAACGGGAAGCCCCACCAGTCTCCCTCTGTCGAGAACCGAAAGATCGGATCCGACTGCTCTTTCCACGCCTCCGAGGCTCTCGAGAATTGCTCCTTCAATGAGCGTGCCGGCACCCGCATCACATTATCGTTCATTGGTTCTTTCTTGTTGTTCCTCCTGCGCTTTTGCCCGCTGCCTATCCAGCTCGGCCTTTAAAGCTCTGTCCTTCTCGGTCCCCTCGAAAAGCTCCCAAGAGGAAAGCCGCTTGCTTGGCCTAGTGACGGCGTCCCGCAGAGCTACCTTACTATCGGTAAAGACGTGCATCGCCCAACGAGCACGCGACATCGAGACGTAAAATTGTGCTTCGTTCGCCTGGCTAAACGCCCGCACCGGAACGCTAACAATGACCTGGTCGACGGTCTTGGCCTGGCTCGCGTGACTGGTGACAGCTATTCCGTGGTCGATATGCAGAGCGGCACCGTTGCGAACTATCTCCCCTTTGTCGAACATGATCTTGCCCTGGTCGATGCCGACCACGGTTCGCAACTCGTTGTTCAGGAACTTCTGCCCGCGGTGTTTGACGTTTTTCGTGAACCGGATCCGGTCGCCGATCGAGAGCGTGATCTTCTGCCGCCGGAATACGCTGAACTTCCGCGCCTGATCGAGTGGCAACTGCTTCTCGACGCCATCCTTTCCGACGATGACAGCTCCCTCCTCCCGCCGAAGGACCTCCCACTGCTCGCCGCTTTTGAATCGCTTTTCTTTGACACCTCTGCGGACCGCTGCCTTGGCAATCTTGTGAAACTCGACAATCTGACCAGGTTCATAAGTGACCGCGTCCTGTTGCTGAGAGTCAGTCAGGTTCAGGCGCTGCAACTGCGTCACGGTATGTTCGGCATCTGACAATAGGCCCTTCTCTTTCATCGCCTGACGGACAGCGCCGGTTATAACCCGGCACTCGCCATGTGTTGGCGCAATGATCAAAGAGGATCTCTGAGCCTTTAAGGCCTCAATTTGCTTCTCGGCAATGGCTGCCAGGCGGCTGGCGTCGTCTGCTATCTCTCGGATGGCCCCAAACTTGTCCAGCTTGTCGAACCCATCCCTTGTCCGGCCCTTGCTTAAATCATCGATCGCTTCGCGCAGCTCTGGGATCCGCTGACGATAAACCTTGGTGAGCACGGCCTGAGTGATAGCACCCGATCGCTCCAAGATCCGCAGAGCATCGCCCCGCTGAACGCTGTGATGCTGTTTGGTATCCCCCGTAACGATCAGCCGGCAATCACGCTCATGCGCGAATTCCTGTAACTCCAGCATCTGTCGGACGGAGAGAAATCCCGCCTCGTCTACCCATAGCACCTGTCCTTTGGCCGTTTGCTGCAGCTCTGGATTGAGCTCAAATTGTTGAAGTGTATCGGCATTAGCGAAACCCTGAACTCTCAGCACTTCTACAGAGGGGGAGGATGGTGCCAAGACCATGACGCGCTTGCCAGAAAGCGATTCAATAGCCGTCACGACTTCATTCATTAATTCCGTTTTTCCCGCTCCAGCTGGTCCCTTGAAAGAGATCACGAAATCCTTTGAGCCAAGAACGTGATGAACCGCCTTGCTCTGCTCCTCGCTAGCGCCGACAAGATGATGTCGAATCGCCCACTCTTTTCCACGATTGAGCGCCTCGTGTTTACCTTGGCCTTCTTTCGCCAACCGGATCATTTTGTTTTCCGCATCTCGCACCTCGCGAGTAGTAAGCAGCTTGCCGTCGGGATCAGGCCGCACGAAAAGCGAATCTGATCTTGCCCACGCCAGCGCGTCGCCTACAGACACCCGCGCAATCCCGCGGCGAAGGAGCATCCCGGCAACGTGCAGCTCGCGCTTGACCGAGACCTGCTCGAAGAGGTGTTGTATCGCCAACTCCTTCGCGGCGCGGGCATCGAGAAGATTTTGGGAAGGCGCTCTCTTTACGCACTCGGGCCGCAATGACTCCCGCTCTTGCGATGTCATCTCACTCTGCCAATGTGTCTGTAACTCCTGTCTGCTTTCATATTTCGCCGAGCCTTTACTTTCGCGATCCCGAGCTCCTAACTCGGATTTCCATTTATCCCAGTCACCACCGATGTCCGCAACGACATGGGCGAAGGCGTCATCGAAAGCCATGTTGGTAGATTTCATGACCGCCCTGGCCTGAGCTTCCAGGACCGTGTATTTATCCCGGGCCCGCTGCTCGATAAGCTTGGTTCGCCTGCTGAACTTCTCGACGAGCTCTCGCGTCACACTCGAAAGTTCAAAGTGGTGCTCGGTTCTCCGAATACCGTAGCCGGCGGCTTCGACCTTCGCCGC
>DASXBV010000259.1:0-3106 GCA_036491515.1 Chthoniobacterales bacterium
TCGCGGACCAGCCGGTCCCACGGCCCGACGCCCGCCGCCTTCACAACGACCAGCGCCTCGCCCGCCTCCGGCACCGGACGGGGAATCTCGTCGAGCCGCATGGTGTCGATGCCGCCGGATTCATGAACTCGAATGGCTCTCGTCACTCGTCTCCTCGGCTACTCTCGTTAGGTGGAGCAAATCCGCGGATGCGCCAGTAAAGCCAGGTAAGGGCGAGTGAAACATCGTGGACGGGGGACGAGGCGGAGTGACCTTCAACATCCCGCTGGCTGCCGGTGTTTGAATCTTCCAACTATCGTCATTCGGCTGAAGCATTCCACCACCGAACTCGGCAGTTTGGCTCCGCTACCGGGAAGGTCGGTTAAGGGGCAGGAAGAGCCATTCCCAGCGCGAAGGCTGAGTGGCCGAGAAGGGTGGACAGCAGACATTCGCACCGAATCTCTGCGTAACCTAAGTGATTGTAAGGAACCGCACACACCCCACTGCCTTGAGGCAATGGAGTGTGTGCGCCGTTTTACTCAGTTAGATGATGCTGTCTGATCTGCTGTCGGATCGTCTCTTCCGTAGATCGTAATGCACCCGGTCAAGCAGAAAGGAACCGCATTGTTCGCAGCGATGGGCACAAACACATGGTTTGTCCCGGAATAGGCGGCCACGGAGTGCGCCGTCCCGGCGGGGTGTGAACCTGCGGGGTCCGCCGGCACGTTAAGCGTTGGCACCCGCTGTTCCAGCGTTTGGCTGAGCGCATCGATTGCGTCTAGAGTGGCGGCGCCTTGCGAAACATTAACGGGAGCTGTCGCGGCTGTCCCGACCGGCGGACGCGCCGGAAAGATAGCGTTGGGGGCGAGATTGCTGCCGGAGGCTGCGGCGTAATAGTGATTATCGCCCGCGTTGAACCAGACCTCGTCCCCGACGCCCGCGCCCGTCACATTGGCTAGGGTCACGCCCTTTACCGCGTCAAGAATCACTAGTTGCGGTGCTGCGGTATCAGTATTCCTGTCCGCATTGCCGGTCCATAAGCTGCCGTTCTCAGCCCAGATCGTATTGCAGCCGGCTAGCAGATTCTCGTTGGGGCCCAATGCGAGACCGGCCGGCGAGCAAAACGCTATCGGAAATGTCGCTTCGATCGTGCCCGTGGTCGAGATGCGGATGACCCCTCCGTTCGTAGGGTTCATCCCGATTTGGGGGATCGAATTAAAGAACTTCCCGGTACCCGGATCCCACACCGGTTGCTCTGCCCCGTTGGTCGCATCGCCAAATTGAATACCATTCGCCTGGGTATAGGGTATGTTTTTTCCGCAGCTCAGAACGCCGGTCATCGGGTTGACGGTGATCAAGGTCCCAAACGGGGGACTGGCGGCATTGTTGATCGCCAGAATCAGCCCATCCTTCGGGTCGTAGGCCAGCTCATCCGCTCGCGTTGGTTCGCCGGTCTTCGTAGTGCACTCGCTGACCGTGGTGGGCGGGTTGGTCCTGAGATCGAAGCTCAGCACGCGGCTCGGGGCATCGGTCACAAACAGCCACGGGAAGGCGGCTACGACGCCATTAGGGCCGGCGCAGTCGTTGGCACCGGCGGGTTGTATCGCACATGGCGTAAACCCGGCGAACGGAGCGTGGCCGTTAGTCGGAAAGATCTGGGTAACGATAGATTCGGCACTCACGACGTCGACCGCAAAATTGTTGCGGTCGGCAAGGTAGTAGACGCCGGTCGACTGGTCGACGAAACTGATATCGAACGAGAACGTGCCAGTGCCGGGGTTGAGGGCACTGACTGGGATCGGAAGAGAGTTGATCAATCGGAGGGCTGGCGCCGGCTGGCTGGCCCACGCACTCCCGACCACCAGTAGGGGCGCCCACGCCAAGGATACGACATATTTCCTGATTTTACTGCACAACCCATCGTGCGCGTGAAGCATGTTTGTCCTCCCATCTCGCGTTGTGTTTCAAGAGCGCCGATCGAGTTCGGCGCGCTAGCGATATCCGATTGCGACAAAAAGTCAAGATGCTTTCTCTGAAAAAACTTAGTCCCATGCTTTGTAAGTATTTGTAATACACTGTAACGACACGTCAATATAGAAGCCGAATTTGCCCATCGAGGTCCCTCGATTTAGATCCACCGATTCGAGTTACCTACTGGACACCAAACCGCAAAAGCGTACCATCCCGCCGTTGCAGTTGGGAAAGCAGTGATTGAGTGGACCGAGGCCACAGGTTTCAAACGCTTTGATGAGATAACCGTTGCCGAAATCATCCAGTATTGGCTTGATTGCAGAACTGCGCGACCAGCTTGACCAAGCGCAGGCGACGATTTTTCAGCTCAAGCAATTACTGCGAACACAAGGCGGATATCCTCATGAAGAGATTACACTGACGCCTACTCAGCGGAAGGTAGTGGATGTTCTCCTGCAGACGGATGGAATTTCTACCAAAGAACATTTATATCATGCGCTTTACGCTTCGAAGCACGGTCACGCACCCGACCCGAAAATTTTGCGCGAAATAATTCGTCTCATTCGGAAACAATTAAAATCTCGTGGGATAGAAATCAGTTTCGTGGCCGGCAAAGGTTATACTATGTCAGACGCCAATAAGGTTAAACTCAACGCTCTCATTTTTAAATCGGAAGTCTTAGACGGTAATCTGTATCGAGGCATTAGCCTGACACCGACGCAGCGAAAGTTTTTAAATCTCCTCCTGGCGGGGCACGGCGTTTGCACCAAGGAACACTTATATAACGTGCTTTACACAAAAAAGCAGAATTACAAACCCGATCCCAAAATTTTGCGTGAGATGCTTTGCGCCATTCGAAAGCAACTTGAGCCACTTGATATCGAAATCAAAACTGTATTCGGTGTAGGCTATATCATACCGTCCGAAAGTAAGGCTAAGCTAATCGAATTAATTATTAGGTAATACGGCATAACGCGCTTTTATACCTCGACCTCAGATCGCTTCCCGAACTTTCCGATATGACGATCGCGACCGATGACATCATAGCGCTCTGCGGCAGGTACTTATTATTACGCCATTGATGCTGCAGCATTGCCAGGGTTGCTGACTGGCGACTTGAAGGGCCATACGACCAGCCGGTACTCTGGTACTCTGG
>DASXBV010000260.1:0-9225 GCA_036491515.1 Chthoniobacterales bacterium
CAAAACCGCGACGGCTAGGGCTGTCACTTTCAACCAGAACGGTTCCCAACCCACTGTCACCTGAGACTCGGCAAACTTTCGATCAAGCGAATTGCTAAGCTCTATTTCGAACCTGACGGCTTCTTTTCCGCCCCGGTCTCCGGCTGCTGATCAGGAGCGGGAGGAGTATTACCGGCATTTTTCTTGATACTGAGTAGCTCTACATCGAAAACGAGCGTTGAGCCTGGAGCAATGTCCTCACCGTAGCCCTCGTCGCCGTAGGCGAGATCAGCAGGAATGTAGAGTTGCCACTTGGAACCAACCGGCATCATCTTCAATGCTTCTGACCAGCCCTTGATCACACCATTTACCGGGAAGCTGAATGAGCTGCCGTGCTTGGCAGAGCTGTCAAATTCCTTCCCGTCAATTGTTGTGCCTCGATAGTTGGTTTCGACCACGTCTGTATCCTTTGGCTTATCTCCGCTGCCCGCTTTGATCACCTTGTACTGAAGTCCGCTCGGGGTCGTTTTCACGTCTGCCTTCTTTGCATTGTCATCAAGAAACTTTTTACCCTCCGCCTTGTTCTTCTCAGCGACAACCTTCATTTGTTCCTGTTTCTTAGACATGGCCTCCTGCTGTTTCTGCATCATCTTCTGCTGAAACGCTTGGAGCGTCTGTTGCAGCTCCTGATCGCTCATCGCCATTGGCTTATTTCCCAGGACGTCGGTTATCCCTTGGGAGAGCGCATTTTGATTCAGGTCCAACTGCAGCTTTTGCAGGGTGCGTCCGATATCGACCCCTAAGCTGTAACTAACCTTGTCCTTGTCATCCTTAAAGGTCGAACTGGTTGAGGGAGAAGCACTCGATTTAGCGTCCTCCGCATACGAGATTAACGCAGAAGAAGACAACAAAAGGGTCAAGAGGGTAATTAGAGTCCGTTTCATGGGTAATAATTTAGCCTCAACGCAAAGCCAGCGGGCTGCAACCCATTTTTGCTTGTGTAGGCGTCCCGCTTTGCTTCTTTAATCAGGGCAAGTGAAGAAGTCAGGACTTGCTAGTTGCTCTGATCCTGCATCGATTCCTGATCTGTTTCGTCGTCAGACTCTTCTTGTTGCGGACTCTTCTTCGGCGGAGCCTCACCCTTAAGCAGTTCTCGCAACAGCTCGCCGATCATCGGAGCGGCTACGGTACCGCCATGAGCTACTTCGCCGGGAGCACCTTCATAAAGAGCCGCAAAAGCATACTTCGGGGCGTCGACGGGAGCAAATCCGACAAACCATGCAGCCGTGCGCTCCTTCTTTTTCGGGCCCCATTGCGCGGTGCCGGTTTTGCCAGCGACCTTGACGTTGCTCAGTTCAGCCGCGCCACCCGTACCGTTTCCGCCTGAAACTACGGCGATCATTCCTTTCCGAATTTCTTCCAGCGTCACGGGTCCGAGCTTCAAAACAGCTTTAGCCCGCGGGCTGTACATGTAGACAATTTCGTTATTTAGAGTCTGGACCTGCCGCACAATTCTGGCCTGGTAGAGAATCCCTCCATTAGCGATCGCACCCATCGCCTGGGCCATCTGGAGAGGTGAGATCAGAATATCGCCCTGACCAATGGATAGGTTTGCCAGATCACCTCCCATAATACGACGATGGTACGTCTCTTCCATGTACTCATCCGTCGGGATTCTGCCCTCGGCTTCTCCATTCAGAAGAATCCCGGTGCGTTCCCCCAGGCCCAGGCGCTTCGCCCAACTCACCAGCGCACGCGACCCGATCCTCTGTCCAGCCTGGTAGAACCAAGTATTGCAGGATTGCTCCAGAGCTTGCCGAAAGTTCAACTCGCCGGCGTCTGTTTTCTTCCAATTCCGAAATACCGTATTTCCAACCTCCAGCGCCGACGTACAATCGAATTCGTCTTTCGGGCTGATCGCGTGACTCTCGAACGCCGCGACACCGACGAAGACCTTAAACGTCGACCCGGGGGGATACGCCGAGCGATAGGCCCGTGGCAGCATCGGAATGTTAGGGTCACTTCCTATCTTCTTGAACTTTTCCTCCGAAATTGTGGGTACAAAATCATTGGGATTGATGGTTGGCCACGAAGCAAGCGCCAGGACCTCGCCCGTGCTTGGATCCACCACCACGATGGCACCGCGTTTTGCTCTTTTCTGAAGAATCTTTTCAGCCAGCCTCTGGATATCCACATCAAGCGTAGTAACCACGTTGTATCCCGGCTCTGGCGGAGTAGCAATTCGCTCCCCGGTTTTGTTTCCGTCTTTGTCAAAGGTAAGATTCAGCTGACCGGGTTTGCCGCGCAGTTGATCATCAAAGGTCTGCTCGAGTCCTTCGCGCCCCTCGCTCTCCGGCCAAAGCGGTTCGTTGTTCTGAAGGATCCGTGTGCTTGCCCGGCTGGTACGACCCGTATATCCAACGATCTGGCCGGCAACCGAGCCCTGCGGATAAGTTCGCACGTAGATTGCTCGAAGCTTTAGATCGGCTGGAAGCTTGTTTTGTAAATTCGCGACTTCATTCTCCGGAAGGTCGGTTGCAATGTCGAACGGTATGACGCCCCGATTTCGGTAGTGTTGCACTGCGGCCTCTTCCGAAAACTCGATCGGGCGGCTTGTTAATCCATGTGCGGAAGCAACCGCCCGGTTCACAAATTCGACAACTTGCCTGTCGGTGAAGTCAAATGGCGTTGAAAAAACCACACTCAGATTATTGCTGACTCGGGTCTGAGCCAAGGGCACACCATTCCGATCGGTGATCTGCCCTCTCGGTGCCGGTACGGTCAGTGCGTAAGTTGCGGCTTCGCGTTGCGTTTCCCAACTCGGCGTGAGAGTCGCTGTATTGACTGAGGCCGTCTCCTGCGACCATGCGCATAAACCAAGCCAGAATACCAGGAGAGTCGAAACGGCGGCCGGGAGAGTCGAAACGGCGTATCGGCGTGTCGGCGTGTCGGCGTAACCGCGCGTCGACGCCGATACGCCGATACGCCCACACACCGAAACGCTAGACTTTGTGCTCCTCATTCGAATGGTTAGAACACAACACCCGACTCTAAAGCGCAAGGAGTTTCTACAGCGCTGCCGGAGGCGTGTCGGCATCGACGCGGTTGCGCCGATACGCCGATACGCCGACACGCCTCCGCCACTACCGCTGTAGAAACTGATGAATGACTTCGGCCAACCTGTCGCTGATCCCACCAATATGGGCTATTTCGCCAGGCGGTGCCTTACGAAGCCGCTCGAGCGAACCGAAGTGTTTCAGCAGCGCCTGTTTGCGGTTCTCGCTGACCCCTGGGCAGTCGTCCAGGACGCTTTCCGCAACTCGCTTTTTCATAAGGAGTTGATGATAGCTGTTCGCGAAGCGATGTGCCTCGTCTCGAATCCGCTGCAGAAGCTGCAACGCACCCGAATCCTCGGGTAATTGCAGCGGCAACGGTCTTCCGGGTCGATACACTTCCTCAAATTCTTTGGCTAGTCCAATGATTGACACGTTCTCGAGCCCAAGGCGCTGAAGTTCCTTGCAAGCTGCCGAGAGCTGCCCTTTGCCGCCGTCGACGATGATTAGATCGGGTAGACGAACGAGCCGCTCAGGTTGTGTGCGCCGGATTCTTGCGACCGACTCATCTACTGTCTCCTGACTGAACTCGGCAATATCCGGCGCAGCCATTCGACTCTCCAGAAGTACCCGGGAATAACGGCGCCGAACCACTTCCGCCATACTCGCAAAGTCGTCTTGTCCTTCGACCGTCTTGATTCGGTAACGCCGATAGTTCGATTTATCAGGTACACCGCTTCGAAAGCTGACCATAGACGCGACAATATGGGTTGAAGAGATGTTCGATATATCGAAACACTCCATCACTGTTGGTGGTCCTGGTAAGAGAAGTGCGTCTGCCAGGGCCTGCAAATCAGCTTTCGGATCGATCGATGTCGGTAGTGAACCCCGAGTGAAGCGCCTGGCCGGCCGGGTCGTGCGGCGCAGATCGTCCAGCATGTTTCGCATCTCCGCGGCTCTTTCAAAATCCAGATCCGCAGCCGCCTTTTTCATCTCCTCTTCGATCTGCTTTAGCGTTTCCTGGCTTTGCCCTTCAAGAAACTCGCATGCCTCGAGGACCCGCGCTTTGTACTCCTCCAGAGTGACGCGACGAATGCATGGTGCAGAGCAGTTTTTGATGATGTGGTCCATACATCGCTTATAATCGGCTTCGCCCGGTTCCAAAGTCCGGCAGGATCGAATACCGAACCGTTTTTTCATCCACTTCAACGTCGAGCGCAGGGCACCTGCGTGCGCAAATGGCCCGAAATACCTGCAACCGTCCTCTTTCTTGAGGCGAGTAAGCTGAAACCGGGGGATGGCATCCGAAAGATTTACCTTCACCAGCAAGAAGCGTTTATCGTCGCGAAAACTGATATTATACTTCGGACGAAATTCTTTGATCAGCTTGCCCTCAAGGAGCAGTGCCTCCGGCTCGTTACGAACGAGATGCGTCTCAAAATCCCAAACGCTATCGAGCAGCGCGCGTGTCTTAAGATCAGCGGTCATTCGGCGGGAGGGCATGAAATATTGGGCGAGGCGCTTGCGTAGATCGCGCGCCTTTCCAACGTATATCACGCGTTTAAGGCGGTCCTTCATCAAGTAAACGCCTGGCTTATGCGGTACGTCGCGCAATTTCTTGTTCGGATCAGGCTTTTCTCCTAGGAAAACGGCCTCCATGGAGAAAACTTACTCTCGCGTAAGCGAAAGCTCCAGCTCCAGCTTTCGCTTACGCGGTTTTGGATTTTGGGTTTTGCGTTTTAGGTTTTGCGTTTTAGGTTCAGATCACGCGCCGCATTTTTTCCGAAAAACTCAAAACCCAAAACTTAAAACTTAAACTCGTTCCGCCCCAATTCCGGGTGCGGCGAGGCTGCGTCCGAGCCGAGGACGACGTACCAACCCGGCTCGGACGGAGACTCGCCCTACCGGGAACTGGTGCGGAACGAGTTTGCACTTCGCCATGAGCTGCATTTAAATAAGGAGCTACAGGAATGAACTGGTTTGCTCTCCTTATCACTCCGCTATTGGCCCAGGCCGCCGAAGCAACGCCGACGCCTGGGTCCACCGAGGCGACGTTGTTACAATTGCTCAAAGCGGGCGGCTGGGTCATGATCCCGCTTATTTTGACCTCAGTTCTGACGCTCTCCCTAGTAATCGCCTGCCTGTTCAGCCTTAGGCGGGCAACCGTGGTAAGTCGCCGATTCATGGAGACTGCCGAGGCGCTACTTCGAAAGCGCGACTACCTCGGATTGATTGCCGTTTCGAATCGCCATTCGGAAGCGGTGGCTCGCATTACGTCGCGCACGCTTGACTTCGCAACAAAAAATCCGAACGCTCCGGCGGAAGCCATTCGTGAAGTCGCCGAGACGGAAGGCTCTCGAGTAGTCAGCAGTTTAAACACTCGAATTGTTTACCTGGCGGATATCGCAACTCTTTCCCCAATGCTCGGCCTGCTCGGAACCGTCATCGGGATTATCAACGCTTTCGGGGTTCTCGCTAGCAACACCACCCAGCCGCGCCCGGTGTTGCTCGCGCACGGCGTGTCGGAAGCGCTAGTTACAACTGCTTCGGGATTGATTATTGGAATCGTGGCGATGGCATTCTACGCTATGTTTCGCGGCAGAGTGGCTTCCATGGTTTCTGATCTGGAATCGGCGACTTCCCACCTAGTGCATATCATCACGTCTCAGCAGCAAACTCGCCGCCCAGAGCGGTCCCGAGTGCTGGAGAGCGACGAGATCTAGAGATCTAAGCTAAGTCACATGAATTTTCGTAAACACGCGGAACCCATGATCTTTGGGTTTATGATCGCGCCGATGGTAGACATTCTGTTGGTCGTCCTGGTATTTTTCATCGTTACCTGGAATTTCGCATTAAACGAAAATGAATTGGATGTGCGCGTACCGACCGCCACAAAGGCCAACGAGCCTCAACCTTATGTTGGTCAGGTGGTGATCAACATCACGGCCAATGGATCGGTAATCGTTAACCGCCAACAGAAGACTCTGCCGGATCTCCTGGAGCTCTTAAAGAAGCTTTCCCAACTTTATCCAGACCAGGCCGTCATCGTGCGCGGCGATCAGGCTGTCGACTACAAGCATATAGTCGATGTCCTGGATGTCTGCCGGCAGGCGGACGTCTGGAACGTTGCATTCGCAACGGGCAAACCTGACCAATGAGATTGCGTCCTTGGCAAATACTTATCTTCCTCGTTTGCTTTGCTTCCGAACTACAGAGTCAGGAAGTCCGGCGCGCCATACCGGTAGCCCCAACGCCGGAGCCGGCGCCGCGGGCTTTACCTGTTCACCCCGATCAAATACCGGGCCAGCAGTCGATTCTCGACCAAAACATCCCTTCCCTTCAAAGCGCCCAGCCTCGGCGCTCCACCGAAAGCACCCCCGACGCAAAGTCTTCTGCCGGCAGTCCCGCCGAGCCGGATTCGAAAACCAGGGATCAGGCCGACCAAGACGAGATTCGACTCGCTCCCAATCAGGGACAAGATTCCGAAAGCGTAGATCCTGCCAAGGCTCAATTAGCGATTGCTGACGGCCTCTACATTCGCAAGCTTTATGATCTGGCTGTGCCGGAATACGAGAAGTACCTCGGCCAATTCCTTGCTGATCCCGGTCGGCCATCCGCGATGTATCGTTTAGCCGACTGCTACGCAAACCTTGGCCAGCAGGAGCCCGCGCTGAATACCTATCGCATGCTGGTTAACGAAATCGGCACAGGGGAATTTGTCGGGAGCGCAGCCTTCCGGTTGGCCTCCAGGGAGTTCGACAATAAAAGCTTCCAGGACGCAGCTCCGCTTTACGAGAAAGCATACCTCAACGCGAGATCACCGGAGGTCAAACTAACTGCCCGATATTATCAAGCCAAATGTCTGGAGTTGAGCAACAAGAAATCGGAGGCCGCGATCGCATACCAGGACGTTGTCAAAGTCCCTGGCAAGAATCCTTACCGTGATGCAGCGCGCTTGTCGTTGGCTTATTTCGCTCTCGAGAACAATCAAAAACAACAGGCTTTCGAGCTGTTCGATGGGCTTGGGCGCGACGCCGCGAAGCCGGCCGTTAAGGCCGAGGCGATGACTCGGGCCGGGATTCTCGCAGCTGATCTCAGGCAAAAAGATAAGGCCGACCAGCTCTTCAAGGCAGCCGTCGCCTTGAACGCCGAAGGCAAGTGGAAACAAATCGCCGAGCTGGAAGAAATGAAGCTGCAATATGAAGGGGACAAATTCGCTCAAGTCCTCGATTCGTACGCAAAAAGCTCTAACACTCTGGGAGATGAGACCAGGCCGAGCGTGATGCTTCTGGTTGCAAATTCTTATCGGCAATTGGGGAAGCACCAGAAGGCATTGGAGCTGTATAATCAACTGATCCACATTTATCCGAACGCGCCCGAAGCTTACGATGCGCGTTACCAAAGATTGGTTTCTCTCGACGCCATGAAGGACCCAACCCTCGTCGCGGAAGTCGATTCTTATCTTGCAACGACGCCGAACCGCGACCGAGGCGATAAAGCCAAACTTCTGAAGGCTCAGGCGCTCTTCCAGCAGAGAAAGTTTGAACCGGCGGCCAGGCTCTATCTGGAGCTCACTAACTCGTCCCTGGCCGATCCATACAAGGCTGATTGTTACTACGCTGCTGGTTATTCGTTCTTACAGCTGAAAGACGACCGATCCGCAATTCACGCGTTCTCCGGCTTGGTCGACAAGTTTCCAAAGCACAAGATGGCCTCAAAAGCTTTGCTGAAGAGGGCTTTACTCTACCAGGAGGCAAAGAATTTCCCGTCTGCAATAAACGACTTTAACAAAATCATCGCCGATTATCGGGCATCGGCCGAAACAGAAACAGCGCTTCTGCAGAAGGGCCTGACTTTGGGTCAGCAGGGAGATTACCCGCAGATGACGACCACGTTCCGCCAATTGCTGAAGGATTATCCCAACAGCTCAGGAGCGGCGCAAGCAAATTACTGGATTGGGTGGGCAGCTTTTGAAGCCAAGCGCTATCAGGATGCCATCGCGCCATTGTTACAAGCGCGCCAACTCAATCCCGATGAGTTCGCAGAAAAGACCACTTTACGTTTGATCTTGTGTTATCAGAACCTGCACAGGATGCCCGATGCCGCCAAAGAGGTGGACGGTTTTATCCAAAAAGATCCTCAGAGAGTGTCGATGATCTTGGATGTCTGCCGGTGGCTTGGTTCCGAGTTCTACAGCGAAAAAAATTTCAATCAGGCTGCAAAGTATCTCAGCTTGCTGACCAAGAACATTGAGCCGGCCAATGTTGATAAGGGTATCTGGCTAAGCCTCGGCAAGTCTCTCGATGAGCTTAAAAATTATCAAGGCTCAATCGACGCAATTAACCATTACCTGGAACTTGCAACCGAGCCGGCCGATCGTGCCCAAGGTTTTCTTGCCCTAAGTGGTGCTCAGCTCGGTTCCAAGGAATTCGATTCGGCGACAAAGTCCGCGGAGCAGGCCTTGTCGCTTCAACCCGAGGGTCGATTAAATGCCGAAGCAAGGATGCTGATCGGCGACATCGATTCCGCCAGAGGAAACTACGAAAACGCGGCTCGGTCCTACATGAGCGTAGCGCTGTTATACGAGGATCCCGAAGTTACCCCACGGGCGTTGGAACACGCTTACGAAGCGTTTCAAAAGGCGGGGAACGAACCACAAGCAACAAAGACTCTTTCAGAACTGAAAACCCGGTTTCCAAATTACCCAATGAAGGTGTCGAACGCCGGGTAGGGCCAGGCTCCGGCTAGGGCGAGGCGCTAACTTAAACCTAAACTCCGAAGTTGAGGAGTCGTCCTCGTGCTCGTCGTCGTCCTCGTCCTTATAGTTGGTCCGAATGTTTGACAACCAGACTAACGGAACAAAATAATTGCAGGACAATCGGTAGTCTTTCCCCGCACAGAACGTCGATGCACCGAGGACGAGCACGACTATAAGGACGAGCACGATTCCCAAACTTCGGAATTTGGCTTTAAGCCGGTCGCCCCGAAAGCATTCGGGGCTGAAGATCACCGCTTCGTTAAGGGTTTGGCGCGTCCTCCTCGACTCAGACGGAGCTTCGCCCTACCGTGATGCGCGCACCTTGTACTCGACGCAGGAAAGGATTAGCGTGTTGTTTGAAAGAGACAAACAATAAGTATTTCCTGGAATGACGTTTGCCCGGTTATTTAGCTTGCCCGATAGGCCCAGGAGTCG
>DASXBV010000261.1:0-5697 GCA_036491515.1 Chthoniobacterales bacterium
CCGGAGCCTTGCCCTCCGGAGCTTTCGCCTACAGCGTGGTCCGAAGGAGCGTCGCCGCGCCATTGCGCGGGCTTACCGGGCTCATGTGACTATGGGCAGGGACGAGGAACAGGTCCCCGCGGCCAAAAATACGCTCACCAAATGAAACTTCACCGGTAACAACTTGGAAAATTGCGAACTTTGTTTCGGAATTTGCCCGGCGGGGCTGATCCAGCGACCACCGGTCGACTCGAAAGTAATCGCAGGCAACCAATGTTTCATTCTCACATTGCCCAAGAGTTGGCTCAAGGTCGCCGAAATCGATGCACCTTAGCGATTGTTCGACGTGGATCGCCCTCGGCTTACCGTCCAATCCGGGCCGGTTCCAGTCAAAGACTCGGTAGGTCGTATCGCTATTCTGCTGAATCTCAAAGAGGAGATTGCCTGCACTAATCGCATGGAGTCGGCCGCTCGGGATAAAAATAAAAGCATCCTGCTGGGTCGGAATCCGATGAAGAAGATCAGCGACACCGCCGCTCGCCAGAGCTGATTCGAAATCCTTTCTAGTCGTGCCGCTTTTCAGGCCGACGTAGATGCCCGCGTCTGCTTCGGCGGCAACGAAATACCATAGCTCCGCCTTCGGTTCATCGAGGAGTTCGACCGTTCGATCCGCCGGCGGGTGCACCTGAACGGAGAGGACATCAGAGGCATCCAGGATCTTTACAAGGATCGGAAAGCGCGGGTACGCGTACCCGTCACCAAATATTTTGCGCCGGTGGTGTACCCAGAGTTCGTGCAGAGAGACTCCGCGAAACTCTGCCTCTGAAACAACACTCTGCGCGTCTTCGCGGTCGACAAGTTCCCAAGACTCGCCAATCGGGTTCTCGCTGGGGAGTATGCGCTCAAAATGGGTCTGCAATTTGTGACCACCCCAAATCCGTTCCATGTAGAGGGGCTGAAAAGTGAGGCATTGAGCGTTCATGACGGATAATAGAAAGGGAAGAATTCAAGAATTCAAGACTTCAGGAGCCAGGAGGCTCCGGGTAGGGCGAGGCTCCGGGTAGGGCGAGGCTCTGTCCGAGCCGGGGGTTGGCGCGTCCTCTTCGGCTCAGGCGGAGCTTCGCCCCACCGTTAATCTTCAGTCCTCGAACCGGACCCGAAATAGCTTCGTTCTGGATTGAAAGCCCAAAACTAGCAATTACACTGCAACAGACATGGCGCAGTCGCGAAAACATAACGCGTGGAATGAAGTGATGGGGCTCGTGTTACTCGGTGCCGGAACGGTTCTATTCCTGGCGCTGATATCCTACACGCCGAAGGACGTCCCTTCCTGGGTATGGTTTAGCTCGGTAAGTCCGCCAAATAATCCAGCGCAAAATTTTATCGGCCCGACCGGAGCAATACTAGCGGGCTTCATGTATCTGACGCTTGGTGGTGCGTCGTACCTTATCGCGACAATCCTTTTGGGGTTCGGCGGCGCGAAGCTGTTTCTGGCTGGATTTCGTATCATAAAACGTGTGCCGTGGGCCGTAACGTTTATCGTCAGTGGAGCCTCCATACTGCATTTGCAATCCTGGTTTTTACACACTTGGAGACACGAATTTAATATTATGGGGCCGGGTGGATGGACCGGCTATTGGTTCGGAGCCCTCCTCTTAAATATGCTTGGTCAGGTCGGATCGATCATCGCCCTGTCGGTGGTCTATCTCGTCAGTCTCGTCTGGCTGACCGGCATCCGGCCGATCTTTTTAGTCAAGCAGTCGATCCAGGGCACTAAAGACTTTTTCCTTGGCATGGTGCAGGAGAGGGAGCGGCGCCGGATGCAAGCCGCAAACGAAAGAGAGCGTCTGGAAGCGAACCAGAAAAAGATCGAGCGAGAAATTCGCAAACATGAGAAGGAATTAAAAAGAAAAGGATTTCTACCGGAAGAACCTGAATCTGAGGCCGCATTGTATCCTGAGCCTAAGATAATCGACTCTTCGGCCGTGATGCCGGACAAATCGAAGCCATCGCTAGCGGAAGCGAAAGGGAAAGGACGCGACAAGGAACCGGTTCTGCCGGAACCGGTTCTGCCAATGGCTGAGCAACACATCGAAAACTATGAGCTTCCCTCGATAGTGTTGCTGGAACCGATTGATCTCGAAGGGCGAAAGGCGGCAGATCCGTCGGAGTTGAAACTGATCCAGCATGTTCTCATAGATACGCTGAAGCAGTTCAACATTGAAGCCAGTCCGGGTGATATCACGCGGGGACCTACGATCACGCGGTATGAAGTTTATCCAGCTCGCGGTGTACGGGTGGATAAGATCTCCAGCCTGGAGCGCGATCTAGCGCGGGCCACGAGGGCGGAACGAATTAACATTCTGGCGCCTATTCCCGGTAAGGATACGGTTGGAATCGAGATTGCGAATTCGAAAAAGGTCAAAGTGACGCTCCGGGAGATCCTTGAATCTGACGAATGGACGCATACCAAACACCGAATTCCGATTGTGCTTGGCAAGGACGTGTACGGGAAGATCATTTTAGGGGACCTGGCGCAGATGCCTCATGCGCTGGTCGCGGGGACCACGGGCAGCGGCAAGAGCGTCTGCATTAACGCGATTATCGCCAGTATCTTATTCCGTTTCAGCCCGGAGGATCTGCGCTTTGTGATGATCGATCCGAAGGTGGTTGAGATGCAGATATACAATGCTCTTCCGCATCTGGTGATGCCCGTGGTTACCGATCCAAAGAAGGTGCTGCTCGCGTTGCGCTGGATCGTGAACGAGATGGAGAACCGCTACAAGATTTTTGCGAAGGTCGGCGTTCGGAACGTCACGGGGTTTAACGCCCGCCCGAAGCCGAAATCTCAACAGGAACTGGGCCTGACCACAGAATCCGAGGGGTCGGCAGATTCCGATAATCTTTCCCTGGAATCTGAAGCGCCGCAAATCAGGGTGCCAAGGGACGACGATCTGGTGATCCCGGATCGCTTGCCTTATATCGTCATGATCATCGATGAATTGGCCGACCTGATGCAAACCGCGCCCGCTGACGTAGAGAGCGCCATTGCTCGAATCACGCAGATGGCGCGAGCAGCAGGAATCCACATCATCGTTGCGACCCAAACGCCTCGGGCCGACGTGATCACCGGGGTGATTAAGGCAAATATCCCGACTCGCATTGCTTTCCAGGTCGCCTCGGCGCTGGATAGCCGCGTGATCCTTGACGAAAATGGGGCTGAACGTTTGCTTGGACAGGGGGACATGTTTTACCGCCCGCCAGGTACTTCACGGCTTATCCGCTCCCAGGGCGTGCTTGTGACGGATGAAGAGATTCGTCGCCTGGTTGAGTTTGTCTCCGCTCAAGGCGCTCCTGCCTTCGATCCGGCCATCCAGAATCAGCTTGAATCCTCGACGCAACTCGAAGAGGAGGTGAGCGAAGAAGACGAGGCGCTCGTGGAGAAATGCCTTGAAATCATCCGCCAGGAGAAGCGGGCGTCTACCTCGATGCTGCAGCGGCGGTTACGCCTGGGTTACACGCGCGCTGCTCGGGTAGTAGACATCTTGGAACGCCGAGGCATTTTGGGCCCCGGTGACGGGGCAAAGCCGCGGGAGATTTTAGTGGACTTAGATGCCCTAGTATAAACAGTAAATGGAGATCTTGGAATTTGGCTCTAGTATATCTTCGGGAGTAGATTTTAAAGCAGTCTGTAAAAATGGTGGAATCGGTCGGCAGGAAATTGCAGCAGGCGCGACTTGCGAAGAAGCTCGAGATTGAAGATGTAGCCGAGAAGACGAAAATCCGGCCCGACCGCATCGTCGATCTGGAGGCGGACGAGTATGCTCACTTTCCTAACCTGATCTACGCAAAAAGCTTCTTGGCGAAGTATGCTAGATTCCTTGGGGTTGATATGCAGGAAGAACTTGAAAAGTTTCAGACCGGGAGAACGATTTCGGTGGGCGATTACCAGTATTTGAGCTCCGGTTCGCCTCAGAAACCTGTTCAGGAACCCCGAAGAATCGAGGCAATAGGTTTCCGGGTACCACCAGCTGTGGTGGTGGTACTCGTTTTGATCGTGCTGGTGGGTGTCCCAGTTTTTTCTTACCTGGCACTTAACATCACGCAGGTAGCTGATACCAATCAGGTGGCTACCGCTGGAAGCAATGTGAAACCTTCGGGTGAATCCACCAGAGCGGTGGTCCCCTCCCAATCGGCTGCGGATTCACCGCAATCGATGGCGCAACCAACTCCCGCTGAGGGGAATTCTACGGTCGTTCCTCAAAACAGCCCCCGGGAAGGGGACGTGAAAGAGGGGGCGACCTCAAGCCCGTTCGCTGTGCAGGCGCGGATTGAAGATGGAATTGAAGTGAGAAGGGCCCTTCCCGTGAGTACGCCGGAGTCCTCGGCCGCGCCGGAATCCTCGGCCGCGGCGGAGGCGCCGACCAAGACGAGTCTTTCGACCCTTCCAGAAAAGAAGTTGGAGGTACGGGTCCTGAAAAGGACTTATGTCAAAGTGACGAAGGATGAAGAGGGGGCTCAGCCCGTATTTGAAGGGTACGCGGCTCCGGACAGCAGCCCAATCGTTGTCGAAGGGAAGCGCTTCTGGGTGCATGTCTCAGAAAAAGGCGCGGTAGAAGTGCGCGAGGATGGCCAGCCCGTTTTGGGCACCTCCGCCAATATCGTGATTAATTGACTTCAAGGGTGGATCTTATGAGTCGTCCCTTATCTGCAACAGATGTTTTGTCACCGCCGCCCGCGCTGAAGGTAGGGATGATCAGCCTCGGCTGCGCTAAAAATCTGGTTGATGCCGAAATTATGCTCGGCGATATCGTGGCGCACGGGATGGAGGTGACCGCAACCGCCGAAGACGCAGACGTGGTGATCGTCAACACGTGCGCTTTCATTGACTCGGCTAAAGAGGAGTCAATCGAAGCGATCCTGGATGCGCACCAGGAGCGCGGCTTGCGAAAACTGTCCGGGCAGAAGCTGGTGGTGAGCGGTTGCATGTCGCAAAGATTCGCCAGCGAGCTCGCGAGCGAAATTCCCGAGGTGGATGCGTTCATGGGACTCGATCAAATTGCTCAAGCTGGCGAAATCGTTCGAAAAGTCGTCGGCCGGCCAGAGGCAGCCGGAGCGCCTTTAAACCTGGTTACTCCCAAGTCTCAATACATACCGGATTACGCCACGCCGCGTTTTCGGCTGACGCCGGCGCACTACGCCTACCTGAAAATAGCGGAGGGATGTAATCACCCGTGCAGTTTTTGTGTGATCCCCCAGATGCGCGGCAAACATCGCAGCCGGTCGATTGAGTCGGTCGAAGCTGAGATTCGCCTGTTGATCGCCGAAGGAGTGAAGGAGATCAATCTGATCAGCCAGGACACCACCTATTATGGAATGGATCTCTGGGATCAGAAAGCAGGGCCCCGCCAGCCGATCGACTCGTCGCGCGGCCCGACCCTGGCTCGCCTGTTAGAGAGGATCGAAGAAATCCCGGGAGATTTCTGGGTCCGACTTCTGTACACTCATCCGGCACATTGGAGCAAAGAGTTGATGGAAGTAATCGCCGCCAGTTCCAAAGTAGTGAAGTATGTCGACATGCCGTTGCAGCATATAGACGAAGAAATGCTGCGGCTGATGCGGCGAGAAACCTCACGGGAACACATCGAAGACCTGATTCAGGCTATTCGGGAAGCCATACCCAACATCACGCTACGTACCACTTTTATCGTTGGTTTT
>DASXBV010000262.1:0-2336 GCA_036491515.1 Chthoniobacterales bacterium
AAGATACTGTTCCAGATAGCGCGTGAGCAAAAAGCGCTCGGCAACGGTCTGCCGAGCTTTTTGCCCCATCTGTTCCCTCAGTCTCGCATCTTTCAGCAATTGTACGATGCGGTCTGCGGCATCCTTAATTGAGGAAACAAGGAAACCGTTGACTCCGTCCTGAATCTGGGAGCGAATACCGCCAACTTTCCCACCAATCACGGGTGTCCCTTTCCACATTGCTTCGGCCACGGTGAGACCGAATCCCTCGCGAAGAGATTTTTGCAATACGACCGCGGCACGCCTCTGGAGAGTGTTCACCAGCGCGGTGTCATCACCGTTCGGCAGGACCAAGATGCGTTCATCGCGTATTCCGGCAAGATGCTCATATACGAGGGCACCTTCGGGATCATCGGTGGCAAAATTACCGAGCAAGACCAGAGTTGCATCGACCTCTTTCTGCGCCAGTTTGAACGCCTCTACGACGCCTTGCGGGTCCTTCCAACGATCGAAGCGCGACACCTGCACGACCAAAGGGAGATCTACCGGAATTTTGTACTCATCGAGGCGGTCGTCCATCTCCGCTGCGGTCAACTGCCTGTTCTTGATACTGAATGGGTCGATGGCTGGCATGAAAATCAACTGTGGTATTGGGAGGTTCTGTTGGTACTCACTACGGCTCAGAATCACCGCGTCGTATTTTTCGATAAACCCCGTAAGGTATTTCCAGGTTGGGCAATCAGGATTGGAGAGCTCGATATGGCAACGCCAGAGCCAAGGACACCTCTTTGGAAAATGGTCAATCAGGGGCAATGGTTGGGGATCGTGCACCACGACCATGTCGTGGTCGATGCTGTTCCGAACGGCGTTTTCGAAATTCACCTCTTCGAAAATGCTCGTCTTTATTTCGGAAAGGTTAATGTCGGCGCCCTGAAGAGCGTTGTGCATTTTCTTCGTGATGTTGAAGAAATCCGGTCTTCCTTGGATTACACGCCACTCAGCCTTTATTCCGAGGCTGTTCATTAACAGCGTCATTCCCGAGAGCAGCTCGGCTACTCCGCCTCCGTAGAACGTCGAATTGAAATTTACGACTCTGAATGCTTGGAGTGCTTTTGCTTTCCTGAGGATGCGATCAACCACCTCGGGCCCGATGAAGGGTTCGTAATCTTCGACACTAATCAGCCGATTACGCAATTCTACTCGGTGCGTACTGGGATCCGTCGAGACGCTGCTGGACGTGCCAAGCTGTTTATCGCCTTTACTTTCTACCTTGCGGCCGGTCTGGAACACCCCGCCCTGGCCAGTTGAAGAGTCAAACCTTTTCATTGAATTTTCGTTTCGTTTCCGAGTTTACCTCAACGATCTCTTTCCTATCTTCCACGTTCGCCTTTCCATCCTGATATGGCTGCCACATGATTTTGACTGGATTGCATTTTGCTGCAGCCGGCCGGAAACACCCATCAGGTTCTTGCTGGACGAAGAAGCTTCCCGGCAGACCGCGAAACCCCGAGCGCTAGCCAGACTCACGCGAAATATCATGATACATAGTTAAAAAGCGAGCGAAAACGCGCTTTGCTTGAATCCCAGAACGTGACCTCGACTTCTCCGAGCGGAAAGTTTGGACTACGCCTTGCCAGCCCTGGCGGTCCGTGAGCAAGATCGGAATAGCACCATTTCGCTGACGAGAGGCAATGCGTGTTCTGGGGTTGTAAAACCGACGATCCTTATGAAAGCGCAAGACATACTTTGCCTCTATACGGCCACGATCGGAATCGATTGGGCCGATTCGAAACACGACGTTTTCGAACGCTATCTGGATGGCTCAATTTGCCAGCATCAAATCGCTTCTACTCCGGAGGCTGTCGGGGAATGGCTCTGGGCGTTACGCTGCAGAGCGAAAGGCGGTCGCGTATGGGAAAAGTACCGTGAGCGATGGGGTGCAGACGACGGCAGGGAGGGATTTCGGATGCGTATATTGCCGTAGCAGGAGCTTTGAGACGCTGGATTGAACTGGTGCCAAAAGACCGAAAGCTGTAATTGTGCCGCGCCAGTAACCCCGGATGGCGGGAGCCAGGCTTCGCAGAGGACACGAAGACAACAGCGAGAGCCCGAGCGCATCGACAGAGATTTGGCGAAACGCATGAATCGACTGCGGTGCTGATGAGCGCCAGAAGAGTGTTCATGAGGAATCGCATGGCGTTGGTCCGGCTCTGATGATGTGCAGAACGCCGGCGGCATCGGTAAAAGCCACCAGACGAATTCCGGCTTTTCCGCACAACGGACAACACGTCGATTTGTCCGCAACGCTCTGCGGCTGAAGCTCCACGGCGCGCCCGCGGCGCTTGAAGATCGCGCGG
>DASXBV010000263.1:0-38057 GCA_036491515.1 Chthoniobacterales bacterium
CCCACAATTTCCCTGCCCTTGGGCCATTCAACTGAATAATTAAATTCAATGACCTTTTTTACCTTCGGTGGAAGCTCGATCTCCCAAGTCAACCTGCCCGAGTCCTTATCGACGGTTGCCGGCTTATCCGAAAACGCTCCCTGATTCACAACGATATCGGCGTTTTTGGAAACCGGGAGCTGATCATAAACCAGCAGCCTGATCGGGCTGGATCGAAAATTTTGTAACGAAAGTTGATATCGTCGATCTTCAACCTCTCTTCGGTTCAACATTCCGGTTTCAGACCGCTTATTGACAAGTTCCTTCCGCTCAGCCTTGATCGAATCGTCTTTGCCGGCATACAGGTCAAAATCGGAGCCTGCCGGTGCAAGGTTCATCGTGAGCATGCCGGTGAACTCACCGTCTCGGAACACGCTCACCTGCCCGGGCAGAAGCTGCGCATCGCTCGTATTCACCAGATGAACCTTAAGGAAAACGGCAGAATCAAGCTTAGGGGTCGTGACATATTCCGGGCTTCCTGCGAGATTCAGTACGGTCACATTTGCACGATGAGCTTGCCCGTCAGCCGGAATCGTTACCGGCAAACCAATCTGGTATGAAACCGACATTCCGGATTTCTGCACCTCCGCTTGAGCCTCGTCACTCTGGACCAACTCTTCCTTCGCTCGAGCCGGTTCATTCGGAGCAAGCATCGGCGCCGCAGGGGCAAACTCAGCCCGCGGAGATACCACCGGTTCTGGTGTTCTGTAATCCAGGTACGAAGGCATTAGTTCAGGCATTCGTCCATTGCGACCGGGCTGCGCCGTCGACAGAGTCAACCGCACATTATTCCAGTCTTCGCCGGTCTTCTGGCGCACAAGCGCATTATAGAGGAGCTCCACCTTGCTGGTTTCCGAATTAATCCGCGCATTGTAACTCGAAATCCAGGAAGCGTTCCAGATTACGTAGTGTAAGGTGAACTCCGCCTTGGCCGCAGCTTCAGCCTTCACACTCACGAGCAGCGTCCTTTGCGATTTTTGCGCAGCGTTTCTTACTGCATCGAGTTCTCGTTTCACTCGATCTATTTGCGGGTCGAGTTTCGTTTCGCTGCGTTCGATAGAGAGAATGTTTTCCGACAAACTGGCAACTTCATCACCATAAAAAGTGTAGAGCTTGCGAATGTCGTCGAGGTTCATGGGCTCCTTCTCCCCTTTGCCAAGACCGGCGCTCAGGTTCCGAAAAAACTGCAGTTTTTCCTCGCACACACCCTTTTGCCCCCAAAGCGATTTCTGCTGATCTTGAAGCTCCTGTAGCTGCCGCTCGAGGTCCTGCGCTTTCGGGTTTGCGCTCGCAGCGAGGAACTCCTGCCGAATATCGATTCCCTCAATCGTGAGCGGCGCATCCGCTTTAGCGCTGACTTCGATGGAACTCTCGTTGAGAGCCGCCGGCAGACCAGAAAACTCCAGCACGGATGTTCCCTTCGGCAGACTCGCCGGCGCGGTTCGGGTCACACGTGCGCGATCGGGATAAACCGTAACTTCCGAGACCGTGGAACTTACCGCTGAAGACTCTTGCCCACGAACGGAGCAACAGATAACCGCTGCCGATAGTACAACCGCTAAGACGCGCAACAAACTCATACTCCAGCCACTATTTCTGCCGAAGCACTTCGTTCTTGTCACCCAGGACAATGATTTTTGGCTGGTGAGTTCTGGCTTCCTCAGGGTCGAACAATCCGAAACTCATGATCGTCAAGCAATCCCCTGGTTTTCCCAGGTGCGCAGCGGCTCCATTGAGCTCGATCCCGCCTTGACCGCGGATCCCGTAAATGACGTAAGTCTCAAACCGTTCTCCATTCGCCATGTTCCCCACCAGAATGCGCTCGTACTCTTCCAGTTCGACCAACTCGGCGAGGTCCGCGGAAATGCTGAGACTCCCTTCGTAATTTACGTTCGCGGCGGTTACAACAGCTCGATGAATCTTCGATTTGAGGAGCGATATCTGCACGTCTCGCAAACTAGCGATTAATTTCGATTTGTCATCACGCGAAGGCAAGGAGCCAAGAATTCAAGAGAGGCTAAGCAGCCCTACCAAAGCGCTTCCGTCAGCCGGAAGCGAACGGTAAGATAAAAATTCTGAATACCAAATCGATCAAGAGGCAAACGCACGACATAATCCTGCTGCAATCCGGCCGGATAACCCACCGTGACCGGGTATTCCCCTGTCACTGCTCCATGCCCTTCGCAGTGCGAACATTCATAGCGTCCTACACTCCCTCGTCCGCCGCACGCCGCACAGACCAGTCGTGCCGGAACCATGATGCGAACCTCGCCGCCCGCAAATGCCTGTCGAGCGGACAGAGGCACATCCACGTTAAGGCTCTCAAGCCGTTCAGCTTTCGGTCGTGCGAGGAGATCGAAGTTGCTCCACAGACGTTCAAAGATTTCATCAATGGAGGGGGAAAATGTCTCGAACGACCGGAACAGCGACATCTCTTCGAAACCGGAAGCAGGTCGGGCGGTGGTCAGCGGCTCAGCCCGACGCCTCCGCGCGATTACGGTTTCCGCGAGCCGTGCTGCCTCGATGCAGCGAATCGGAATTTCTTCCGCTTCACGATCATAAATTGCGCGTTGCGCCGGGTCACTCAGCACGTCGTAAGCCTCTTGCAGTTCCAGCAACTGATCACTCTCAATAGCCGTAAGGTCGGGATGAAGTTCAAGCGCACGCCGCCGATACGCTGATCGGATCTGCTCCGTAGTCGCTTCAGGCGGCAGGCGAAGAATGAGATAGTAATTCTTTCTCATACAGCGCATCCGGTTCTGTTGTTCGCACCCACGAGCGCCACTGCGACGCTCGCGGGCCATTATCTTATTTTTAGTCATCCTGCGGAGGAAATCAATCCCGTCACACAAACGTCACGAAGGTTTTGTTTAAGCTCAGAAACGAGCTAACGATCGCGGCACTTGCAGGGGCGAATGCCCTTTCAACGCGGTGCTCCCAGCAACCAAAAGGAGGTCTACTCCAGACTCGGAGCGCTACACACAATTCGGACACCCATCATATCTCCTTCGTGACCTTCGTGCCCTTTGTGTGATCAATTACCGTACCCGACGACCTCGGTGGTTATTGACGCGGAAGTTTGGCATTGCGCATTCAAGTTATTGCAATCAAAAAGCCTCGCGACACGATAGATTTTGGTAAGCGCACGCTCCAGCCTTTGCCCACGCCGGGTCCCCCATCGCGCAACGCGGCATAGCCGCAACCACAAAGGACGCGGTGTCGCCAGCCCGGCGTGGCGGCGGATCGGCGATGTCAGCGTTGCCAAGGTAGCGTGGCGATGAAGATCCTTATTTGGACGATTCCCCCGGTTCTATTCGGCGTAGGAGCGAAATTGGGGGGACTAGTGGTTGGGGGCTGGATCTTGCGCCCCTTCGCGGCGCCTTGCCCGAGTGGGTCGTTTCCCGGGGCTGAAACCGGGCTGAATCCTCACAGCCCCTTCGTCGGGGCAAAATACCGTCCCAAACAGCCCTTATCTTGGCGCCATTTGGACCTGGCGCCGTTTTGAACCTGTCCCCGTTTTGGTTTTACCAGTTAAAACGCGCTTCGCCACGTTTGGAGCTGTCCGCGGCGTTTTCGAGCCGGAACCCGGCTCGGACGGAGCCTCGCCCTACCAAACCGTTCCGGGCCTCTCTCACCTCACCCTCTCATAGAACCGCAACGCCTCAATCTCCGGCGCCAGTGCGCGCAAAGGATACACTCCGTTGGCTCCACCGGACGCCGGGTCCTGAATCAGGTAGTCAAATCCGGCTTTCCCAACAATAACGACGAAGTGCGTGATACCATTTGCAAGATGTACCCGAACGATAACCGGATTGCTTCGCGCTATATTCGAATCGATCAGCCAATAGGAGGGCAAATCTTCATAGGCGTGTCGCACCAATCCGGGATGATAATCGGCCGCTTTTTCCCAATATAACCAACCTTGCGGCGTATAACCGTTTTTGCTCGACAGAAAAGCATTCAACCGCCCTGGATCGACGTCTTGCCCGTAAAAGGCCAGAACCATTGCCGCAGAACTGACGGCACACCCCTCCTGGCCCATCGTCGAAGGTGCTGGACCAAGCTCATCATCTGCCCATCGCGGATCATCCTGAGCAAATCGTTGAACAGGCAGAACCAGCCTCGAAAAAAAATAAAGCCCCCCAGCTGAAGGGATTCTTCTGGGGCCGGCATAGTAATACAAAGCCGAGCTTCCAAGAAGGGCGACCAGTATCCAGACCAATACGCAAAAACCTGATTTCGGCCTTCGCCCGGGCGGCCTGGTCCGACCCAATTCTGAAACAGCCGTATTATCTGCGCGCATCAGCTTTTTGGTGGACCAGAACGCCACTTAGCGCAACATATACCAGCAAACGATTGCTTGGATTTTTGTATCCCCTCTCGAGGACATCCCGAGCTTCGTTCGATTCCGGCACCTATTTTGCTAAACATTCCAACACGGCACGTCGACCACTTCGCGGATAGAACACTAGAAACCTGCGATGAACGGCAAATCTCTACATCGAAATCGAAAAGTTTTTCTTTTTGCTTTCATTATTGGTCCGATTCTCATCGCAGCCTTTCTTTTCGTTGTGTCGAGGCAGATGTACGCCGAACAGCGGCAGGCGATGAAGCTGGTAAAACAGAGCAATGAAAACAGGGCACAGCTTATTGAGTTACCGGATGCGCTGCATGCGGCGGAGGCCGGCGAGTACGGATTTCTGCTGACCGGCAGCCGATCCTGGCTTGCGACATATCTTTTTTCCCAAAACGACGCCATGATTCGGCTTACTTTTTTGGCCATGTCGTTCGCTGATCGTCCGGCTCAACTCGCTCGACTCAACCGTATCCACCCTCTAGTGGAGGCAGAGTTGGCCGAATTTCGCGATGTCACCAGGTTAAAAGAGTCCGGTCAGGACGAAAAGGCGCTTCAGCTGGTCAGCGCGAACGATGGCCTCTTGGCCCTGAACCGGATTCGGTCGCTCATCGCTGAAATGCAGGCGGCCGAAGATCAATTGCTGGCTAGCCTCCTGGAAGCAAACGAAAGTAAAGTCAACACGCGCGATGCCATCTGCACCGGCTTGCTGTGCCTTAGCGCGGTGGTTGTTGCCGGGGCGGGCGTCTTACTTTTTAGAATTCGCCAGCTCCAAAGTATTATCACGATCTGCGCCTGGACGCAGCGTGTTAATTACAATAGGAAATGGATGCGCATGGAGGATTTCCTGTGGCAACGGTTTCGATTGAGGGTTTCCCATGGCATTTCTGAAGAGGCATTTGAAGGAGTAATGGGAATGCTTGGAAAGAACCTCACGGTTTCCAACAATCCCCAGGAAAAGGTAGATAAACCAAAGACTCAGCCAGATGCCGACCCACGGAATTAGTCCGCAGGAGACGGCGAACATCAGCCATCGAGGGTGGGATCAACTCAACCCGCGCAGCCTACTCGTTCGCGCGCTCTGGGCGTTGTGCCTGATCGGCGTTTTGTGCGCCTGCTCAACGACAAGCCAACTAGTCGGATCAAAGGCAACTCTTTGGAAAATCAAGGGCGATCATAATACCATGTATCTGCTCGGTTCTGTCCATGTCCTGTCAAAGCAGGCCTACCCGCTAAAACCAGCGCTCGAGCATGCGTTCGACGATTCAAACCAAGTCGTGTTTGAAATTGACCTTACGCGGTTTACTCCGGAAAGGTTCCGGCAAGAATTCAAGCGCACTGCTATTTACTCACCCGGGCAATCTCTCTCAAAAAAGTTGTCGCCTGAGACCATCGAGCTTTTAAGGAGCTTACTCCCTGCCTACGGTTTGACGCTGAACCAGGTCGAGCGCTTTAAACCTTGGTTTCTCGCAGAGTGGTTAAGTTCCCGTACGCTTGAAAAGGCCGGCTTCAGCGAGCAGCTTGGGGTTGATCTTTACTTTTATCATAAGGCAAAGGCCGCGGGTAAACCGGTGCTTGGCCTCGAAACTCTTCGCGATCAGGCCCAGATATTCGACCGCTTCAATGATGAAGAAAACGAGCTTTATTTGGTAAGCACGATATCCGGTCTACCTGCATACGCGGTAATGGTAAGCCGGCTGGTTGATGCCTGGAAAGATGGGAATGTAAAAGTGCTCGACCAATTGCTTAATCAGGACAAGCGCTCGGATCCAACGACACACGATGTTTTGTTCTCCAAACGAAATTCGAAATGGGTGCCGGAGATTGAACGGTTTGCTCACCAGAGCGGGAACTATCTAATTATCGTTGGAGCCGGCCACCTCGTTGGCGACGACGGGGTTGTCGCGCAGTTGAAGCGGGCGGGCTACTCGGTGCAGCAGCTCTGAGAGCGTTCGGCGTTTGGCGTTCAGCGTTCAGCGTTCAGCGTTCGGCGTTCAGCGTTCGGCGTGCGCGGTGCGGGCCGCGCGGTAGGGTCATGCTCCCGCGTGACCGGCGTAGCCAGTACGGGAACGATGGACCTTTGACTGGATAGCCCCCCAAGATCAAGGGATGAGAGGTGAGGGAACGCCAAACGCCGAACGCTGAACGCCAAACGCTGAACGGTCGTGTCATTCGACCACATTATCGGCTCGCAGGGCGTCGGATATCTTTTCCACCTTAATCAGGTTGGTCTTGCCCGGCATATTAAAAGGCGTACCGGCGACAATAGTCAGGACGTCTTCTGGCTTTGCGCCAAGGATCCTGGTCGCGGCATCGGCACTTAACTTCACCAGGTGTGCCGTGCCGTTGATAGTGTCAGTATGGACCGGTTGAACTCCCCAAGTTAACGCCATTCTGCGACACACTTCCTTCGAAGAACAGAGCGCGATGATCGGCATTTTAGGCCGGTGACACGCTACTCGGCGAGGGGTACCTCCAGAGGAGGTCGCGGAGATAATCGCTTTAGCTGATACCGAATTAGCAATCGTGTGCGCCGCGTGACCTACTGCAGCCTCCAAATCCGCCCGATCCGGAATCGAGGGTGGAATCGGCAGTTCCCCTTTGATCCATGCCTCTTCAGCGCGAGCCGCGATCGTGGCCATCGTCGAAACCGCTTCGACTGGGAAGCGGCCGACAGCCGATTCCGCGGAAAGCATGACGGCATCACTACCGTCGAGTATCGCATTGGCGATATCGGCAGCTTCAGCTCGTGTCGGCTTGTGGAAATTGATCATCGACTCCAACATCTGCGTTGCGGTAATCACCGGCACTCCTTCATCCCGGCAGACCGAGATTATTCGCTTTTGAGCAATCGGGACGTCCTCGAAGCTCATTTCGAGAGCCAGATCCCCGCGAGCTACCATCACCCCATAACACTCGTGAACGATGTTCTCGATATCGTCCAGAGCATTCTTTCGCTCTATCTTCGCGATCACTGGGATCGATGCGCCTCGTTCGGCAAGCGCTTGGTTGAGAAACCGCACGTCCGAGGATGATTGCACGAACGAAAGCGCCAGGAAGTCCAGTTCCTCGGATACCGCAAAGTCCAGATCGACATAATCCTTCGTGGTGAGGGATGGTAGCGAGACCAGCCTGTTTTTTAGGTTCACTCCCTTGTTGCTTTTCAATTCCCCGCCCCGAACGATCTCGCAGAGCACATCTCCGTTCGACCTGATTTCCAACGCCTGGAGTTCAATGTTTCCGTCGTCTAGAAGGAGGATAGATCCTGGTGCTACATCGCGATAGAGGCCCTTGAAACTGACCGCGATCTTCGCGGGCGTACCGGTCACAGGTTCAGGTGTTAAGATGGTCTTATTTCCGCGTTGGAACTCAATGCTGCCATTCTCCATCTCCCCAACACGTATCCTCGGACCGCGCAGATCTCCGAGCACCCCGATGAAGACGCCCATTTGATCTGCCACTTTTCGAATCCGCTCAACTAACGGTTTAGCTTGTTCACCCGTCCGATGGGAGAAGTTCAATCGAGCTACATCCATCCCGACATCAATCAATCGGCGCAGCATCTCTTCGCTATCGCTCGCCGGCCCTATAGTTGCCACAATTTTGGTCCGCTTAGAAGGTCCGTCCATTTCTCAATACTGGCCAAAGCTCACCCCAACGCAAGGCAGAAGAGCGGGTGAGAGGTCGTGGCGGCGAGCGGATCTCAATCGTACTCGTCCTCGTCCTCGTTCTCGTCCTCGATTCTTGTGCGCAAAACAGAGGAACCTCTGCGACGTTCGAGAACGAGGACGAGGACCACGACGAGTACGATTATGGCGCGCCGGCGGCACCACGCCCCCTCCATGAAGAGGAAAATGACGACACACAAAATTTAGCGTCGCTTTGCAGGTGATGATTGCGCAAAAGTGAAGTGAATTCTCAGATGATAACGATAGCGCAAGAAGATCCTCGTTCCCTGGATGTCCAGCGACTGCTTTCCGCGTTCGTGGATGAAGTCAAAAAGCGTTACGATTCCCCTCCTGTCGATGTCGGTTTCTTCGATCCGGAGCTGGTCGCGGTTCCAAGAAGCGTTTTCCTGGTCGCACGCGACGACGGAAACGCCGTCGGATGCGGGGCCCTCATCCCTATGGATGAGACCGTGGTTGAGGTTAAACGAATGTTTGTCGCGCCAGAGAAACGCGGCCATGGGATTGCCAGGCGGATCCTGGACGAACTGGAACGCTTGGCGCGGGAATTTGACTATGACGCGATCCGTCTCGAGACCGGCGTGAGACAACCCGAATCCATTGCACTCTACGGAAAGGGCGGCTTCTACCGGATCCCCAATTTTCCACCGTTCGAAGACGATGCGTCTGCCGTTTGCTTCGAAAAACGAATCTGACCAGCCTGCGTGCCTCTCAAATCCCTCAGGATTTGTGAGGCACGCAGGCTTACCTCTCATTTTCGGTTTTCAGTATTAACCGCGCCTTCTCCGCAGTATCTCCGGTTCCGCTGCGTGCAACAGCTTCGAGAACTTTTAGGCCAACACGCTTTTGAGAAGTCGGGATTAGGGTGCTCGCGAACCTGAGCGCCTGCGCAGCATCCGTTCGCTCCAGCACGATCGTGTCGAAGCACTTCTCAAAGATGTCGGAAAGCTCTGAAACGAATATCGGATCTTCGAAAAGCGGCGCAGTCCGATCAAATACTCGATAAGCCAATTGCGGCCGCGCTTCGAGTGCACGGAGCACTCGCGGGTAAGCTCTGCGGTCAATCCAACGGTTAACGCTAGCCGTCCAGATGTCTGCCCCGACGTCAGACGGAAGGTAATCAATTTCACCGAACCACTCGTCGGAAAGCCCCGCCGTAACCACAAGTTCGATAAATCTATCAAAGAGTTTATCCGCTCGATAAACCTGTGTTGCTCGCAAAACGTCACGCGCTTTTGCGGAATCACCGTCGTCAACCAACAGCTTGGCGAACGCCAGACGGAGTTCAGGATTATGTTGGTCTGGATCGTTCCGAATGGCCGTCTGCAGCCATTCCCGCGCGAGTCCAGACTCTTTGAGCGAAAGGCAAAAATTGGCAATCTGAAAGAGGGCGTCCGCCTGCAGTGCGCTGCGATGAGCGAGCCGATTCATCTCGCGACTGACCATTTCACGCTCACCCATCGCCCAGAGCTGGGAACAGAGCGCGAATCGAAGCCGCAAGTCGTCCTTATTGCGACGAATCTGCTCCGCAATCACTTGAACGGCCAAGCGAGGTTCGTTCAAAAGCTCTGACTGCAATCTCGCAAGGGCGTCATCATTCAAAAATGGGAGATCGATCAGCTTCCGGAGAGTCTCTTCCGCATGCGCGTCATCTTTGTTCGCCAGATAGGTTTGAACCATCATTTCACCAGCGAGGGCTACGCCGGCAGCCCAATCGCTCTCGAGCAATCCCTTCGCATAACGAAGGCCGTTACCTGCAAGCTTCTGGAGAGTTTGATAAAAGCCAACGGCCAAACTGGGTTGGGCAAAAGCAAGATCACGAAGAGTTTCGAGGTCGCGACCGGTCTCCAGATCCTCCGTCGCCAGGAAATCGGTAATGAGTCGGTGTTCAAGAAAGAATTTAACGTTCTGTTCTTGCGCGCTTTCCACCGCAGAGCGCATCAGTTCAACGGCTTCCTTTGGCCTGCCAAGCCTCTTGAGGTCCGTCGCAATATCGGAGACGCTCGCGGGCACGCCTTCTCGAATCGCTTGATAGGCTTTTTGGATCAGATTGTCTATGTCGCTCTGATCCAATGAAGAGCCATCCGGGATCCCCTCAGTTCGGGCGGGCGCGACGGATTTGGCTGAATTCGCTTCTCTAAACAATCGCTCCGCCTCGTCGGATCGTCCGGTACGGAGACACAAAATTGCCAGCCCTTGCACGTACTCCGGGTTGCCAGGCTTCAGCGCGAGAAGCTGATACCAGGCTTTTTCGGCTTCTCCAGAAGGCAAGTCCGGCAGTGTCGCGAACGCTTTGAGATAGTCCTCGTTCCCGGGCTCAGTCCGCAAGGCTTGCTCCAGGAGTGCCTTCGCGTGCGCGGGCTGGCCCGATTGAGTATACACAGCCGACAAACGGAGAACGACCTCGGATCGGTCAATTCCGATCGGCAGAGGAACGGTTCCCTCGATTATGGGCTCCAGGAGCGTCAGCATCAGGGTTGGATCTCCCGTCGCCTGAATCATCTCCTGGACGGTCCGGAATTGGCTTGCACTCGTTGGTGCTTCCCTGTAGAGCCTATCATACACGAGCGCCGCAAGCCGAAACTGTCGCTTCGTCTCCATTTGCGTCGCAAGCGCACGGAGCGCGTCCAACGAATCAACGTCTCGAATCTCATCCAGGATTTCGGCCGCCTGACTCGGTTTCGCGGCACCGAGATCGAGCTCAGCCAGTTTGGTTCTGAACTCGTCGATCGCTTCACGGCATGCATCGGATTGCAACTGAGCAAACGCGCGATCGGCAACCATTTTCTCCCACAAAAAACGTGCGAGCGGTTGAAGTTCATGCGCGAGAAAAAGGCGGGCCGTTTGATCCGCAAATTGGCAAGCTCGACGGCCGACGTCGTCTATTGGGCCCAACGTATCGTCACCGGCCCAGGCGGGTTGCTGGAACACGTGCGTCAGGCGGCGTTCGGCTAGGGCATACTGGCCGCTCCATCCAAGCAAACAGGCTGCGGCCAACTCCTCCCGATTTGTAGCACCCCGCCCGTCGCCCTTCGGCAGGAATGCATCGAGCAGGGGGGCACGCTGGTCTTCCGCAGTAAGTTCATACAGGGCACGCAAGCTGGAGACGAAATCCTCATCCATCTTTTCCGCCCGGCCTTGGATCGCGATGGCGAGAATCTCACGAGCCCGCTCCGGCTGGTCGGTGTCAATAAGCCAGCGTGCGATCTCATTTGCCATCTGACATCTTCTTAGCACTGCGCGTCCGAACGCAAGCTTACCCAAGGTAATTGCCTGGTCATACCTGCCACAAGCGGCGAATACGCGTGCGCTATCCCACAACGCCGACACCGGCCCTTGACCCCCAGGAAAGAGTGATTCGATCAAACCGGCCAAATCATCGCGGGGGTGGGTCTTAAGGAAATTTGCTAAAACAGCCAGCAAAAGTGTTCGTTGCTCATTGAAGTTTGGGTCCTCCGGGTCGATCCAGCGTCTTAAGGTGACGTATTGCCGAGTCTCCATCGCATACCACAAATATGCCTGTTGCAGGTCACGGACCTTCGGAGTCGCCGCCAGGTGCGAGGCGAGCAAAGTTAGCATCCTGCTGAAATCTCCCGCAGCAAAATACGCCCAGAGTGCCGCCGTTGGTTCTCGGATCTCTTTATGGAACCAGACCGCACGGACCTCATTCCCACTGGCGGAGTCGTTTACGCAAGCGACCCATCGAGAGACGCTATCTAATCGGCGGTCGAGGTCGGTGGTTGCAGGACGGTTTTGGTGATTCGCGCGCCAGAAAACGCGTACCGAGTCTTCGATCCCACCCCTACTGTACCAATCGCGCAGCCGCAACGCCGCCTCGTACCCGGCCGACCCGATCGCGATCTCGGGGAGCGGATACCGCAGGATCTCTCCCTCTCTTTCTTCTCCTGTTGTTGCCGTGATTACGCGTTCAAAGCAAGAACGAGCGATCTCAAATTGATGACGTTCCTGCCGGATACAGCCAACGCTGTAAAGGGCCTCAACATTATCGGGATCCAAGTCGACTACTTTCAGCAACAATTCGAGCACACGGTCGGTAAAAAGTCTCCGATCAAAGTATCGTGCCGCCTGCGTGAGGACATCAACGTCTCGCGGGAATCGAACGATTAATTGGTCCCAGGTTCCGGTCGGGTCTCGAAAATCCGCGATCTCGAGAGCAGCGAGTTTGAGCAATGGTTGTGGATCGTCTGGCGGGGTGAAGTAGACGAGCTTTTTTTGATAGTCGCACGCGGTAGCAAGCCTTCCGGTTCTCTCCGCTTCCCCAACCAAAGCTCGCAATGAGGCCGCCGGGTCCGGCGCACAGAAGTAGGCCTTCTGCAGCAAGTCGAATGCTTCAGCGCCTCGGCCCTCTCTCTGCAGAACCTTCGCAACACAATTTTGCAGAATATAATCGTTCGGATGTTGGTCTCGCCGTCCCGCGATTTCGCCTTCGAGCCAAGGCAGCAGCGTGGTTCGATCGCAATAATCGAGCAAGGCATCGAAAGCCATCCTCTGCTCACTCGGGTTTGCCTGTTGATCGAAAAAATCGAGGAGGACGCGGGCAGCTTTGCTTGGTTGGCCCATTTCGGTAAGAGCGCGCACGAACGGCTCGAGCATTTCTTTTCTTTGCGCCCCGATCGACTGTCTATAAGCGCGCTCCCAAATCTCGAGGCCTTCCACCGGGCGATTGGCCCGCCGAAAGGCAGCCGCAAGGTCAGCCAGTTCTTGGACATTCGAACCGACCATCGCTTTCAGCCTTTGCAGAGAAACCGTCGCGTCCTGAACTTGTCCGAGGTCGAGGAAAATATCCGCCAGCTTGCAGATGTAGTTAGCTGACGCGTCAGGATTTCGTTCTGCGAGCTCCCTCAACTGAGTCTGCGCGACGTACCAATTCTTCGTTTTGAGCGCGAAATCCACAAGGTGTTCTCGAGCCGCAATATTTTTTGAATCGAGCTCAACCGCCCGCTGCGCGGCTGCGACGGCGGCTTCGCCGTCGTGGGTCCAATCCCGCCAAATTGCGAGCCTCAGGTAATCCTCGGATTGATCGGTCTGGCGGGCAGTTCTTTCCAAAGCTTTGATAAAGGTGTCGATTTCCACATTCTTGACGACAGCGGGTGTCGACAAGGGATTGGTCATGGCCCGCTCATCGACTACCGATAGAAGGTTGAACAGTCTCTGGTCTAAATCTCTTCGCCACTCGGCAGCTGTGGCAGATGCGTAAGAGGCTTCGATCAACTTTCGGGCGCCGGCCACATCATTTCGGGCGATGAGCAGCTCAAGGAGCGCCTCCACCGCTTGTCGATTCTGGGCGTCGATCCGCAACGCCAGGCGTAACAGCGCTTCTCCCTCCAGCGGGTAGCCAGCCTCTTTGAAAAATTCGGCCCCCTTTGCGTAGCGACTGCTGTCCAGCCTCAGCCAGCTCTCGAGAGCAATCCTTGCCGGTAGGAAGCGATGTTTTCGAAGCAGGAATTGCACTAGCGCCGGTGTGTCTTCCTCAGGATCAGCCGCAGCGGCTTGTTCAAGAACTTGCTCTGCTGCCGTCTCCAGTCGGTAGCGGCTCAGAAAATCGATGACTCGGGTACGTACCGCGTCATCCTGCGATCTGTTTTGTACAAGCGTTCTTACGCGGCGTTCCGCTTCAGCAAGGTGGCCGAGCTGAACATCGAGCCGCGCACGTGCGAGTTGGAAGTCCACATTCGTTGGCTGCTGGGAAACTAGCTGATCATAGAGGCGTGCAGCTTCTGCCAGATCTCCTTGGAGTGCGGTTAGATCAGCAAGCTTCGATTTGAAGGCAATCGTATTGGGCATCAACTCCAACATTTGCCGAAGCGTTGCACACTCTTCCTCGGCTCTTCCTGCTCGTTCGTAGAACAACGCCAACTGTTGCAGAGCTCCTAAATCGCGAGGATTAGCTCGTGCCAGGCTCTGCCATTTCTTCTCCAATTCAGCGCCACGATTTGCCTCTTGATAGATTTGAATTAACTGGGTCTGGAGATCAGACCGCACCCAATTTCCGGGCGCGGTCAGTTGAATTGCGTGTTCCAGCGCTGAGACAGCCGCTTCAAACTGGTGCCGGCCTCTCTCTATTCGAGCTATTTCCCGAAATGATTCGGTTTTCTGATAAGGTGAACCGCTCACCGCGACCATCTGATAATGGGCGACCGCATCATCAAGCTGATGATTCTTTTCGCTGATTCGAGCTAACCGAAGACGCAGCTCAATGTTTCCCGGAGCGAGTTGTACGGCGGTCGTCCAGGCCCTCTTAGCTTTCTCGAATTCTAATTGAGCCTGCCAAAGGCCGCCTAATTCGATCAGCCAGTCGACCTTCTGAGAGTCACGATCCGATATATTCTGGATCGCTCTCTCCAATGCCGCGGCTGCGTCAGCTTTGTGATTCCTAGTAAGCTCGAGATCAGCTCTGCTTCGCCACGGAAGCGGGCTCTCCGGGTGAAGTCTCAAAGCGTCTTGGTACGCGGTCGCGGCCTCATCGAAGCGGCCGGAGCGTTTCAGAAGGTGGCCGGCGATAAGAGCTGCGGCCAGGTCATTCCGTCCGGCGGCTAAATACCGCGCGATAACAGACTCCAGTTGATCGTGTTCCCGATACCATTCCCAAATTCTTTCTACCGGCAGTCCATCGACAGGGTTAGCGCGGGCAGCCTGTTCGTAACGCTGAATCACCCTTTCGGTTTGAGCGGCTGCGACGCTGGCCCACCCGATACAAGCAGAGCCGATTGCGATCAGCCATCCGCGTTTCACGGATGGTAGCGTAGCTCAACGCTGGGCTCACGCAATAAACGTTCGGCAGTCGGCGTCTCGGCGTGGCCACGCGTATGGCGTGGGACGCGCTCCCGCGCGTCCCTACCACTCGACGACGTCTAACCCCGCGAAACGCAAGGCCTTGATGGCGTCAACCAGTTGCCGGTCTCTGACTAGCACATAGTCTGTCTCGTAGGTCGCGATCGGGAGAATGCCTATGTTGGACTGTGCCAGCGGAACAGCCACAGAGACCAGAATCCCGACAAGATCCAAATCCAGCGGTCCTTCTATCTTGAACCCTCGCCAACCTCGACTTGCGTGCGTTCCTCCGGGAACGAAAGCGTCTTCGCAAATGATACAAAGCTCCTCTCGGGTGCGGCTGATTGAGAGAAAAGATTCACCAACCGCCCATTCGGGAATTGGGTCCTTGGCACCAAGCCGACAAACCGCAAGCCGTTCAGGCAGCACAACCAGCCTTAACAAAGGAGGATTCATGGGGCCCGCAACATGGCACTAAAACAGGTCTAGCGCCAATGGCAGTTTTAAGCCAAGAAGTCAAAAGTTGCAGGATGCTTTGGTAGGGCGAGGCTCCGGGTAGGGCGAGGCTCCGGGTAGGGCGAGGCTCCGTCCGAGCCGGAGCCCTGCCCGGAGCTTCGTCCTTATCTCCTTGAATTGCGCTTTCTGACCCGAAACGTTTGCTTTTCGGCGGGTTGAATGCATCCTTTCGGCCTCTGTCTATGCAACGGCTACCCGGCTTCCGCGACTATTACCCAGAGGATTGCGCTTTCCGAAATTACCTTTTCGAAAATTGGCGCCGCGTTGCGCGCGCATTCGGATTCCAGGAATATGACGGACCAACTCTTGAGCCGACAGAACTCTATAAAAAGAAAAGCGGAGAGGAGTTGAAAACGCAACTATTCCGTTTTGTCGACCAGGGAGGTCGGGATGTCTGTATGAAACCGGAAATGACCCCGACCTTGGCTCGTCTGATTGCCGCCCGCGAAAGGGATTACCGGAAGCCCCTAAAATGGTTTAGCATTTCTCCTTTCTTCCGGTTTGAAAAACCGCAAAAGGGCCGGCTCCGGGAATTTTATCAAATAAACTGTGACATCATTGGGGACGATTCTCCGGCAGCCGATGCGGAACTAATCGCGCTTGCTATCGAGTTACATCGGGTCTTCGGACTGACCGATGACGACTTTTTCGTACGTGTGAACAACCGGAACCTCTGGGCAGAGTTCCTGACGAAGCACCAAAAGCCACTCACGGACTTGCCTGAGTTCCTCTCAGTCATCGACAAACTTGAACGGGATAGCGAAGAGGTTACTGCACATAAGCTCCGGGCATTGGGCCTTGAGCTTGATCACATTCGCAAGTTTCTGGCGACGCCGGCAGCATCGGTCCCAGGTTTCAGCGGCTTGTTCGAGGAGCTGCAGTGGCGCGGTTTGGAGAAGTTTGTCGAATTAGATCTGACCATCGTCCGTGGCCTCGACTACTATACCGGATTTGTCTTCGAGATTTTTGATCGCAAGAAGAAAAACCGGGCTCTCGCGGGTGGCGGAAGATATGACAACCTGATCTCGGTTATTAGCGACGGCGCGACAGATCTGCCGGCCGCTGGTTTTGCGATCGGTGACGTCACATTTTCGAATCTGCTGCATGAACTCGATCACACCAGACTACGGATCGACGATGCACTGAGGACTCGCCTTAGTGCATTTATCATTGTCGGCGATGAAAATCGACGGCCGGATGCGATCCGGCTCGCAAATTCACTGCGTCAATCGGGAATAGCGGTCGACTATTGGTTCCAACCGGCCAAGATCGGGAGACAATTTCAACAAGCAGAAGCGCTCGGCGCCGCATATGCAGTGGTGGTCGGCTCAGAGTGGCCGCAGGTACGTGTTAAGCTGCTCGCCGAACGCACGGAAGAAATAATTTCGACAGATCAACTTCCCGCTCTTCTGAGAAACAAGTGAGTTTGCCTTCATCATCGGAGCCCATGTACCGCACCCATCATTGCAACGAACTCAGGGCCTCTAACATCGGTCATAAAGTGAAACTTGCCGGCTGGGTTGATTCCAGGCGCGATCATGGCGGTGTTATTTTTATCGACCTCCGAGATCGAGAGGGACTTACGCAGGTGGTTTTTCGGCCCGAAGAATTTCCGGAGGTAGCTGCATCGGCGCACACGCTGCGAAGTGAAGATGTCGTACAGATCGTTGGAAAGGTGACACCCAGGCTCGAAGGAACTCAGAATCCGAAACTCGCCACGGGCGAAATTGAAGTTGTTGCCTCGGCTTTAAACATCCTGAATCGATCCGAAGCTTTGCCGTTTCCTCTTGATGCAGAGGTCGGCAACGAAGATCTGAGGCTTACCCACCGGTACCTCGACCTGCGTAGGCTCGCGCTTGTCCGAAACCTGAAAGCTCGCCACCTGGCGGCCAACGCCACCCGAGAATATCTGAGCCGGCAAGGGTATCTCGAGGTCGAGACACCGATTCTTACCAAGAGCACACCGGAGGGAGCCAGGGAGTTCCTGGTACCGAGCCGATTGATCCCCAACCATTATTATGCTCTTTCACAGTCGCCCCAACAATATAAGCAACTGCTAATGGTTGGCGGAATTGAGCGGTATTTTCAGCTCGCAAAATGTTTCCGGGACGAAGATCCGCGAGCAGATCGAATCACCGAACTGACGCAGATCGACCTCGAAGCCTCGTTCATTGAGCAAGAGGATATCTTTCAGCTTATCGAAGGACTTTTGCGGGAGGTATTCCGCGCGGCGCGCGGCGTCGATATTCAAACGCCGTTCGTGCGCCTGAGCTATTTCGATGCGATGGACCGATTTGGCAGCGACAAACCGGACCTTCGCTTTGCGATGGAGCTTGTGGAATTAGGCGACGTATTTCGCGGTACCCAGTTTAAGGTTTTCCGCGGCGCGCTGGACGCCGGAGGCGTTGTCAAAGGAATCAATGCAAAAGGCTTCGCCAAGATTTCCACCGGCCAGATCGAAGATCTTACGAATCTCGCAAAACAATCGGGAGCAAGGGGGCTAGCGTTCATTAAAATCGAGAATGGCGAGTGGAAATCGCCGATCGTGAAATTCTTTACCGAGTCGGAAAAATCAGCGCTCACCCAAGCGCTGGGTATCGAGGAAGGCGACCTGGTTCTCTTCGGTGCGGACCGTTGGGAGGTTGTCTGTGCAACTCTCGGCCGGATAAGATTAAAAGTCGCGGATTACTTGAAGCTGATTCGCGATCCAACCGAGTTGAAATTTCTCTGGGTGTTGGATTTCCCATTGCTGGCGTTTGATCCGGCCGAGAACAAGTGGAGCGCCATGCACCACCCGTTCACGCGCCCAAAGAGGGAGGACCTCGGATTCCTGGATGCCGGCGAATACGGAAAAGTGCGAGCTGAAGCGTACGATGTGGTGCTCAACGGCGTCGAGATCGGTGGCGGTAGCATCCGAATACACGAACAAGATCTGCAGGCCAAAATGTTTCAGGTGCTCGGCATTACTGCTGAACAACAGCAAAAACTGTTCGGCCACCTGCTGCGAGCGTTTACCTTCGGTGCCCCACCCCACGGCGGAATCGCGCTAGGGCTCGATCGTTTGGTGATGCTCGTCACGGATACATCCAATATTAGGGATGTAATCGCGTTTCCCAAAAACAGTCGTGGACAGGACCTGATGATGGACTCACCCAGTGAGGTCTCGGAAAAGCAACTCAGGGAGTTACATCTCCAGAACCGTAAATAACGAACGGCTCTGCCGGACCGACGTCAAGATAGGGAAGGGTACAGGGTCTGCGCCCGAAGCCGAAGGGGCGCAGGCCTTGTGCCCTTGTGTTTACGCGCATATGCCACGCCGAACGCGCGGGAACGCATCCCAACCTTACGCATAAACGAGAGCATCAACCTTTACGTCGTGACATTCGACCGGAATCTCCGAGAGGACCTGAAAAGCAAAGCACACACCGATTTTGACCGTGCGCTCGGGAATGGTGGAAAGAAACCGGTCGTAAAACCCCGCGCCCCGACCGAGGCGGTACCCATTGGCTGTAAAGGCCAACCCAGGAATAACAATGAGGTCTAAGTATTCCGGACCCGCGGTTCCGACAGGTTCACGTATACCAGATATCCCAGGACAAAGGTCCGAGAGCTTAGAGACCGTGAGAAATAGCAGGGCTTTACCTTCACAGCGCGGGTAGGAGACTAGATGATGTTCGAGCAAACCGAGTTCCCACAAAAGATCCAGAGCCGGTTCAGTTTCTCCCGGCGCGAACAGGGCTATACTGTTTTTGCCGTGAAAAAATGTTCTAAGGCTCTCGCAAATCTGGATAGATCGCTCGTGTCGCTCGTCTCGACCCAATCCGCGCAGGCGCTCCCGCATAGTTTCGCGCAAAACAGATTTTTCGGAGAAATGCAATCCGGGATTTGCCATAGTAGAAAAATTCAACAATGACTTGGAGGTCATGCCGAAAATAGCCGCCAATCAGGGGCATCGTGTCAGCCTAAGGCCTGGCAAGGGGTGGCTACGGCGAAATTTTATTACGCAAGTCTATTTGCCCTCTCTCTTTACGCGCCGGAAAGGGGCCGCGCATCGGCCCAAATTCCCCGAGCTCGGACCGGAAGAGCTCTGCTTGACTTGGATCGGGCATGCCTCGTTTCTAATTGGCTGGCGCGGATTAAACATTCTGGTCGATCCTATCTGGTCGCTCTGGTTGAAAGTTATCAAGCGTATTCGGCGCCCAGGATTCTCTTTGCACCACCTGCCGGCCATTGATTTGGTACTCGTGACGCATGCCCATTTTGATCATCTTGATAGGCGTACTCTGCGGAAAATTGCTGCGTTCCAGCCGATCATCGTGCCAAACGGCGTCGGAAATTTGGTGCACGATCTAGGATTTAATCGGGTCCACGAATTGAGTCCGTGGGAAACGCTGCACGTGGGAGACGTCGGGATCACCCTGACCCCGTGTCATCATTGGGGAGCCCGGGTTCTGCACGATTCCCATCGGGGTTTCGGCGGATTTCATTTGAAGCTGGGCACAAGAACGATTTTTCACTGCGGAGATAGCGCTTATTTTTCTGGATTCTCCGAGATCGGTGAGCGTTTGCCGACAGAGATCGCCTTGTTACCGATTGGAGCCTACGATTCGCTGACCCGACGCAAAGTGCACATGAATCCTGAGGAAGCCATCCAGGCTTTTACAGAGCTGAATGCAGAGATCATGGTCCCGATGCACTACGGATCGTTTCGATTGACCTTCGAACCTCTTGAGGAGCCCCTCAAGCGTTTACGGGCGGGGATCAAGCGTCGCCGGATGGAAGAAAAAGTCGTTGTCATGGAGGAGGGTATTCCGAGCGTCTTCTAATCATCCTCGTGCTCGTGCTCGTCCTCGTCCTCGACGTTTTTTAGGCGGGCTGGAGCGGTATCAGCCGGTTGGCTCCATCGATTACGGGCTTTTTTAATCCCAAAGCTGCTCTCACCGCCCGATCAAATCGAGGACGAGGACGATTTGAAGCCGGGGCGAGCGTGAGGGAATCCTTGCGCGGCGCGCTAGGGACGCAAAGGCTGGAGCCTTCGCTTACAATTATCTTCTTGCTCGGCTTAAAACGCTCGATTTCACTTCTTCAAGAACATCTTCAAGATCTTCAGAATTACGATTACAGAGAACTGCAGCGACTAACGTTTCTCCCCGCCGATAGCGTGCAATGAAATCTCGTTTGTCTCTGGAGCCTTCAATATCTGCGAGCAGATGCGGCACGCTAAAGTCGCCGACAAAATTGAACTGCATCCCAAGGACCTGGCTCGAGCAGGACGGGACGATCTCAAACTTCTGGCGTTTTCGCCCTGTCATATTCGCCCCGGCGGTGAGACCTTGCAGCCGCGCCATTCCGACGTTCGTGATGCGCTTTGCACCGCCATAAATCCGATCCGGGAAGAGCGCGATATCTCCCACCGCATAGATCCCCTTTTCGTCTGTTTCCAGGTACTCGTTCACCGGGCATCCGCTCGGGCTGCTGAGCGGAGTATTCGTGACGAGCTGCAGGTTAGGTTCCGTCCCAATCGCGACGACGGCGAGCCCGGCGGGGAATCGTAGCCCGCTCTTAGTCTGGATATTCTTGATGACTGTTTTTCCTTCGAATCCGTTCAGGTTCTCGTTAAGGAGCAATTGCACACCGGCTTCTTGATATAAATCGGTCAACCACTCCCCGGTCCCGACATCGAGGAGTTCCTGCCAGATGACCTTGTCTCGACTCAGCAGGCTTAGCTTTGCACCGGAGTTCAGCAGGGACGAGGCTACTTCGGCACCAAGGAACCCGGATCCAACAATGACCACATGCTTTTCGCTTAATAGAATTTCCCGGATTGCCAAGGCGTCCCGGTAACCTCGGAGGTAAACCACGTTTCCAAGGTTCGCGCCCGCGACTTGAGGACGGCGGGCACGGCTTCCAGTTGCGAGACAAGCCTTGCGAAATTCAATAGTTTGCCCGTTCTCAAGGACCGCCAAGTGCCGTTCGATATTGAATTCACGGACATAAGTCCCGAGACGTAACTCAATGCACCTTTTATTATACCATTCATCGTTCTTTTCGACCAACCTGTCGAAATGGACGCCGTGATTCCTGAGAACGGTCTTGGAAAGCGGAGGGCGTTGATACGGGAGAAAGGGCTCATTACTGACGAGCGTCACAGAGCCTTTGGGGTCAAACTGACGCAGTGAGTCACAGACGCTGGCGGCGCCTACACCGCCACCGACGATCAGATAATCACGTTGGATCATGCTTAAATCGCCACTATACGGAGGCATCGTCACTTTCTCGATGAAAATTCTCGCAGTAAGGCTCCAGCCGTTGGCCGTCCCTACCAGCCAACGGCTGGAGCCTTTGTTTCGCACTAGCCCGGAAGAGCAAATCGGTCGCCGAACTTTCGCTCCAGATCAGCTCGCACCCGATCGAACGCCTTGCGTCCAATGAAATCTATGTAGGACATTACCCCTCCGCGATGGGCTGGATAGTTCCATCCGAGCACCGATGCAAGGTCAGCCATGTCGGCGTCCTCGATGATACCCTCCCGCGTTGCGTGCAGCGCTTCGAGCGTCTGAATCACAAAGAGCCGCCATTCGATTTCCTGCGCGGCGGGTTGTTCGGGCGCTGGCGCAAATAAGCGAGCAAGCTCAGGCGAATCAATGCGTTCCTGGCCGGAGTTGTAATCATAAATACCGGCCCTGGATTTTCTGCCCAGACGCGATCGACTCGTTAGTTCTTGCAGAACCATTACAGCTTCAGGCGCGTATCTCGCCGCGCCCCTGCCGTGTCCGGCTAAACTCTTAAATATATCCATCAAGAGGTCCAGGGAGATCAAATCAGCGACTGTGAGAGGCCCCAGGATCATACCGGCGTTCTGGGCAACGTTGTCTATCAACCAGGGAGAAACACCTTCGCGAAGCATCAGAAGCGCCTCTTGCAGGTAAGCCGCAACCACTCTGCTCGTGAAAAATCCGGGACCGTCGCGGACAATCACGGGCGTCTTCTCCAGTGTCTTCGCCAGCAAGAGCGCACGGTTTATTGCTTCGGACTCCGTTTTTTCTCCAACGACTATCTCAAGAAGCTCCATTCGATCGACGGGCGCAAAAAAATGTGTGCCGAGAAAACGTGCGGGGTAGCTGCAGGCCGAGGCAAGGTCCGAAATAGGGAGAGTCGTCGTGTTCGACGCAAGGATCGCTTGCGGATCGGCGAGCGCATCGATAGCCGCGAGCATTTCCTTCTTCAAAGCCTCACGTTCGAAAATCGCTTCGATAATAAAATCGCAGCATGCGAGCGCGCCAATCTCGAGCGATCGGTGAACCCGACTCTGCACGTCGGCCGGTGCCCCATTTTTCAGCATATCCGAATTGGCATCTTGCTGCGCAATCTTCTGCATGCGATGAAGAGAACCGTCGAGAGCTGACTGCGAATTATCCACGAGAACTACCTGACAGCCGGCGCGAGCCGCCGTGTAGGCGATCCCGGTGCCCATCAATCCTGCTCCCAGCACTCCGAGGCATTTGATCGAAATCGGTTGATCGACGATTCTGCCAATCGCCTTTTGCATTGCGACATGGAGAGTATTCACCCGGTTCAGTGTTGATCTTGAACGGCGAACCAACGACCACTGTTCCGCTTCAAGGCGAATTCCGGCGTCAATTGAGCGTTCAAGTCCATCCTGGAGACATCTAAGAATGGCCGTGGGAGCCGCGTCCTCCGGAGTGACCAGCCGCCGCAGCCTGAGATAACTCGTCTCTAGGATCAGCCGATTCGACGCGCTCTGAGAGTAAGCCGGCGACAGCTCCTGAGGAACCTGATCCCAAGGCTGTTTTGGCTCTGGATGTACGTTTATCCACTCGAGAGCCGCGTCGCGCAAACTATGATGTCTCAACTCGATCAATCCCGCCGCAGCGAGCTCCGCCGCAGACACTCTCTCGCCATGTAAGAACATTCGTGCCGCCAATTCGATGCCACAGAGCCGAGGCAACCGTTGGGTGCCTCCAATGATCGGCATCAGACCATACTTTAGCCAAGGAAAGCCGATTCTGATGGTTGGACTGCTTGCGAATCGGGCATGGCACGCCAATGCAATCTCGAGCTGAATCCCGCCGAGCGATTCGGGGATGAGCGCAACGATCGGCTTAGTTCCCTGCTCCATCTGCCGGAGCAGGACACGCAGACGACGGATGAGCGGATCTCCCGCAAGAATCTGATCGACCTCCATCCTTTCGCTATCGGGCCGACTATGAAATTCGATCAATAAAACGTTCGTCTTGGGATTGGCTAACGCGGCCTCAATACCGTCAGCAAGTTGCGCGTCCAACGGTCGCTCGCAGATGATGCGACGGACGCTTTCCGGATTCATAAGCATTTAACAACCGTTGCAACCCCCATGCCTAAGCCAGTGCACATTGTTACGACGCCGTGCTCAACGTGTCGTCTGCACATTTCATCCACCAAGGTTCCGATCAGCATCGCGCCGGTCGCGCCGACCGGGTGCCCCATTGCGATCGCACCGCCGGCGACATTTATTCGTTCAAATGGCACGTTTGTTTTTTCCATAAAGTACAAGACGACCGAGGCGAATGCCTCGTTAACCTCAAAAAGGTCAATATCGGCCATGGCCAGTCCGGCTCGATCAAGAGCTTTGCGGGCAGCCGCCGCCGGAGCTGTCAGCATGATGCAAGGATCGTCGCCCGCGCTTGCGGTAGACACGATTTTAGCTTTGGGCTTGAGCCCCAGCTGTTCACTGATTCGTCGATTCCCCATCAAGACCACCGCCGCGCCGTCAGCTATCCCGGAAGAGTTTCCAGCATGATGAACGTGACGAATTCTTGAAACTTGCGGATAACGAAGTCGGATGTACTGGCTGTAATCTTTCCCGATCCGTTCGAAAGCCGGTGATAGTTTCGCCAAGCCTTCAGTCGTTACATTCTCGCGCACCAGCTCGTCGCCGGCGAGTATCGGGTCTTTGCCGCCATTCCTGACTGGTATGACCGAGTTGTTGAACCACCCCTTGGCCCACGCCGCATTTGCGCGTTGTTGCGAAGACGCACCCAGTGCGTCAACATCGCTCCGGCTGTATCCGCGCAAAGTGGCTATAAGATCCGCTGAAATCCCTTGGGGAATCTGTGCGACAGCATCTTTGAATGATACATCAGAGCTCATCGGGCCTCCCGAACCGAAAATTGAAACTAACGAAAGCATTTCGACTCCGCCCGCGATAACGACATCAGCCTGTCCCGCTATAAGCTTCGCGGCCGCGGTATTGACGGCGTCCAGGCCGGATCCGCAGAATCTTGACACCATGAACCCCGGTGTCGTCACTCGGTAACCGGCTTGCAGCGCGCTCGACCTGGCAAGGTCGCCCCCTTGATCATTAAATTGCTCACAGCATCCTAGAATGATTTCGTCCGTGGCTTGATCTATCCGTGGATACCGGCGGCTAAGTTCCTTTAGAAGACCACTTACCAGACTAAGGGGGGTCTGTGTATGGAGCTTGCCGGTTGGCTTGCCGCGGCCGCGTGGCGTCCTGATGGCGTCGTAAATAAAAGCTTCGGCAAAGGAGTGCATAATTGAAAAGACGACAGAAAGCCCCTGTAAATTACCTTGTTTCGCGGAATTTCGCGAGCTGGTCGCCGTTCAGCGTTCAGCGTTGAGCGTTCAACGTTGAGCGTTCAACGTTCAACGTTCAGCGTTCAACGTTCAGCGTTCGACGTTCAGCGTTCGCCGTTCAGCGTTCAGCGTTCAACGTTCACCGTTCGCCTCTCACTTTCTCGCTTCTCGCCTCTCCCCTATCCCCTCTCACTTCTCACTTCTCACCACCTCGCGCCGTCCGTTGCGCCGGGCGGATTTTTCCGTATCTGTTTTGAGATCGAATGAAGAAATACCGAATTGCTACAATTCAGGGAGACGGAATCGGTAAGGAAGTTGTCCCGGAAGGAATAAGGGTCCTCGACGCTGTCGCAAAAAAAGCCGGCATTGAGTTTGATTGGCAACATTTTCCGTGGAGTTGCGCCTATTACAAGGAAGCCGGCCGGATGATGCCGGAGGATGGCCTCGAGCAGATTCGCCATCATGACGCGATTTTCCTCGGCGCTGTCGGGTTCCCAGGTGTTCCCGATCATGTATCCCTCTGGGGACTGCTGATTCCGATTCGTCGTGCATTTGAGCAGTATGCCAATGTTCGACCTGTGCGACTGATGCCAGGAGTTCAATCCCCGTTGCGGGACCGCGAGATAGGCGATATCGATCTTATTATCGTTCGAGAAAACAACGAGGGAGAATACTCGTCTGTTGGGGGGCGGATGTATGAGGGCACGGAATTCGAGCTGGCTACTCAACAATCAATATTTACGCGCCGGGGAGTCGATCGAATCTTACGATACGCATTCGAGATCGCCGCCAAACGGACTAAAAGGCAGGTGACTTCCGCGACCAAATCGAACGGGATCACGATAACGATGCCGTTTTGGGACGAACGATTCAGGGCGATTAGTGCGGAATATCCGGAGATTAAAACAAACCAGTTTCATATCGATATTTTGACCGCCCACTTTGTTCTGCACCCCGACTGGTTTGATGTTGTCGTCGGTTCGAATCTCTTCGGAGATATCCTCTCGGATCTCGGCCCGGCCTGCACCGGAACTATCGGCATTGCTCCGTCGGCGAACCTGAATCCAGGACGAACATTTCCGTCAATGTTCGAGCCGGTACACGGTTCGGCACCGGATATAGCAGGGAAGGGGATTGCGAACCCGATTGCTCAGATCTGGTCCGGCGCGATGATGCTCGAGCATCTTGGCGAGCAAGACGCCGCTGACGCCGTGTTGCAGGGGATTGAGAAGGTCCTCGCAAACGGACCCAGGACCCCGGACATGCGCGGAAAAGCGTCAACACGAGAGGTAGGGGAGGCGATCGCCGCGGCCGTGTGAATTGACTGGCGAACCGGATTTGACCCTTGACATGTCCCTTCCCCTATGGCTGATTCCCGGCTCCGCGCGCACAGAAATGCCGTTGGTCCCTGGGTTTCGGCCGCTTGGCCCTTAACCGCACGCGCCAGGGGTAACCCGGTAAAGATTACTTAAAATGCATATGCCCGTTCGTTTAGGACGTTTCGAGATGCCGAAGAACCTCAGCAAAGACGAGGTCGGCTCAACAGAAACTTACGCCAAATTTATCGCTGAACCATTTGAGGCAGGCTATGGCCATACCGTCGGCAACTCTTTGCGCCGGGTTCTTTTGTCTTCCCTGGAAGGAGCGGCGATAACTTCTGTTCGGATTACCGGTGCACAACACGAGTTCGCATCCCTCCCAGGGGTGGTTGAGGACGTGACAGACATGATTCTCAATTTGAAAAAGATCAAGTTCAAGGCGGTCGACCACGAGCCGCGGACGGTGGCGATCAGCACCAATAAAGAGGGGCAAATCACCGCTGGCGATATTCAAACGGTCCAGGGTATCGAGGTGCTTAACACCGATCAGGTGATCTGCACGCTCGATAGGAAGCAGAAATTTGAAGCAGAGTTCGATGTGCGGGTCGGACGCGGGTTTTTCAGCGGAGACGAGAACAAGCGTCCGGACATGCCGATCGGTGTCATCCCGATCGATTCAATCTTTTCGCCAGTTATTCGCGTCAAATATAATGTTGAGAACACCCGAGTCGGTCAGCGCACCGACTACGATAAGTTGATTTTGGAGATTTGGACTGACGGCCGCATCACTCCGGATGAGGCGCTGCTTCAGGCTTCGGCTATCCTTCGTCATCATCTTGATGTCTTCGTGAATTACGACGACAGCCAAGTCGAGTTTGATGAAACGCCCGAAGAAGTCAGTCAGGAGAATACCAGATTGAAGAAACTCCTGAACATGAGTGTCAACGAAATCGAACTCTCGGTTCGCGCTGCGAACTGCTTAAATAACGCCAACATCACGACCGTAGGTCAGTTGGCTATGAAGACTGAAGCCGAGATGCTCAAGTACCGAAACTTTGGCAAGAAATCGTTAAACGAGATCAAAGAAAAGTTACAACAACTTGGTCTCAGTCTTGGAATGAAATTTGAATCGGGATTGGTTGAGCCCCCGATGGGTGGCGAGCGGAGCGACGAGGGGAAGTTGGTGTCTTTGTAATACTGTTTATGCGTCACGGGAAGAAGACGATTAAGTTGGGCCGCAAATCCGAGCATCGGAACCTGTTGCTGGCAAATCAGGTGTGCAGCCTCATTGAGCATAGCCGCATCAAGACAACATTGGCGAAGGCGAAGGCGGTTCGGCCGTTCGCCGAAAAGATGATTAGTCTAGGTAAGCGCGGCGATCTGCACGCACGTCGGGTAGCGTTTTCTTTCCTGCGCCAGAAGGAAGCGGTTCGAAAATTGTTTGCCGAACTGGCGGCGACCAGTAGTGGTCGTCAGGGCGGTTATTGCCGCATTGTGAAACTCGGTCCGCGCCAAAGTGATTCAGCACCGATGGCGTACCTCGAGTTCGTCGATCGTCCGGGCGAGGGCGAGAAGCTGGAAACCAAGCCAGCGCCAGAGAAGAAAAGTTAGCTAGCTCAGAAGCTCGAACGCTTTTTTCAGGTTATTCGGCCTGAGTATGAGAAGCCCTTTTTCCGCATTTGGCGCGGAGGCCAAGTAGGCGTACTCGATGTTCACATTTTCGGCTGCGAGCCTTTTCGCTATCTGCGACAGCGTACCAGGCTTGTTATCGTGTTCCAGCATTAGGACTTCGTTTTCCACCACTAGCGTGCCGTGTTCTTCAAATATGGACAGCGCCTTTACGTGGTCGCTGACAACCATGCGCACGACGGCATGGTCGACTGTGTCAGAGATCGTCAGCCCGAAGATGTTGATCTGCTCGGCTGCTAACGCGTCGCATACCGCAGCGAGGGTCCCCGGTTTATTTGCCAGGAACAACGCGAGTTGGGTCGCGATTTCCATATGCTAAGCCTTCGTTACCGAGGTCTTCTCTAGCGAAGGGGCTACCACCACGGCCGGTTTCGGTACTGCAGGGACTTCGATAGGGCGAATCTTCCAGAACTTTGATTCATATCGGTGCCAGTCGGCCAGGATCTCTTTGGCCCGATCACTCTCGGTCCGCTCGAGGTGCTTGTAGATTAGTTTCTTCACGGTGACGATATCCGTTTCGGCTTGGAGACGCTCCTGCGTGACCAGTTCCGGATTCAAGTTAAACGAGAACGATCCGTCCAGATCCAATACGTAAGCAACCCCTCCGGTCATACCGGCCCCAAAGTTCTTTCCGGTACTGCCGAGCACCAATAGAGTGCCGCCGGTCATATACTCACAGCCGTGATCGCCGACTCCCTCGATAACCGCAATTACTCCGGAGTTCCTCACCCCAAAACGTTCTCCTGCTCTACCGGCTCCGAAGAATTCTCCGCCGGTCGCTCCGTATAGGCAGGTGTTGCCGACAAGCGAATTCTCATGTGCGACATATTTCCGGCTCGCGGGCGGCCTGACCACTATTTCACCACCGCTCATACCCTTGCCAACGTAATCGTTCGCTTCGCCGGCTAGCGTAATTTTTACTCCGGGGCTTAAAAATGCGCCGAGGCTTTGACCGGCGCTGCCTCGAAGGTCCAATTCAATTGTTCCCTCCGGCAGGCCCTGCTCCCCCCAAAGGTAGCCAATCTCGCCCGAAAGCTTGGTCCCGACCGCACGGTTCGTGTTCTTGACCCGGTAAGAAAGCGTGATCGGCAACTGGTCGTTCACCGCCTCGCGTGCGTCTTGCAGAATCGAATCATCGAGTCGCCGGCCCAACGGAGGATCGTTTCGCTCCCACGTATTGTGCCGCGGCTGAGGATCATCATCTTTTGCAACGTTCACCAGCAATCGACTGAGATTGACCTTATTCGCCTTCGGATGGTTTGGGATTTGCCTTTGTCTCAAGTATTCCACCCGGCCAACCAGATCGTTGAAGCTGGATATTCCCATTTGCGCCATAATTTCCCTCACTTCCTGCGCAACACCATTAAAGAAGTTCACTACGTACTCAGGCTTGCCCTTAAACTTCGCACGGAGGCGCTCATCTTGAGTCGCAACCCCGACCGGGCAGGTATTGAGGTGGCATTGACGTACATAAACGCATCCGGAGGCAACAAGCGCGGTTGTTCCGAAGTTGAATTCTTCGGCCCCTAATAGCGCCGCGAAAACGATGTCCTCCCCTGTTCGGAGGCCGCCGTCTGTGCGCAGAATAATGCGGTTCCGCAGACTGTTCAGCATTAATACCTGATGCGCCTCGGCAATTCCCAGCTCCCAGGCGCTCCCGGCATTCTTAATGGAACTCAATGGTGAAGCGCCCGTTCCCCCTTCATGACCGCTGATCAGGATGACGTCGGCATGCGCCTTGGCGACCCCGGCGGCGATGGTGCCAACGCCAGCTTCCGCGACTAGCTTGACGCAAATTTTCGCACGCGGATTGACCTGCTTGAGATCGTAAATCAACTGCGCCAAATCCTCGATCGAATAGATATCGTGGTGCGGCGGCGGCGAAATCAGCGCCACTCCAGGCGTACTTTTTCGCAGTCGGGCGATTAATTCTGTGACCTTATGACCCGGCAACTGTCCGCCTTCTCCGGGCTTCGCGCCTTGGGCCATTTTGATTTCGATCTCTTTCGAGGCCGCCAGATAAGCCGCGGTCACCCCAAAGCGACCCGCAGCGATTTGCTTGATCGCGCTATTCGGCCAATCACCATTCTTTCGGCGATGGAATCGTTCCGGGTCCTCACCGCCTTCACCCGAGTTGGACTTTCCACCGATCCGGTTCATGGCAATCGCCAGACACTCGTGTGCTTCCGGACTCAGTGCACCAAGCGACATCCCGGCCGTAGTAAACCGTCGCCGGATCTCCTCGATCGTTTCCACCTCTTCGATCGGGATCGATTCTTTACCCGTCGGAATTCGTTCCAGAAGATCTCTCAGCGTGTTTGGCCGAACGGCTTTCACCGCTTCGACATACGATTTGTAATCCTCCGGCTTATTGGACTTAACGAACGCATGAAAGCTCTTGATCACCGGCGGGGTGATCGCATGCAGCTCGCCTTGGCGCCGAAACCGGTAATACCCAGGGTCGCCCAGCTCGAGCGTTCCATTTTCCTCAGGTACCGCCCTCGAGAATCCTTGGCGATGGCGCGTTAGAGTCTCCGCCGCAATCTCCCGGAAACCGATCCCTTCGATCTTAGACGGCGTCCCGGTGAAACATTTCTCGATTAGTTCCGAACTAATTCCGATCGCCTCAAAAATCTGCGCACCTCGATAGCTGTCGATGACTGAGATGCCCATTTTCGACATGATCTTCAGCAAGCCCTTCTCGATCGCTACCTTGTAGCTGCGTGTCACTTTTTCGTAGGTTGCGCCTTCTCCAAGTTGACCCTTCTCGATTAGTTCTCGAACCGTCGCGTAAGCGATGTATGGACAGATCGCGCTTGCCCCGTACCCGATTAAGCATGCGATCTGATGCACGTCGCGACCTTCTCCAGTATCGCAAATGATGCTGCATCGCATTCGCTTTCCCGCTCGCGTAAGATGATGATGAACCGCTCCGGTGGCGAGCAGCATTGGGATTGCGGCGTGATCATGATCGACTCCCCGGTCAGAGAGAATGATCAGGCGCACCGAATCATCGACCGCCTGTTCGGCCTCCGCAGAGATCCGACTCACTGCTAGTTCCATGCCTTCCTCGCCTTCTGCGACATCCCATAGTACCGAAATCGTCGCCGACTTGTGCTCCGGATCCTGGATAGATCTGAGGGCCCACAGCTCATGTTCCAACAACACCGGCGATTCTGAGTGCACCAACTTCGCATGCTCGGGTGATTCCGCGAACAAGTTGCGCCTCCATCCCAAGATCGTTGCCAAGGACATCACCAGCTTCTCTCGGATCGGATCGATCGGCGGATTCGTTACCTGTGCGAAGAGTTGTTTGAAATAGGTGTAAAGTAGTCTTGGCTGCAAAGAAAGGACGGCGAGCGGAGTGTCGTCCCCCATCGAGCCGAGAGCTTCCTGACCGTCTCTCACCATGGGCTTGAGGACCATATCGAGTTCTTCACTCGTGTACCCAAAAGCAACCTGCCGCTGCGTCAGACCCAAAATATCGAACTCTTCCTGGGGCTCGGAGATCTCCCGTCCGGCAATCTTCTGTAAACGGAGCAGATGCGTATTGACCCACTCACGGTAGGGCTTCTGCATCGAAAGCTGCTTCTTTATTTCGGGATTTCGCAAGAGTTTACCCGCACGAGTATCGACGGCAATCATCTCACCTGGCGCAAGTCGGCCCTTTTCGATGACTTTCGCGTCGTCGATTTGGTTGGTGCCGGCCTCAGAGCCAAGGGTGACAAGTCCTTCTTCCGTAATCTTGTATCTTGCAGGTCGAAGTCCGTTTCGATCCAGACAAGCGGCGACTACGATTCCATTGCTGAATACAAGTCCGGCCGGGCCATCCCACGGTTCATTGAAACACCGGTGATACTCGTAGAAAGCCTTGAGTTCCGGAGTCATTCTTTCGTCGGTCCGCCACGCTGGTGGTATTAGCATCGTCATCGCGTGCAAAATGTCGCGACCGGACATCATCAGGGCTTCGATCGCGTTATCCAGGCTGGCGGAATCCGAGCCTCCGCGTTGGATGATTGGCTTCAGCAAATCGACATCTTCGCCCCAGGAATCGGACATCAACTCAGACTCTCGCGCGCGCATCCAATTGCGATTGCCTTGGATCGTGTTGATTTCGCCGTTATGCGCGAGGATCCGGAACGGCTGGCTAAGAGGCCAGGTTGGAAACGTATTGGTGCTGTACCGTTCGTGGTAAAGACAGATGGCAGTCTCGTACTCCGGGTCGGCAAGATCTCGATAGAATTTTTCGAGCGAAATCGCGGTTAGCAGGCCCTTATAGACAATCACCCGGTGGGAGAACGAGGTGATATAAAAGTTTCTAATTTTATCGAGTTGCACACGCTTCTCGACCTCGTTTCGGGCGAGGAATAGGCGCCGTTCGTATTCATCGTCACTCATGCCGGCAGGTCGGCCGATGAGCACCTGCTCGATCCGCGGCATGGTGAGCTGTGCCTTTTCGCCGAGCACCAGAACGTTCAGTGGGACTTCACGCCAGCCGAATTGGAAGAGTTCGCGATGCTCCAAGACTTCCTCGATAATCGCCTTCGCTCGTGCCTGAGCATAGGCGTTGTCATGAGGCAAGAACACAAATCCTACCCCGAGATCAGTATCGTTGTAGAGTGCGTGTCCGAGTTTCGTAATCTCTTTGCGGAAAAGCTTGTACGGGATCTGCGTCATTACTCCCGAGCCGTCTCCGGTTTTCGCGTCAGCATCCATCGCTCCCCGGTGCGCCATATTGCATACAGAGGTCAGTCCATAACGCAGCACCCGGTTCGATCTTTCGCCGCTGATTGCGGCCACAAATCCTACTCCGCACGAATCGTGTTCTTCTTCCGGCCGGTAGAGCGAGTCCGGGCGCCCTTGAAGGGTTTGAAAAATTGCGTCATTCATGGCGTTAAACCTGCTGACATTAAGTCTTCGGATGGGTGATTCAAGACCAAAAGCTATAAAATCCCGCCAATTTTATGTCGCGGAAAACAAGTGTTTCGAATAATTTAGGCTACTTGAAATTGGGAGTAGACTCACAGAGTCAATTGCCGAGGATTGCCGGTGTTTCTCTTCCGAGCCTAACTAGGCATACTGCCATGAGAACCTTAGATGAGCAAGAAAAGGCGATCGTCCGTCGACTGATTCGCGATCCGCGCGAATCGGATAATGGAGTAGGAGAACTAACCGGGGTCAACGTGCGGACGGTAAGCCGAAAACGGCAACGTCTGGAGCAGGAAGGTATCCTGTCGTATTACGCAAACGTCGACCTCTCCGCGATAGGCGCCCAGCAGTTTACCGCGCGCCATCTTTATATCATTAAGTTTGGCGTAGGGATTACCTATAAACAACTGATGGATGATATCAAAATGGAGCCGAGCAAGACCGTTTTCACGGAAAGAGTTTTCGAAAGTCATATTGCCGAGATCGACGGAAAAGTGGCCTTGTTGCTCTACATCGACGGCGACAGCGATGTAGATATTGTGCAGCGAATGCATGAAGAATTAATCCCGAACCTCCTGGAAAATCACGGTAAGGATTCGATCGAAGAAATATCAACGATTCGCTATCTCGCGCCTGTCCGGGTGATGCGAAACTACCTGCCTCTGGTAAACATGAAGAATGGCCTGATGAAACCGGAATGGCCCGATGAAGCGCTCTACGTAGGCCGGTAGGGCGAGGCGGCCGTTTTGGGTTTTGAGTTTTACGTGCGCCAGAAAGTGTCCTGCACCGGATCGCGCGGGAGCGCGTCTCTACCTTCGCTTACGTTGCAGCTTTTGGCACCTGCATCTGGAATCGAGGTATGCGCGCAACGAATGGCAGGTTTTGGTCGGAGATTCCGATGAAGGCACCCTCCGCTACACTATCCGTACCGATAACATGATAGCTGTTGTAAGAGAAGCGTTCTCCTGGACGGAGACGCGGGAATTCGCCGACTACGCCATCACCTTCGACGACAATCTTTTGACCCAATTGGTCAGTAATCACCCATTTTCTGCCTCGAATAGTGACCGTTTCGGACGATTGATTATCGATCGTGATAGAGTAAGCAAACGGGTAGGGCCGGTCCGGCGGCGCCTCAAGTGTTGGCATATAGACAACTCGGTCGATGAGCACACGAAGATCAGTCAGTTCTCGAAACGCTGAACTCACGCGATTATAATGCGCCATTTTGAACAAAAAGTCTCCTTCTATGGAAGCACCTGTAGCTGTTACCATTGCGGGGTCAGATAACTCCGGCGGCGCGGGAATTCAGGCGGACCTGAAAACCTTCACCCATTTTGAGGTGTACGCCCAGACGGTGATCACCTGCGTCGTCGCGGAAGTCCCCGGGAAGGTCTGCTCAATTCAGGCTATCGAACCTGAGGTGATCCGGGATCAGCTGAATCTCAGCCTGAACTATTTCCCGGTCCGGGCGATCAAGACCGGGATGTTGTATTCGCGCGAAATCATCGCCTTGGTCTGTAATGCCTTCGAAGCATTCCCACAGGACCAACGACCTTTCCTCGTTGTCGATCCTGTCATGGTCGCAGCCTCGGGTCATCCGCTGGTGCAATCCGATGCCATTGAGCAATACAGGTCCCGATTGTTTCCGCTCGCGAATCTGATAACACCAAACCTGGATGAAGCAGCGGCGATCCTGGCGACGAAGCTGGAGACATTGCGACAGATGCGCGCTGCTGCCACGGAGCTTTACGAAAAATTTCGCGTTCCGTTTCTGCTCAAAGGCGGACATCTCAAATCTGCCGAAGCTGTCGACTTATTGATCGATGGTGACGGCACGCATCAATTTTCCGAGCCATATCAGTACGGAGTTCAGACGCATGGAACCGGGTGCGCGTATTCAGCAGCGATCGCGGCGAATGTTGCGCTGGGGCTCACCCGCAAAGAGGCCGTGGGAGTTGCGAAGAAATACATCACTCACGCGATCCGCGATTCTTTTCATTGGAAAACGAGAGCCGGAGAAGTCTCAGCTTTGCGCCATTTCTGGAGTAAGCAGCCTGCGTCGCCCCTAACGTAAGCGAAAGCTAAGCGAAAGCTCCAGCTTTTGCCGTCTGTCTTGATGACGAGACAAAATGAAGAGGCAAAGGCCGGAGCCTTCGCTTACGTGGCCGGAAAACCTCCTTCGCTTTTCGAGCTACGGCGGATTCTGCTGCCACAGCCTGTCCTTGACGTTCGATTGCGATGTGTCAGTCTGGCGTTTCATCGAACACACCCCTGCGCCGAAGCATGCATCGAAGCATTTTCCTCCTGTTAGCCGTCCTGCTCTTGGTTAGTTGCTGGTCACGACACAAACGAAGTGAGCCGGCTTACACGGGTCCTCGCGAGGTAACGATCGAATGGCTGGGGCATGGTTGCTTTCGAGTCACCTCTTCGATCGGACTGACCATTCTTACCGATCCATTTAACCCCAATGTTCTCAACTATCGTGTCAAAGCCGCTAGCGTGCCTGCTGACGTGGTAATTATCACCCACGAAGATGAGACGGCGAACTACACGGATTTGGCCTCCGGTTCGCCAATAATTTTTCGGAGCTCGATGGCAAGCGGCGTGAACCGTGCAAGCGGTGTCTTGATTCGCGGCGTGCAGACAAGTTCGGAAAGTCTGGTTGCCTCGCCCCAGCTGAACGTTGCCTATGTCTGGGCGATGGACGGCATTCGGTTCTGTGATCTTGGCGCCATCCAAGATGCGGTAGGCCTGTCAGAAGCTTTGAACATCGGCAATGTCGACGTACTTTTCCTGCCCGTTGGCGGCCCGCCAAACTTCACCGACGAGAAGCGTCGCCTGACAATTGAGCGGCTCCGCCCAAGAATCATCATCCCGATGATGTATTCGACAGCTTATTCAGCAAAAGTCCCACTTCGCAGCCTTGGCGAGTGGCTATCACACCAGCCGAGCGTGGTTCGAATTAAAGGAAATCGTTTCACGCTGACCAGGTCGCAGCTCCCGGCTACAACTACCGTTTACGTGCCTGCAGTTCCGTAAAAGTATGAAAGTTCTGGTGATCGGCAGTGGCGGCCGCGAGCATGCGCTTGCCTGGAAAATCCGTCAGTCTCCCCGAGTCGAGCAAATCTTCATTGCGCCTGGAAACGCCGGGACCGCGAACCTAGGGCGGAACGTCCCGCTGAAATTGGGGGAGGTTGAGCGGCTGCTTAACTTCGCGCAACAGGAGTCGATTGATCTCACCGTCGTAGGTCCGGATGACGTTCTCGCTATGGGGATTGTCGACCTGTTCGAGAACGCCGGCTTGCGAATCTTTGGCCCTCGCAAAGCAGCAGCCCAATTAGAATCGTCCAAGAGTTTTGCGAAGCGCTTCATGCTACGGCATGGAATCCCGACAGCGCGGTTCGGCCAATACGAATCGTCAGCGGAGGCAAAGGCCGCACTTGAGCAATTCGGATTTCCGTTAGCAGTGAAAGCTGACGGCCTGGCTCTTGGCAAGGGCGTAGTCATTGCTCAGGATCGAAGTGAAGCCGAAGCGGTCATTGCCGACATGATCGAACGGGGCCGTTTTGGTGACGCCGGCCGAAAGATCGTTATCGAAGAGTTTTTACCGGGCACCGAATGTTCGATCCACGCCTTGGTCGACGGGCACTCCTACCTGCTATTTCCTAGTGCGCAGGATCATAAGCAACTGTATGACGGAAATCAGGGACCCAACACGGGAGGCATGGGAACATTTAGCCCTTCGGAAAAGCTGAATGCTGATCTTCTGCGGGAGATTCGAGAGAAGATTATGGATCCTTTCATGCGTGGCATCCAGAAAGACAAAATCCCGTTTCGCGGGCTGCTTTTCCCGGGACTGATGCTGACGAACGAGGGTCCGCGCGTATTGGAGTTCAATTGCCGATTTGGGGATCCCGAAACCCAGGTGCTGTTGCCGAGACTCAAGACGGATCTTGTCGACCTGATCGGGGCGACAATCGATGAGCGGCTCGATGCGGTCACCGCAGAATGGGATATACGCGCAGCTGTCTGTATCGTGATGGCTTCGAGCGGTTATCCAAACCGTTACGAAACCGGAAAGCGGATTGTCGGTTTGGAAAACGCCGAGCGGATGGACGGCGTGGCCGTGTTCCACGCTGGTACGCGGCAGCACGAAGACCGAATCATCACCTCAGGGGGCCGGGTCTTGGGTGTCACCGCGATTGGTGATACGTTGTCAGCCGCGAAACGTCGCGCATACGACGCGGTCGAAAAAATCGAATTCGACGGAAGCTATTTCCGTCGCGACATTGGTTCGATTTAGCCTTATACGATTCATCCCATGGCCACGCGCATTATCATCTGTTGTCTTGTGGTTTTGTGCTCTTCCGGGTTAGCTTTCGCCCAGCAACCACCCGCGACATCTTCGTCGCCGATCGCAGCCGTTGCCGCGTCCGAGGCAACGCCGAAATCGGTTCCTGATCTCGTGAACCAATTGGATCAGAGCGGTCTCCAGGAAGTTATTGAAAAACTGCGGTCGAACTATGTCGACCCGAGCGCGCTAACGAATCAGGAAATCAACCAGGCCGCAGTCGAGGGTCTTTTATCGAGGCTTGGTCCCGGTGCCACGATTCAGACCAGAGCGCAAGCCGAGCAACCCCCGCGGACCTTTCCGCTTAAGTCCGACCTGATTGAAAAACAGTTCGGATACGTGCGACTCGGAAGTTTTGCCCGGCAGAACCTGACACAACTCGATGATATTCTAAATGACCTCGTCGCCCGAGGTGCCGGTGGGTTGATTCTGGATTTGCGAACGATGCCGCCGGGCAGCGACTTTCAGCTCGCTGCGGATATCCTTGATCGATTCGTGCCAAAGGGAAGAGTTTTGTTCAAGCTCGTGCAGCGGGAGGAAGAACCGGAGCGAATTTATACATCGGTGACGGATCCGATCTTTAGCGGAGCAATTGCCGTCCTGGTGAGCCCGGAAAATGCCGGAACTGCCGAAGCCATCGCCGGCACACTCCGAAGCGAGGTACACGCTCTGATTATTGGGCAGAAGACTTCCGGCCGCGCCGCTGAGTACGAGCGCTACCTGTTGGGCGATGGGTTGGTTTTAACGGTCGCCGTGGGCAAATTGGTCATCCCCGGCACATC
>DASXBV010000264.1:0-8956 GCA_036491515.1 Chthoniobacterales bacterium
TTTTGAAACTGCGAAAAACGCGCACGCGTGGTGCCAATCATGTAATCCTTCAAGACTGCCGGTTTAAAAGTCTTGTTGCCTTCGAAGTAGATTTCCCCCAGTTGATAGTAAGGGCCCTCTGAAATATCCAATTCCAGATAGGGACCGCGAATCTTATATTTCACATCGACCGCTGCATAACCATGGCGTCGATAAAAGACCCCGAGGTAGTAAGCGGTGTCATCTGCCAAAGGTAAGCTCAGACCCCGCTGCTGAATTGCTGCGAGAGGATCGGCAAGCGCAGCGCTAAGCTCTTTGTCACTGAACTTCGTGTTGCCGACAAATCGTACCGGTGACACCGCCTGTGGAGGAGGTGCATTGTTGCTGATCGATTCCGGTTCGGCTGCCTTTGGGGGATTTTCTCCTTGTCCGAGAAGCGAGATTTCCTGCTGGCTCATTAACAGCACGGTGATAGCAATCACTACGCATCTCATCGGAATCGAACTAAGTACTTTAGACGACCCTGGTAACTGCTGGTGCCGAAGACACCGATAATCTGCCAATTGCTGGTCAGTTTAAAAGTACTCACAATACTCTGTTCACCCGCTCTGCTTCCAGGACCGACATTCACTGAGAAGCGATCGATAAAGGGTTCTTTTTGCCCATCCGCGCGATTTGTACTGGGAAAAACCTTTCTGTAAAGCTGTTGGAGAACAAGGAATGACGCGCGGCCCGCGAGCAACGACGGGTTCTGCTCAAATTGCGAGGTGGTTGAGCCGGTGGCCAGTAGCACAAGAATGTCTCCTTGAGCCAGCGGTGGCGAGCTATCGAGCAATACCGTGGGACTAGATACATGACCAAAAATGCGCATCCGCACTTCGTAATCGCTCACGGTTGAGCGACCTAAGATGCTCAGGCTTGGATCGAGGATGTTTCCACCCTGCGCGAAATCTATCCTTCCGTTATCGATCTCCATTTTGCTAAAGGGCAGCGACGCCACCAGACGGTCAACTTGAACAAAGCCCGTCACACTGGGCGCTGCACCAGTGCCCCCTGCTTGGAGGTTAATGGTGACCCTTCCCCGGGCCAGATTGCTCTGGATCAGGAATGGGTCATCGGTACGAACCAATATGTTGAACTTCCAGTCCTTGAAAGGAGGAATGTCTACAGCGATCTTTGGCATAGCGCCCGCCGGCGGTTGCGGTGGGGGACGCCCGGGAAGGTTTAGCGGCAGAATGTCAATATCCTTGAAGAATCGGCTATCGGTGATTCCGACCGTTCCAGCTACTTCCCCGGATGAAAATGGCCCCCGGATAGCCAACGCAAAATTCGCCCGGACAATTATACCGTCGCTGCGGGTCAACAGAACCTGGTTGCCAGTTACGCCAATATCGAACTTCGGGTTAGTACCCTCCGTCAGGTCTATCGCGCCATTAACCCCAAAAAGGCCGCCGCCCGCCAGGCCTTTCAGTTGATCGAATTGAACGTGGTCGCGCCGGAACGTTATGGTTGTTGAGAAGTCAGCAATTGGCGGAATCGTGTCGGTCCTGGCTTGGAGTCTCGAAAGACTGGCGCGAATACTCCCTGATAGATCCGGCCGCTTGATTGTCCCATTGATACCCACATCAACGCTAGTCGTTCCTTCGGCCGCCTTGACCAGCGGGACGATCTTGCGGATGAAGCTCAAATTGTTGTCAGGCCATTTTAAGGCGAACTGTAGCGGTGTGTCACTCGGCAGGTTGCCGGTTTCGATGATTTGCCCGACGTCAAGCGGAACCCGACCCGTCAATTGAAGCGGGTGGACATCCCGTTGTTGAATCTGTCCGTCGACCGTCAGTACTTTATCTGCGACGCGAACAGACAGATCGCCCTTTGCTGCTGACAAGTTCGAGACAGCAGTCGCCCGGACGTCCCGGGCGCCGACCGTAAATAGCAGCAAGGGATTTCGCAAGGTTTGCGACACCTGAAGCTGAAATGCGATCGTGCCAGTCACCTGCGGCTTATCTGGCTGGAATGAACTTAGGGCGATTTTGTCAGCCTGGATCTTAATGTCGATTGGCTGATCGAGGTCCAGCGGAACTTTTTCTCCGGGTTGCAGGTTAAGCGGAACTTTGACACTCCCGGTGATCTTGTTTCCATTCTTGCTGATATTCAGAGTGGGGATCTCCAAGAGTCGAGGACTGACCCGCATGGACGCATCCAGATCCGCGTACGGCGAAGAAATTTGCAGCCGAGGCACTTCGGCGTTCATTCCTTGGTAATTTGCAGCCACATCGAATTTAATTCGTTGGACCGCTTTGGTCCGGATTTGGTCCCCATGCAGTTCTAAATTTCCGCCCTGCAGTGGCCCTTTTCCGGTCCAGTTCGCATTGAGTTTTCCGCCAAGACCAAGGTCCTGACCAAACGATTTAGATAATTCATTGAGAAACCCGAGGTCCTGAAATTGGATTGTCGCGTACGCATCGTAATTGTAGGGGTCCTCCAGTAGAGCATCTCCTCTGGCATTAATGAAGTTATCTTTATTGAAGACGACTCTGCAGTTCGGCAGGTCCAGTTTTCGCTTCAATAGACTTCCGTCAATGTCAATACTCTGTATCAGCAGCCCACGATATTTGAGCTGGCTTGCTAATACGTGAAGTTGCCCATCAGGGATGACGTCTCGGACGTTCCCGGTGCCGGACCAGTCGACGTGAACATTTCCGCTCACTGCAGGAGATTGTCCGATGCTTTTGAGCAATTCGCTGAATATGGCGAGGTCCCTAAGCTCAATCGCGCCGCTCGTTTTGTAAGCGTAGGGATCGGTCAACCCCACCTCCGCGGTTAGATTGAGGTAGTTGTCCGCATCCAGGTTGATTCGGCAGCTCTGAATGTTCGCGACTCGACTTTGAACCTTCGACTGTATATCTACACTTTGAACGGCGAGGCCACGGTATTTCAGCTGGTTGCCCATCGCACGAAACTGGGCGGTTGGATTCTGAATGGTACCAGTTCCGGAAAGGTCGACTTGGAGGCTCCCAGCAAGGTCAGCAGGTTGTCCAAGGCTCCGAAGGAATTCGTTGAAAACGCCAAGATTTTTCAGCGCAATCGTACCGCGAGCCTCGTACGGATTCGGCTCGACTATGTTAACGTTTCCGGTGATGTCCAGGTAGTTGTCCGCATCCAGATTCACTCGGCCCGCTTCGATCGTCGCCAGCGAGTTTTCAACTTTTGACTCAATGTCCACACTCTGAACCAGCAAGCCGCGGTACTTAAGTCCATCACCCAAAACGTGGAGGTGAGCTGTGGGGTTCTTCGTGTCACCTTTCCCGGAAAAATCAAGACTGAGACTGCCCCTCAGATCTGCAGGCTGGCCAACATTCTTGAGCAGTTCGTTAAAGGCTCCGAGATCTCGCAGCGTGATTGCACCGCGCGCGTCGTATAAATAAGGCGCCACGAGTCCGACGTTGCCGGTTACATCGACGAAGTCGTTCTGATTAATCGTGACCCGGCAGGTCTTAAGATCTGCCCTTCCTCCTTCGACTGCCGCCTCGATGCCGACGTTCGGAATCAAAAGGCCCAGGTATTTTAATTGATATCCGGAAAATTGAATATGGGCTTCAGGGTGTTTTGCGTCGCCGTTGCTTGAAAACGCGCCGTAGATAATGCCGCTCAACCCAGCCGATTGCCCGAGGTTCTTGAGGAGTTCGTCAAAGACGCCGAGGTCGGTTAGTTCGATTGTGCCATTCAATACGTAGGCATAGGGATCGGCCAGTTGAGCCGTTCCTGTTAACGCTATCCGATTATTTGGGTCAAGTGTCACTCGGCAGGTCTGGATGTCTGCCTTCGAATTCTCGACGGTCGCCTCGGCATTAACGTTTTGGATCAGCAGTCCACGGTACTTCAATTTTTCGCCCTCCACCTGGAGGCCGGCAGCAATGTTTTTGCTGTTGCCGGTTCCCGAAAAGTCTACGTTAAGCGCACCGCTCAATCCTTGCGCCTGCCCGAGACTTTTCAGCAATGGATTAAATAGGCCGAGGTCTGGAAGCTTTATCCGTCCACGTGCCTGGTATGGATTGGGGTCGGCGAATTGGATATTCCCACTGATGTCGACATAATTGTTCGGATCCAAGCTGACCCGACATCTCTGTATGTCTGCGGCGCCGTGTTCGACGATTGCTTCTACATCGACGTCCTGAACAACAAACCCGCGGTACTGCAACTGACTACCCGAAAGTTGAAGTTGGGCCGCAGGGTTACGGGCGTTGCCCGTCCCGGAAAAGTTGATATTTACACTGCCGCTCAGGCCAGGTGTTAAGCCCAGATCGCTCAGGAATTCATTCAACACGGCCATATCCTTGAACTTCACCTGACCGTGTGCTTGAAACGGGAACGGGTCGGCTAATTGGGCCGATCCCGTCAGGTCTATGTAGTTAGCGGGATCAAAGTTAATTCGAAAATCGCGAACTAGCGCCAACTGATCTTTAAAATTCGCGTCCACGTCGAGTGATTGCAGGATTATTCCGCGATATTTTAGCTGCTGGCCATTCGCACGAACTGCTCCGTTGGTCTGCAAATGATCGAATCGAACGTCGCCGTTAGCGGTCAGGTTCCCAGCAATCTCATTCTGGCTGAGGAAGTCGCTAATTGAGGCAATGTTGAAGCTCAGATGACCGGCAATTTGTTTCGGGTCAAACGGTATTCCCGGTGACGGCAATGGAAGATTTGCTGTCACTTCAGCTCGGCTTTCTCCACTTAGGAGCCTCAAATTGGCGGTTGCGGTTTTGGTATCCATGGTGTCAGCCACGACCCGAACCTGGCGGATGTGAGCGTCCTGATACGAAATGTTTGTGACGTTGCTAACGACGACTGCCGCCAAAGATTTCCAGAGATCTTCGGCAAGCGGAAGTTGAGCGACCGCAAAAAGATCCGTGTTGACCGCGGAAATGGCCAACCCGGGAAGCAATTTCGGACTTCTGATGTCTCCAACGGAAGCCCGCGAAACCAACTGCGCCCTTCCGTTCGCCAGGCCGATACTTCCGGTCACCAATATTGTTGCGTTAAGATCTGGAACGTAGGGCTTCGGACCACGGATCTCGGCGGCAAGGCCGATATCCGCTGACGATCTGCTTAGCAGCTCGTTCGGCGTCTCCGAGAGCGTAAAGTTGCCGCTAGCGCGCAACTTGTTGAGACCTGCGTTAACGGAGAGCTGCTGGATTTTTCCCCTCCCTTTGTCGATAATCAACGCAACGCTAGCACTATCGATGTCGTAGTCCTGGTAACGGACACTGTTCGCGGCCGCGCCAATAGAGCCTGAGAAGCTGCTTGGGCGATTAAGATTACCGTCCAGTTGGACATCGATTCTTGAAATGGAGCCGGAAATCGGTATAGGCGACAGCTTCTGAATCTGGCTGAGCTCGAGGCCGGTGAGTTTCAATGTCGCGTTAATGAATGGTGTATCCGCAGGCTGTTCGTAGGTAACATTTGCAGCGATGGCTGATTCCAGCGCCTTCGCATCCAGGGCCAAGCGGAAGCGTCCCTGTTCGGAGCCGGACAAATCGACTTGCAGCCGATTCACCGCGACAATCGGTTCTAACGCAAAATCGCTCAGCTCAAGTTGCCCTTGATTATAACGTAGACCTGCCCGGAGCTGATCCCAGGTGCCGAGAGCCGGGATACGAAGGGATTCGCAGGCCAGATACCCCTCCTCACCTTGCTGAAATGCCAACGCAAATTTTCGTAACTCAAGATCGCCGTTCTCTCCCCGCACGGTGAGATTGAAATTTTGAATATCGATCTTATTGGGTATGATGGCGGGCATCCGCAGGCCGGTCGGGCTCTTTTGTTGAGACGGTGGGACCTGAGACGGTGGGACCTGACGGACCACGATGCTGATATCTTTTAGTTCTACCAGTTCAACGAGGTTCAAAAAGTCCTTCTTAAGCAGGCTAAATAGATTGTAACGAAGTGCGACCCGCTCGGCATCGATGTTTTCCAACGGTAACGTGGTGTTCTCCGGAAGAGGTCGGAGATGGAGATCTTCGATGTAGAGATCTGAAAAGATGGAGCCGTGAATCTTGAACCGTAACGACAACTCTTGAGATTTCGCGATCTGTTGAGCTACCACCTGCGCAACTGCGAAAAAGATCGGTTGGTAAAGGGCTGCAGTAAGGACCAGAACCGCCAGCAACCCGGCTAACAAGTATTTTGGCCAACGTCTCCGCTTTACTTTCTCAGGCATGATGCTAAACGAACTCAAAAATAAAATGGTACCCCGAGTTCTTCGAAAGCCTTTTTGTTTTCACTGAAGTACTTGACGCCGATTTGCTCGAAGCCTCCGGTTTCCTTGAAATGTTTGAGGAAACCATTTATTTGCTGGCGAAGGTCATTATTCCCTTTTCGGATCCCCATCGCCCATTGTTCTTGTTGAAACGGTTGAAGGATGGCCCGGGTGGTGTCCTGGTATTTTTTCCAATTTTGGAAGACTGAAAGCTGATCATAAATAAAACAGTCTGCCTTGCCTTGGGCCACTTCGATAGCACACGCGCTCTCTTCGTTCAGGACCAGGAGCTTCACATTTTTGAAGTGCTCGATTGCATAAATATCGCCGGTAGTCCCCTTTTTCACCGCGACGCTGCGCCCGGGTTTGTCGACGTCGTCTATCGAACGGATGTCGCTATTCTTCTTTACCAGGATCGCCAGCCCCATCGTCAAGTAGGGATCGCTGAAATCGATCGATTTCTTGCGATCCTCCGTCACCGTCAGCGAGGAAATGATAACATCAATTTTACCTGTCTTTAAAGAGGGGATCAGTCCGTCGAATGGAATGTTCTCAAAACGGACGGGTCGGTTCAGGTATTGGCCCATCGCTCGAGCTAAATCCACGCTCACTCCCGCCGGTTGGCCGTTTGAGTCCAGCATTTCAAAAGGCGGGTACGACATCTCCATTCCCACGACCAATTCTTTCTGTTCGGCTCGGAGTGATGGCGCAAGGAGGCCGAAGATAACGAGCAAGCAGGTGCACAGTTTCACAAAGCGTTACTATCTTCGAGCGGCGCGGTTTTCAATCACGGAGATATCCTTGCGGAACTGCCCGATCCTGATTCTCGCCTTTACAACCAGAATCTTGGCCCTAATTAAGTCAGATGCTGGAGGTCAGGGATCTCACGATCGGTTTTCGGTTGGACGACAGTGTCACTACCGCCGTAGAATCAATTTCTTTTTCCTTGGGAGCAGGCGAGACACTTGCCATTGTCGGCGAAAGCGGGAGCGGCAAGAGCGTTACCGCTCTGGCTCTTACCAGGTTGTTACCGGAACCTCCGGCGCTCTACAAAACGGGTGACATCCTGCTCGAAGGTCACTCGATCCTCGGGATGAACGAGAACATGCTGCGTTCGGTCCGCGGAAATCAGGTTGCCTATATATTTCAAGAACCGGCGACGAGCTTGAATCCTGTTTTTTCCATCTACGAGCAGATCGCAGAAACGATCCGTTTACATCGGCCGGAAGTCCGCGAAATGCGCAAAGAGGTAACACACTGGCTTGATCAGGTAGGGATTTTGGATCCCGCTCGGAGGCTCAGAGATTACCCTTTCCAGTTGAGCGGCGGTATGCAGCAACGGGTGATGATCGCCATGGCCCTCTGTTGTCATCCCAAGCTGCTGATTGCCGATGAGCCAACAACTGCCCTGGACGTTACTATCCAGCGACAAATCCTCGATCTTTTTCAAGCTCTTAAGAAAAAATACGGGATGGCGATCATGCTGATCACCCACAACTTCGGTATCATCCGGGGCCTGGCAGACAAAGTTGCAGTGATGTTTCGCGGTCGCTTTGTGGAGTTCGGTGACGCGGAAGCCGTTTTGCGTCAGCCACAGCATCCGTATACTCGTGCTTTGATCGATTGTGTCCCCAGGCTGGGGCTCAATCTTGACCGCCTGAAAACGATCGACTATTCGAGTTTGCGGTGAGGATCCAGCGCCTGCCCTACCCGGGCGGAGCCTGGCCCCGCCCGGGTAGGGCAGGCGCTGGATCCTGAACGGGGTGAAACTCCATAAAACAGGATTAATGAATTGACAAAAAGTTGCGAATGTTGTGAAAACGACCAAATTAGGAGCGTTCGTCCGCAAATCGGCTTGGATGCTACGTTCCCAAGCCTAACATCCCACGGCAAACGCATCGTTTATCATGAACAAAGTAGAGTTAGTCGAAGCGGTCCAGAAACAGCTCGGAAGCGAAACGAGTAAGGCGGAAGCGGAAAGGGCGGTCACAGCAGTCATTAACGCAGTCAAGGTCGGCGTGAAGAAGGATAAGATGGTACAGCTAGTCGGATTTGGAACTTTCAAAGTGGTCGAAAGAAAGGCCCGGAAAGGTGTTAATCCGAAGACTCTCCAGCAAATCCGGATTCCGAAATCAAAGACCGTCAAGTTCGTCCCAGGCAAAGACTTCAAGAGCAAGGTCTAGTTTTAGAGGTCATTCAGGGCAACACGTTTTCCCCCCGCGACCGAGAAAACCCGTTTGGCCACACCGCCGAACGGGTTTTCTCACTGTGCACGGGAATATGGTTATCTGCCGTTGACTCAGTGTCACAATATTCTTTAATTTTGGCGTATCTTTATGAACAAAGCAACTCCCCTGGCCCTATTATCGGCTCTCCTGCTGGCTCATTCCGCCTTCGCGGCTGATACCTTTGTCTTCGATAAGGCTCATTCGACGCTGGGTTTTCAAATCCGTCATTTGTTTTCTAAAGTACCCGGCAAATTCGATGACTTCTCCGGCCAGATTCAGCTGGACGAAGCCAACCCTGAACAGTCGTCCGTTGAGGTAACCATCCAGACCGCCAGCATCGACACCGGCGTTAAAATGCGAGATGACGATCTCAGGTCTCCCAATTTTTTCGATGTGAAAAGGTTTCCGGAGATCACCTTTAAAAGCACTTCGGTCAAGAAAACCGGTGAAAATACCGCCGACGTGACGGGTGATCTGAACATGCACGGCGTCA
>DASXBV010000265.1:0-4621 GCA_036491515.1 Chthoniobacterales bacterium
TGATCAATGGACACTTGCCGCGGTGTTTGCGATTCTTGGCGACTTTTTCTCGGTCCCGCTGTCGATCATTGTGTTGCGGTTAGTGACGGAGATCTATAAACGGCAGAAGGAGCTCGTCGAAGGCGCGAATCGGATCGAGCATTAGGCCGAGTTTAAATGCTGTCTGGCGTGTAACGTGCGAAAACGGCGAGGTTGCATATCAAAAAAGCGCCGAAAGACTTTTCTAAAATAATCGGAATCCTCGTAACCACAGGCGACTGCGATTTCGTTGACGTTCATCGACGTAAGCAGCAGCAGGTTTTTCGCGTGTTTCATTCGAGCGCGATGGATGCCTTCGGTGGGGTTGCAACCGTATGTCTGTCGGTAGACCCGGCCAAGATAGTCGGGGTTGCAATGGAGCTTGCGTGCGATCAGGGAGGTGGAGAGCGCTTCACGAAAGTTTCGCGTAATAAGCGTCTGAGCCTGGGTGGCAAGGTTTTGCGACTCTCTGGCCTCGGCAAAACGCGGATCGTATTGCAAGGCAATCTCTAGCAATATCAATCTAACCAACGTTGATGCATAGTGCTTTTCAAGACGGTTTCGTTCCTGGTCATCCAAAAATCGAAGGAACAATTCCGTCAAACGCAGCGGTTCAGGCAGCCGACAATGTTGCGGAATCACCGACCCTTCCACACCTGTATGCGATGCGTCACCCCGAAGGAAAAAATGCACCCAATAGAATGAAGTGTTCGGTGCGTAGGGCGCAACACCACGATGAAAACGTCCCGGCCAGAGGATCAGCGTGTCACCCTGCTCAAGCGCAAAAACCGTGGCCTCTTCGCTTAACACAAGCGTACCGGTTCGGACCAGGATGAGTTCGTAGGAGTCAATCACCCGTCCATGATGAATGCCTTGGGCCGGCGAGACAAAAAGCCCCGCATTGCAGGCTTCAACCTCTAACGCATCCGAAAGCCGCAGGTAACTTAAACCGTAGGATGGGTCGTTCATTGGGATGATGAAAAAATCAGAATCCTCTGCATATTAGTTTCACAGATCCTGCGGACACGAGCCTGAATTTGGCAGGTGACCTGGGCGTCCGTCGTATTTGAACCAAATTTTGGCGGAACACCCAGGTCACCCACAAATTTAGGTCGGCAGGATCTGTGAAATAAATACGCATGCGTAGGAAACTTGAAGCGATCCTGGTTGGTTGTGGCGCAATGAGCGCCGAGTGGATTCGAAGTGCAAAGGAACTTGGAATCCAGATCTCCGCACTCGTCGATTTAAATCCGGAACTTGCGCGTTTGCGCGCCGCAGAATTCCATTTGGATGGTCCGATCTTTTCCAATTTGGATGAGGCGATCGACAAAGTCCGGGCACAGATGCTTTTCGATTGTACCGTTCCTTTGGTACACGCCGAAATTGATCAAAAGGCGTTATCCAACGGATTGCACGTGCTCGAGGAAAAGCCGCTCGCCACAACCCTCAATGAGGCCCAGCAGCTGGTCGGTCTTGCGAAAAAGAATAACCTCGTTCATGTGGTCATACAGAATCGGCGATTTGATCCCGGCCTCCGCAAAATCCGGCGCATCTTGCGCCAGGGCCTCATTGGTGAAATTACCACCGTGAATGTTGACTTTTTCGTGCCAGCTCATTTCGGCGGGTTTCGGGAAAAAATGGACCATGTTCTGCTGATCGATATGGCCATCCATCCGTTTGACGCTGTGCGTTGCTTGACGGGCGCCAACGCCGAGTCCGTCTATTGCGAAGAGTGGAATCCGAAAGGTTCCTGGTGGCAGCACGGCGCGTCAGCTCACGCCATCTTTCAAATGAACGGTGGAATCAGGTTCACGTTTCGAGGGAGCTGGTGCTCAGAAGGGTTGCGGACCTCTTGGAACTCGGCTTGGCGGATTATCGGCACAAAGGGAACGATCCTTTGGGACGGCCTTGAGGAGATCCGCGGCGAATACGCCACGAAGCCGAATGGGCTGTTCTACGAAACAGAATCTTTCGTTCCTACGGAGGAGCCGGATTCCAGGGAAACTCGCGGCCACCTTAGCGTGATGGCGCAATTTCTCCGGAATGTTACTGAGGGGGTACCTGCAGAGACACGCAGTGCCGATAACATCCATAGCCTGGCGATGGTGCTCGGAGCAATCGAAAGTGCGAACAGGGGTCAGCGGGTGCCGGTGGTGGCTTGAAGGGAAAACAGTTTCCTGGAGACTCAAGCAGATCGTCAATCCGAAACGCCACAAAGAATCAGGCGCGAAGTCCGGGCGGCTGGACCAACGCGCCGGTATGCCCCCAATGACCTTATGACGACCAAGCAAGGTGGTTTGAATGCCCATCGTAGACTCCTTTCTGTCGCCCTGATTTTTGGAATTGTTATCGGCACGTTTTATGCACTCAGCATCGGAGAACATTTCTTTGTTCCTTTGGTGATGGCTGTGCTCGCAGTCTATCTCGTCGATATAGTCAGTCGGCTGATCCGCAAGATTCGAATCGCGGGTCATCCGGTGCCGGCTGTGCTTTCTGTGATCCTGGCTTTTGGGATCATCTTCGGGCTCGGCTTTGCGCTGATTGAGATCGTTGCACAAAACGCGGTTCACGTTGCGGCCGCTGCGCCGAAGTACCAGGCTCGCTTGCAGCAATTGCAGGGTGAGATCTTCGCCAGGGTTGGCATAGAGGAACCCCCTGAAATTCGGGAGCTATTAAAAGCGGTTGACCTCCGGTCGGTATTCACAGCCGTTGCCAAAGCAGTGGCCGGCGTTCTGGAGGACGTCACGCTCGTCGTGATTTATGGCTTGTTTATCATGCTCGAACGGCGCTTCTTTCCGGTGAAGATTGAGGCGCTCTTTCCTAATCCCGATCGCCGAAAAAACGCTATTCGAATCATGCGCCGGATTGATCGCGACATTCATACGTATCTCGGAGTGAAGACAGCCGTAAGTTTCACGAGCGCACTGCTAGCCTACATTTTGATGCGGATCGTCGGGTTGGACTTTGCAGAGTTTTGGGCGCTCCTCATCTTCATATTACATTTCATACCGACCATTGGGGTCATCGTGGCGACTATTCTTCCGACACTGCTTGCTGCGGTGCAATTCGACAATCTCGCTCAGTTCTTAATCATCGGTATCGGTATCACCGCAATCGCTCAGCTTATGGGGAACATAGTGGAACCGAATGTCATGGGGGAATCGCTCAATCTGAGTCCATTGACAGTGATCATCGCCTTGATTATCTGGGGCTCGCTATGGGGGATCGTGGGTGCGTTTCTGTGCGTTCCGCTGACGGTGATTCTGGTAATTGTCTTATCGAACTTCGACTCGACCCGCTGGGTTTCGATATTGTTATCGAAAACGGGCGAGATTCGTTCTTCGGAGTGAATCTAACAGCGGTTCAGCGGATTCAGCGGGTTCAGGAGGTGTGTAACAGGGAGCAACGCAGAGCCGGCTCGGCGAATGCAGGTTTCTTCGCGAGGCAGAACAGAATTACTTGAATCCGCTGAGGCCGCTGAAACCTGTTACCTTCCAATTTGCCCTGGATCGTGTTCATAGTTTGCGGGTATCTTTATCCTGTGAGTTTACCAACCAGGTTTGATCATTGTGTAGTCCACGTGTCGGACTGGGAGCGGTCGAACAACTTTTACCGTGACGTCGTTGGAGTAGAGCTCGTGGAAAAGAACGGACGTTGGGCTTACCGGTTTGCAAACGCCCAGCTGAATCTACATGGGCCGGGTGTGCAAGGTGAACCGTTAGCAAAGATTCCGGTCCCACCGGGCGGAAGTGACCTCTGCTTCGAATGGTCCGGGCCGATCAGCGAGGCAGTGGAACACCTCAAGATGAATGGCGTCGAAATAGAACTTGGACCGCTGCGACGATCTGGGGCCCGGGGGGAAGGTATCTCGGTCTACTTCCGCGATCCGGATGGATCGCTTTTGGAGTTTATCTCATACGTTGATAGCAACAAAATGCAGTCTCAGGCAAAGGATTGATACCGTGAAAAAGCTATTTTTGGCACTCGGCTCTTGTCTAGCCTTCGCTGCCCTCAGCGCGTTTGCGGAGAGTGGAGACTTCCGTGTTACGAGTGCTGCCTGGCACGAAGGCGGAAGTGTGCCGCAAGAAAATTTGTTCAACGGCTCGGGATGCGGTGGGGCAAATGTTTCTCCCGAGTTTCATTGGTCTGGGGCGCCGAGTGGCACGAGGAGCTTTGCGATTACTATTTTTGATCCCGATGCACCGAGTGGCGCCGGATGGTGGCATTGGGTCATTTTTAACATCCCCAGGACTGTGTTTGAGTTGCCGGCTGGCGCGGGCAGCAAGGGATCAAGAGGGTTACCACCCGCCAGCGTTCAATGCCAGAATGATTATGGTGAGTCGGGTTATGGGGGACCCTGTCCTCCACCCGGGTCAACCCATCGATATTTCGTGAGGGTGTATGCGCTCAATGTTGAGAAGTTGCCTTTTGGTGCGGAGGCGCCGCCTGCAAAAATGGCAAAGCAGATCGAGGCACACTCGATCGGCGTCGCCAAGCTGACAGTCAAGTTTGGGCGCTAGAATTTCAATTTTCGAAGAAATGCGCAATTTCCTCCCACTCAATGGCAGTCTGGCGTCCTTCGTCAAACTGGCGGAGCATCCAT
>DASXBV010000266.1:0-9981 GCA_036491515.1 Chthoniobacterales bacterium
CTCCAAGTTCGGCGATTCGAGCATAAAAACGAATATGTGGCAGACATGATTTACGACGATTTGGCGGGGATCTCCAAAGGTCGTGATATCGTGGATATAGCGGATGTCACAATTCGAAAAAAAATCGCCGGGACCGTGAAATGCCATGACCTGTTGGTGCCGATTTTCCGGCGGGGCGAACTGGTGTACGAGCGCCCGTCGATCTCTCAGAGTCGCAGCCTGGCACAGACCGAATTGGGTCGCTTTCATCCCGCGGTTAAGCGTCTTCTTAATCCTCACATCTATCCGGTTGGTTTGGAACTTGGGCTTCATGAATCGAAGGCACGGCTAATGCAAGACGCCCGGAGCCGAATTTGAAACCGCAGATTCCGCAGGTTTCGCAGATTTGGGCTACATTGTGAGTATGAATGCCCTCCTCGTAGTCGATATACAAAACGACTTCTTGCCAGGTGGTGCCTTGGCGGTACCAGACGGGGACAAGGTAATACCGATCGTAAACCGGCTAATGGAGCGTTTCAATCTCGTCCTGGCCACCCAGGATTGGCATCCGGCCAATCATGGGAGCTTCGCCGCTAACCATCCAAACCGTCGCCCCGGCGAAATTATTGATTTGAACGGCATCATTCAAGTTTTGTGGCCAGCCCATTGCGTTCAAGGATCACCTGGCGCCGAATTCTCCGCCCAGATTCGTGCAGACCGCTTTGCAAAGGTATTCCGGAAAGGAACGGATCCTGGCATCGATAGCTACAGCAGTTTTTTTGATAACGCCCGAAAACGTTCCACGGGTCTGAGCGATTACTTGCAGGAGCAGAACGTCAATGAACTTTTCATCTGCGGCCTCGCTACGGATTATTGCGTCAAGTATTCCGCGCTCGACAGTACCAGCTTAGGCATTCGGACCTCGGTGATTGCAGACGCATGCCGGGGCGTAAATTTAATGCCGGACGACTCGACCGCCGCAATTGCAGAAATGCGCAAAGCCGGGGCGTTCATCATCAATTCCAGCGACTGCGTGATGTAAGCAAAGCGTCCTCGCTTTGCCCTGAATGTAAGCGAAGCGTCCTCGCTTTGCCCTCAGGGAAGAAGCAAAGCGAGACGCTTCGCTTACGCATCGCCCGCGAGACGTTGATAGATTTCCTTCAGGTCGATCGAGATCGAGTTGTTTATCAACACTTTCGGATCGATTCCTAATTGATCAGAGATGATTTTTCGAATCCGCTGCAGATGCAGGCTTTTCCGATCCAACTGATTCTGGCTCGCCCAACGAGCGGCGGCGACAATCAGGCTGGAGACCTGTTCGGCGGTAAGTTTCTCGGTGTTAATGATGATATCGAAATCGCTACGATCATTGGTATCGATACCGTAGACCTCAAGGTAGCGTTTCCGATTCTCCTCATCACGCTGCAATGTTCGATAGAGAACAGACTCATAGCTTGCGTGTTTATCGGCCTCTCGCTGAAAGATCCTTTTCGCTCGAGCCTCCAGCGACGCATGCAGCCAAACGCGCAAATCGGCGTCGACAAGCCAACCGGCCAACCTGGATCCCACGACGACGCGGGGCCGCAGAGAGGCGCGCATTAATATCAGATCTGTCAAAAAATCGTAGACTCGGCTCGTCGCTGCCTGACGCTGGATTTTCTCGAACGGAATGAGGAGATCTCGGGCAAGGTCGCGAAATGTATAGTTAACGACCTCCAACGCCAGGGTTCTTCCTACATTATTGGTGGCGGTGGTGTTCCCACACCCGCTGTGACCGGAAATTGCTATCCGTAGGGCTCTAGAATCGGAACTCACCATGTCTCGCTGGCACCGCTTTCCAGAAACCAGTGATAAGTCTGCTGGATGCCGTCATTCAAAGAAATTCGCGGCTTCCAACCCAGTGCCTGCAGCTGGGTCGTATCCAGAAGCTTTTGCGGAGTCCCATCGGGTTTGGTGGTATCGAAGACAATGTCGACCTCAAACCCTATGACCCGCGCAATAATCTCCGCAAGTTCGCGAATCGTCAGATCCTCGCCCCAACCAACGTTGATGATTTCGGGCGAATCATAATTTTCCAAAAGAAATCGAAGCGCGTCGGCAAGATCGTCCGCGTGTAGAAATTCTCTTCGCGGTGTTCCGGTACCCCAGATCGTAACCTCGCGCCGGTTCCCCAGTTTCGCTTCATGGACCTTTCGAATCAGCGCAGCCAGAACGTGCGATTTCTCCAGATCAAAGTTGTCGCCCGGTCCGTAAATGTTGGTTGGCATCGCGCAAATAAAATTCATCCCGTACTGCCGCGCGTATGCCTGACAGAGTTTGATCCCGGCGATTTTGGCAATCGCGTACGGCTCATTGGTTGGTTCGAGGGGGCCAGTCAGCAGAGATTCCTCACGAATCGGTTGTGGCGCGAGTTTCGGATAAACGCACGAGCTTCCGAGCAATAGCAGCTTCTTCACACCAAACTCGAAGCTCGCCGCGATCAAGTTGTTCTGGATCTGGAGGTTCTCCAGCAAGAATTCGACCGGATAGTCGCTATTCGCTTTTATCCCTCCAACCTTTGCCGCAGCGATAACCACGGATTCCGGTTTAGCCTGAGAAAAGAAATTCCGAACATCGCCGGATTGCCGGAGATCCAATTCCTGGCGGGTCCGAACCAGAATGTTTGTATAGCCATTTTTTCGCAAATTGCGCAAGAGCGCACTCCCAACCAGCCCTCTGTGGCCCGCAACATAGATGGATCGGAACCTCATCAGGGTTCTTTCGTACTGGCAATTTCGTTCCCCGTCAAACCGTTCGGCGTTCGGCGTTCGGGTAGGCGAACCATCCCCTTCCGGCGAGCCGATCTCAGTCCGCAGCCGCTAGAATCAAAAAACTCTCACTGTGAGCTAAACAGTAACAGTGTTACCGATGTCCTTAACCACCGAACGCCGGAACGCTGATCGCTGAACGCCAAAAGCCGAACGGTTTGACGGGGAACGAATTTCTAAGAAGATGATGTGACTGTATGGACATTGAATTTGATCCAATCGAAGAGGTTCTCAATGAACTCCGTCAGGGTCACCTGGTCATTGTGACCGATGACGCGAATCGAGAGAACGAGGGGGATCTGATTTTGGCTGCCGAAAAGGCGACACCGGAATTGATCAATTTTATGATCCGTTACACGTCCGGTGTTATCTGTGTTCCGATGGAAGGCAAGGATCTGGACCGGTTGGACTTGCCGTTGATGACGGTTCGGAATACCGAATCCATGCGGACGGCCTACACAATTTCCGTTGACGCAAAAAAAGGCGTGACGACTGGCATATCGGCCGCAGATCGATCCCGCACAATTCGCCTGTTGGCGGATCCAAGTACAGCCGCCCAGGACATGGTCCGGCCGGGCCACGTCTTCCCTCTCCGGTACAGAGAGGGCGGCGTTCTCCGACGGGCCGGGCACACAGAAGCGGCTGTTGATCTCGCAAGATTAGCCGGATTAAGGCCGGTTGGCGTCCTCGCCGAGGTCGTCAACGATGACGGTTCCATGGCGAGGTTACCGGATCTTATGCAGTTCAAGCAGCGGCATAGCTTGAAGATTTGCTCGATCGAGAATCTGATTTCCTACCGGCGGGCACGGGAAGTATTGATTGAGCGAAAGGAGATTGTCTCGCTGCCCACGGATTACGGCGACTTCCGGCTTCATCTATACCGTTCAGTGATTGACGACGTTCACCACTTAGCTCTCGTCAAAGGAGTCCTTTCCAGCGACGACCCAATATTGGTGCGCGTCCACAGTGAATGTTTGACCGGAGACGTATTCGGTTCACGACGGTGCGATTGTGGCGATCAATTGCACGCGGCACTGCAACAAATCGATAAGGCGGGTTCTGGCGTATTGGTCTATATGCGGCAAGAGGGACGAGGCATCGGCCTGGCGGCAAAAATTCGCGCTTACGGACTTCAAGAGCAGGGTCTGGACACGGTAGAAGCCAACGAAAAGCTGGGCTACCCGATGGATCTTCGGGAGTACGGCATCGGCGCGCAGATTTTATTCGATCTGGGGGTGCGCCATATTCGACTCCTCACAAATAATCCGAAAAAGGTGGTCGGTCTTGAAGGATACGGTCTCAATATTGTTGAGCAACTCCCGATTAAAGCTGTGGCTAATCCGCACAATGCGAGATACCTCCAGACCAAGCGTCAGAAGATGGGGCACCTCCTGTGAAGCAGGAATCAGGAGTTACGGTAAGGCGAAGATCCGGGCGAGGCTTCGCCCTACCGGAGCATCCTAAACTCCTGCTCTTGCAGGCCGCGCCTTAAGGAGTATCGTCCGGCACTGATGTCGACAGAATTTCCGACGCCACCGGAAGCGCTGAAGGAAGCTGCGCGCTTCGCGATAGTAGCCAGCGAATACAATCGCGACTACGTGGATGGCTTAGTGGGGTTTGCCACAGATGAATTGAGAATTATAGCTCCGGAGGCTAAGCTTTCCGTCGTACGCGTGCCCGGATCGTTCGAAATCCCAATCGCCGTTCAGGCGATTACCAGAAATCAAAGGCCGGACGCGATTCTGGCATTTGGGTTGATCTTCGATGGTGAGACGCTGCATGCTTCGCTAATCGCTACCGCGGTTACCCAAGCGTTGTTGAACATCAGTTTGAACGCATCTGTGCCGGTATTGCATGAGGTTCTCGTGGTCAAGAATCCAGAGCAGGCGAAGGCCCGCTGTTTAGCACCCCAAATAAATCGTGGAACAGAGGCCGCCCGCGCAGCGGTCCGTATCGTTCGCACTCTCCGCGCAATTCTGAAAGGAGGATAGGTGCCGTGGGCAAACGCCGCGAAGGACGAGAGGTCGCGCTGCAACTTCTGTTTCACTGGGATTTGAACGTGCAACAGCCGCTTGATACCAAGGAGCTGGATCTGTTCTGGGAGATCCGCGTGGCGGTCCCAGGTGTTCGTACGTTCGCGATAAACGTTCTTAACGGCGTGATTTCCCACCAAGCTACGATCGACGAGAAGATAACTAAATATACGGCGAACTACGAGCTGAAACGGATTTCTGCGGTAGATCGCAACATCCTGCGGATGGCGATCTATGAGATGCTTTATGCAAATGACGTACCGCCGATCGTTGCCATCAACGAAGCAATAGATATCGCCAAGAAATTTGGAACAGAGGAATCCGGAAAGTTCGTGAACGGTGTACTCGATCGAGTGAAACTCGACCTCAGTCGCCCTCTCCGAACAGCAGCGGACCAGACGAATTAAACGTATGGCATTCGAATTTTTCAAAAGCCTGGTAGACCGATTCAGCGGCAAGCCTGTCGACTGGGACGAACTCGAGGAAACCTTGATCCGTTCTGACATCGGTGTACCCATGACGCTCCGAATCATTGAGGACCTTCGGCAACGCCAGGCGAAGATCACCGCCAGAGACGTTGTCGACGTCACTCGATCCCACATCGAACAGATCCTTCCAATCACCTATCCTAGACTCCGACCGTTGCCCAGCAGGCCGAAGGTGATCCTGATGGTCGGCGTCAACGGTACCGGGAAAACTACCTCCACGGCGAAACTAGCGCATCTTCTCAAGCAAGACCGACACACCGTGATGTTGGCCGCTGCCGACACCTTCCGTGCCGCAGCCATCGAACAACTGAAGATTTGGGCGGAACGCGTTCAAGTCGATGTGATTACGGGGGATTACAACGCCGATCCGGCGGCACTTTGTTACGATGCCTATTCCGCTGCGCACAAACGGAATATCGAATTTTTAATCTGCGACACGGCCGGCCGCCTTCATACCAAACACAATTTGATGCAGGAATTGGGTAAGGTTGTGAGGACTTTACGGAAGCACGATGAACAAGCGCCGCACGAGTGCTTGTTAGTCGTGGACGCTACGACCGGAAGTAACGCGCTGGTCCAGGCGAAAGAATTCAAGCAAGCTATCGGTCTGACCGGCCTGGTTGTCACCAAGCTCGATGGTTCCGGCAAGGGCGGCATCGTCATCGCGATCCAGGACGAACTCGGCATCCCTCCACGCTTTGTGGGGACGGGCGAAAAGCCAGGAGATCTCCAATATTTCGACAAAGAGGAATTCATCGCGAAGCTATTGTGACTCGTCTTGCTTCGCGGTGTGCTCTTGCTCTTCAGGAGGCTCAACAAAATGTTTCTTAAAATGGAGCTGCAGAATCCGTCGTCCGTCTGTCTGAGTAATGGTGACCAGATAATCTTCGATTCGAACCTGTTCTCCTTGTTTCGGCAAATGACCTAACAACTGAATAACGTACCCACCGATGGTGCTAACGTCAGCATTCTCCAGTTGGAGATCCGCGAGTTCCTGCAATTCGTAAAGATTCAGTTGCCCCTGAACGACAAATTCTTCTTCGTTGATACGCACGAATTCCTTCGCCTGCTCCAAGTCGAACTCATCTTTAATCTCTCCAACCAACTCTTCGAGGACGTTGTCAAGAGTCACGATGCCGACGGCCCCTCCGTACTCGTCCACCACTACCGCAAAATGATTCCGCTTGGCTAAAAACTGCCTTAGCAGCTTCTCCAGCGGCATGAATTCCGGTACCGGAATCAATTCCCGCTTAATTGCGAGCAGATCCGGCTTTTCCTTTTTCATTGCGCGCATCAGATCCTTGATGTGAATCAGACCGATAGTGTTATCAAGGTGACCTTGAACCAGAGGGAAACGCGTGTGACCTGATTCAATAGCCACCTGGACGTTGGCATCAAACGAATCTTGGATATCGAGGTAAATTACGTCGCCGCGCGGAGTCATAATGTCCCGGACAACGCGGCGACGGAAATCAAGCGCATTTATCAATAGCTCGTTGCTAAGTTCAGCCCCATCCGCCGGACTCTCATTTTCGGTCAAGATCACCCGAAGTTCCGCTTCGCTATGAGCCAACTCGTTTTCGGCGACAGGCTCCATCCCGAAGGCGGATTTCATGATCCAGGTTGCAGAAGCTTGGAGAAACCAAATGGCCGGACGGAAAATGATGTAAAAGAGGTGAAGCGGGGGGCTAACCCAGAGACTTGTTGGCAGTGACTTACGAATCGCCAACCATTTCGGTGTGATCTCGCCCAAAACGATATGCAGGTAGGTGATAATGCCGAACCCGATAGCGAACGAGACTCCATGAATGATGGCGACAGCGCTGATTCCAACGTGGACAAGAACGGGCTGAATCAGTCTGGCCAGGTAGGGTTCGCCAATCCAACCGAGCCCCAGACTCGAGAGTGTGATCCCAAGCTGGGTGGCCGAAAGGTACGCATCGAGATGTGACGTAACGTGACGCGCCATTGCAACTTTTTTGTCGCCCTCTTCGAGAGCGTCCAATTGGCTGGACCGTACTTTGACAAGAGCGAACTCGGAAGCAACAAAGAATCCGTTCAGGAAAACCAGCAGCAGGATAATCAGCAGATTGAACAAGATCGATCCCGATGAGCCAAACTTCGTTTCAACCTCGGAAGCCGCTGAAACCGCAAACGAAAAGGGATAATCTATGGTCATTGACTCAATCGCTCCTACCGACGAGGCACAAGTACGTCTAAAGCGTAATCACCCTGCGGAAGGTCGGCCCGCATAGCATAGCGTAACTCGAGGTTATTCACCCCGGCAAATGACGCGATCAATTTCCGCTCCGAAAATCGGCAAATGCTACCAACTCGACTTCGTAACCCCGGGGATCATTCCCTGGGAGGCGAGCTCACGAAATGCAATTCGGGACAAACGAAAACGACGGATGAACCCTCGTCGGCGACCACTTTGTTGACAGCGATTGATGAGCCGAGTCGGACTGGCATCCCGCGGAAGCTGGGCAAGGCCTTCGTAGTCTCGGTTCGCCTTCAAAGCGGCGCGAATAGCGGCGTACTTTTCCACCGTTTTTTGCTTCCGTTTATTCCGTTCAATCCAAGACTTCTTTGCCATAGGGAGTGACCAAATTAGCGGAGCATCGCGATAATTCAATGAAATTTTCAGAGTGTTTCATTCCAAAATTGTCGAAATGCATTACTCCAGGTCCGATCTCGAACCCGATTTTTGGCTTCCTGACCGATTTTTGTCCTGAGATCGGCGTTCTCGCAAAGAAGCCGTAACACCCGGGCAAAGTCCCCGACATCGAGGGCCCTGGTGACGAATCCATCGACTCCGTCTTCGACCAACTCACAGGGACCACCCCGATTTGACACAATGCAGGGAAGCCCGGCCGCCTTCGCCTCCAGTACGACATTACCAAAGGTGTCTGTTGTGCTCGGGAAAACAAAAATGTCACTCGACGCGTACGCCGTAGCCAATTCCGCCAACCGTAGGTAACCAGTGAAGCAAGCCTCGGGCACCGTTTGGCGAAGTTCTCGCAGATAGGGCCCGTCCCCAACCATCAAGAGGCGAACGGGGAGCCCTTCCCCGTAGAGTTTTCTAAAAGCCGCAACCGCGATGTCGATATTTTTCTCTTTTGAAATACGTCCGACATAAAGCAAGCCGAGCTCTTCCGGTTTCTTGCCGTATTGTTCCCAAAAACCGGGGTCACGCTTAGCGGGCGTAAAGACCGCGGTATCTATCCCACGCGGCAGGATCTTCAATTTTTCGGGAGCTATGCCGCGTTCGATCCAGCGCTGGCGATAGTGCTCCGAGTTCACGTAAACAAGGTCAAGCTGGGAATAAAACCAGTGCATAAAACTCCACGCCAGCGATTCCATATAGTTGTCCTGCGTAAGAATGCGCACATATTGAGGAAAATCCGTGTGGTAAATGCCTACGGTCTTCAGATCAAGCATCTTAGCGGCCATAAGTGCGGTTAGACCAACCGGCCCGGGTGTGCTGATAATCAGTTCAGTAAAGCGCTCTCGCTGAATGTATTCGATCATGTGCAGCACGGGCGGGAAACTAAGCTTCTGCAACTCGTATTCCGGCAACTCAAATTCGCCGATCGGCATGAAATTCTTGATTGGAATCTCAGAAATGCTGATCTCCTGCCTGGACGTAACCACGATGAGATCCGCACCGGTCTCGTACGCAGCCGCAGCCATTTTTCGAATTGTCGTCACAACCCCATTCACGTCTTCGAGCGTGTCTGTAAACCAGGCTCGTTTGATATTCTGCAGCACGTCCGGCACGAAGTTGACCGTCGCTGAGCAGATATCGGTCAGCCGTTTGCGGAACGGCGCTTGACTGTGAAATCCATAAAAGTAGGGGCCGAGCAGAAACCCCATCGGCACAAGCGCGCTTAATGCCTGGACAGCTTCGATTACGCCACCCGCGCTGATCTGTTGAACGAACTTTTGGAAAAAACGAAATGCCAGCTGATTGAACACGAGTGCGACCATCAGAAAGGCGCGACGCTCTGGCTCGTTGACACCTTCAGTTTCCTTCGCAATCTGAGTCTGCACTTCGGCCCTGCCAAAATAAGTTGCCAGTTCCGGCCAGATCGAAAGGTTTGCCGGTTTGGCGAGTTCAAATATTTTTCCCGAAAGAATCCCGCTTGAAAGCAGGGCAAGCTTCTCGCCAAGACTAAATTTCGTCGGGTTTTTTCCCTCCATGAATCGCGAGAAGACCAGTTCCAGAAATTCCAGATTCGGGCTCACCGCAGCCGAAAACTTGTCTTTAGCAAATTGATAAGCCGTGTTGTATAACCCATGGGAAATCACCAAAGGCGTCCCCCCTTGTCCCCGGGTAACACAGTCGCCCTTTCCGATGAAGTGAAAGAATTCGCGGACTGAACCGCAATCCGGAGCTTCCGTGTAGGCGCAAGCGGGAAAAATGCCTGCGTGGTCGTCGGACCCGGCGATCAGGATTTTGCGCCATGGCTCGGGATGAGTTGGCTCAAGACCCTGTCGATCGGCGAATCGCTGAATGATTTCCGGGGTGAGCGATCTCAGGATAAAACGTGCGGTGTCGCTTAGAAGCGAATCTCTTAACCCGTTAATGCCTTCGAAATGCTTGAAGAGTAGGATCAGTTTTTGAATGTGATCGGCGGTCAATTGCCGAGTCATGTCGTAAAGTGGATGAGC
>DASXBV010000267.1:0-4373 GCA_036491515.1 Chthoniobacterales bacterium
AGAGAGCGGACGAACTAAGGTTCAAGCGTACCTGCCTCGCGCCTGGCAGCGTAAGATCCATCGCAAGAATCCATTGAGGTCGGCCTGATCCTTAAAGAGCCCGTCGTTAAAAGTCATTTTCGACAGCGAATCGACGGACACTAACTTAAAAAGTGGCGGAGTTAACGGGGCTCGAACTCTTTGGGGCCAAAGGGAAGAGGAAGACGGATTACGCCGTCCTGCTGCGGACCGCATTTTTCCAAAAGCTGCCGAATAATCCCGCGTTCCGTCTGCGGAAGTTTGAAAAAGCTCTCCAGGATTCCTTGTTGGAAGCCATCCCGATACCCCTGACTTGGAGCGAATTTCCAGAAATCGTCCGTGATGTTTTCCGTGGCTTCCGTTCTCCGGCAGGAGAGGACATGGTGCTGCGCGACAACATGTTCGTCGAGCAACTCTTACCGGGAGGGGTGATTCGGTCGCTTACGGATGTCGAGATGGCAAATTATCGTAAGCCATTCCTCAATCCGGGTGAAGACCGCCGCCCAACCCTCACTTGGCCACGCCAAATTCCGCTGGACGGGGAACCGGTGGAGGTCGTGAAAGTGGTGACTGAATTCGGTAATTGGCTCAGGCAAAGTCAGGTGCCCAAGCTCTGGATTCACGGGGATCCCGGTGCAATCGAAACCGCCAAAGTCCGCAGTTTCTGCCGCACCTGGCCGAACCAGACGGAAGTTACGGTGAAAGGCGTGCACTTCCTCCAGGAGGACAGCCCGACGGAGATTGGCGCTGCGGTAGCGGACTTCGTGCGCCGTCTCCGGATTGACTGATTGGCCTGCATCGCGTAAGCGAAGGCTCCAGCCTTTGCCGGCTGTCTTAATCCCAGGTTAATGAGAAGGCAAAACGAAGAGGCAAAAGCTGGAGCTTTCGCTTACATAGGCGGAAAACCTCCTTCGCTCTTCGAGCTACGGCGCGTCCGCCAAAGCGGGAAAGGTCGCGCCATAGCGAAGCGACGGCGGATTCCGCGGCCGGCAGCTTCACGGCGTCACCGATTCGTCTTCACCAGTCACACCGTCTGGTTCGATGATCGAAATCGAGTTGAACGCCACCATCCGATAGTGCCGTCCATCTGCCCAAACCTGGAAGAAGTCTGAGCGGTTGTCGTCCGGGATTTGTTCTCCACGCTTATCCTCTAATCCTCTAAGGGAGGGATGAAGATATGATCGTGGCTGCGGACTTTGATCCTATCGCCGGAATCCACGACAATCGTAAACTTGGCACGGCGCACCATCAGATCTCGGATCTCTGCCTCGTTCAGTTTCATGGTCAGGCCCAGGTTACCACCGGATTCTTGCGCGAACAAACGTCGGGACAACCCCAAAAACGGCGAAGCGCCACAGAATCGAATCCATGCGGCCGTAGTCAGGGGAAGGAGGTTTGGAGCTCCGGAGCTTGGCTCTTAGCAATCGGTCAATCGAGCCGTTTTGCCCTATAACCGAATGAGAGCATTATTGGCAGTTTCGGCATTATTGAAGATCGGCCTTTTCTTCTTCTCGCAGGACCATTGCATGCAGCGGAGGGGAGTGCATTGCGATCCGAAAAGGTGAAGGCGAACTTCCCCGATTCCAGCATGATTTTGACCGCGTTTAATGTTATCCAGTACGTGAGCATCCCTCCAGACCGGCGGATGGAATGATTTTGAGTTCGGAAATGCCGAGAACTGCGCGGGCTGTTTTTATCAGAAAAGGAGAAACGACATGGTCAGCTTAGCACTTTTCGTCCGACTCGAGGCAAAACCCGGAAAGGAAGCGGAGGTCGAGAGCTTCCTGCGCGCGGGATTATCGGTGGTCCAGCAGGAACCCGCGACAACCGTGTGGTTCGCGATTCGCCTGGGGCCATCGACGTACGGTATCTTCGATGCCTTCCCCGACGAGTCGGGCCGGCAAGCGCACCTCACAGGCCAAGTCGCTGCAGCGTTGATGGCGAAGGCTCCTGAGCTGTTAGCACAACCGCCACTGATCGAGAAGGTCGACGTACTTGCTTCCAAGCTTCCTCAGTAGTCGAGCATCCACCCAGCCTGCATCGCTCACAAATCTCTAAGGATTTGTGAGCGATGCAGGCTAATGGCTTTTCCGAATCCGAAAGCGCGATTACGAGCGGCCAACCTTGTCGGCGACTGCGACGAGGGCTTGGTGCGGTCGACGCCCTCAACCTGATGGGCCAATGAATCAAGCATCGCATTGACGAACCCTGCTTCCTGTGGCGTTGTAAAGCCGGGCCTATGAAATAATCACAACCAAATTTTCAGTCTGTGACGATATTTTCTTCAGTCCTTCCTGAAGTGCACGAATTTTTGGTTCGAGTGTCTTAGCATGTTCGCTCATTGATGTCCTCCTGGGGCTTATGCGGTTTGTGGCCTAACGCGGATAGCAGGGCTTTTGAACGTCCTCGGTCACGAGGCGCCTCGCGTGGCTGACACCCATCGCTATAGCCAGTATCGGCGATAATAAATCGCGTTTTTCAATGGCTAATCCAAAAGCCGCTGCGGGCAATTACCCGAAAGGGTAATAGAGGTCCGTGTGGATCGGACCCTCTGACACCTGCCACTCGGGCTCGACAACTCCATCCTGGATGTCTTCGAAACTGACCCCGAGTTCAAATACCATCCTGCCGGACCTGAAGCAAGAAATTGAGGTTGCTCGACCGGCGATTCAGGAATCTAATCTGAAGCCGCTTCTACTCAGGGCTAAAGGTGCTTGATCATCGAAACATCCAACCGAATAAATTCAACCTCCGGCAGGACGGGATGAGCGCGGTCTTGAGCGATGCTCCAAGGGAGCACTGCGACTGAAGCGTACGTCATGGTATCCACAACGGGTTTCCTCCTTTCCGTTCAACAGTATAGCCGGGGAGTCACCCTGCTTGAATGGCCCGAAAGGAGTATTTTTAATCGCTCGCAGGGGTCGGAGACTAATTCAGACCAAAAGGCGTCTTTGAGGTTATTCATCCCAGAAATTCTTCGATGCAAACCTAAAAATCCTGAAACATGGGAATGCCCGATGCCGTTGTACGGGGTTGAAGACCGGCATCTAAATGAAAGACCTGACGCCGATCGAACTAAACAAATAGTCATAGGCTGGTAAATCATGAATAAACTTCGCATAGGAGTTGTTGGATGCGGTCCAATCGCGCAAAACGCTCATTTGCCCGCGATTGAGAAGGCACGCGATGTTCATCTGCAAGCGATCGCTGACACCGACCCTGCTTTAAGAGAGCGAGTCTCTCAACGTTATCGTCCGCAGTCGGTATATAAGCATAGCGATGAGATCTTTGCTGATCCAAATGTTGACCTGATAATACTTGCAGTGGGTGATAGGTTTCACGTAACTCTGGCGGCGGATGCGGTCAGGACCGGCAAGCATGTTTTGGTAGAAAAGCCGTTGGGGGTTGGTACTCAGGAGTGTGAGAGCTTGCGTTTGCTAGTACCACCTGAACGGGTTCTTGCCGTTGGCTGTAACCGGCGTTTTCTGCCCGGAGTGAGAGCGGCGAAAGCCTTTGCGTCCCGCTCGCGAAGCATCGCGAGTTATAGCGCATTCTATTACGACTCTACTTTTCGGCACCAGGTCACCCAACGGAATCTATTCCCATTGGAAATGCAAAACTCCGGTCGGGTCACGAAAGAGTTGGATAGTGATTGGAAGACAACAAATCGGCGGATTTATAATCTTTTGACCCATTCCCCGCACCTGCTCGACCTTGCGGGATACCTGGTCGGCCCGATTGAAAAGGTGCGCGCTACTCACCGAGAACGAGATATCAGCCCATCCGCGACTGGATCCAGGATGGTGTCACACGTCTGGCACATCGACGTCGGCTTCGTTCCCAGACTTGGCGAGAACGAGGGCGCAACCGGCCACTTCGAGTTGGTCTTGCCGCGGCATGGCGAGTTCGCCGAAGGTTTTAAGCTTGAAACCAATCTAGGCCGGGCCCTGGTGGAATATCCATATGTTTGGTTTCAAAGAGAAGAACGAGTTGAGATCTATGACGCCGCGACGAAGACGCTTTTTCGTCCTGACGGTCAGGATGCCGGTACTTTCCGCTTGCAGTTGGAGTCCCTGGCGGACACGATTCTGCACGGTAGCCCGTTAGTAAATGCAAACCTGGAAGATGGTATCGCGGCAGTCAAGGCGATGGTCGCTATTGGTCACAGTGCACGGCACGGTGGCGATTGGGTTAGGGTGGAAGAAGTTGAGGGAGACTTGGAACACTCATCCTTGAAGCGCCCAGAGCTGGTCGGCAAGGGGCATCATCCAGGTGACCGCAAACTCGTCGTGGATCTTAAGGAATAGGCGATGCTATGCGATGGTAGGGACTGTGTTTAAACCCAAATTCCGAAC
>DASXBV010000268.1:0-2050 GCA_036491515.1 Chthoniobacterales bacterium
CCCTCTGGAAAGACGCCGACTCCGAGATTCCCATTCTGAAAGAAGCGAAGGCCGAGTACGCGAAATTGCAGTAGTCATTACTCAACTTCAATTTGGTGGAATCCATGTGCCTGAGTCAGACGCGGGTACCATATCAGCACACCTGTCCTTTGAGACGGTGGGCCCCGGTCGCAGCTCTCCCCCAGACTGCACTCATCGAGCAGGAGGCAGAAATGAATCGAGAACCGAAATCGAGCGCGGTTTCGGAGTTCGGCAATCATGAAAGTTGACTTATTGCGGATGGTCGCTAGATGTATAGCCGTTCTGGCTGTAGGGGCTGCGCTTTTTTCGGTTAGGGCCACCTCGAAACAGGCGGTGCGGACGACCAACTCCCGCGTTGAGAAAGGAAAAGCCGCGTTCTACAGCTGGACCTTGGAAGGTCACAAGACCGCCTGTGGAGGGAGGTACGTAGCGTCGGAACTGACGACCGCACATAGAAGCCTACCGTGCGGCACGAAACTCAGAATTACAAACACGAAAAACGGCAAGAGCGTTGTGAGCTGTTCCCCAAAATTCGGACCAGCCAATAAGGTGTAAAATCGCTGCCTCGGAACGGAGCAGAAATGAAATCGAGGCAACGGCGGAGCTTCAGCGCGGAAATGAAAGCACGAATCGCGCTGGAGGCCATCAAGGAGCAGAAGACCATTCAGGAAATCGCTTCGCATTACGGGGTGCATCCGAGCCAGGTGACGAACTGGAAGCGGCAAGCGATTCAAGGAGCGCCGGAACTGTTTGCGGATCGGCGGTCGCAACCGGACACGAGCGAGGAAGCTTTAAAGGCGGAGTTGTACCAGCAGATTGGGCAGTTGCAGGTGGAGCTAGACTGGCTTAAAAAAAAGTCCGGATTATCGCGTTAGAGCAGAGGCAGGGATGGATTGCAGCGCACAAAGAACTGAGCATCCGGCAGCAGTGCCGCTTGGCGATGGTTTCGCGGTCGGGGTGGTATTACGAAGCGAAACCGGAGACGGCCGAGAATTTGCGATTGATGCGATTGATCGACGAGCAATACACACGGACGCCGTTTTACGGGATCCGGAAGATGGGATGGTGGCTCGGCGAGCATGGCTACGCGGTGAATGCGAAACGGGTACGCCGGCTGATGCGTCAGATGGGGCTGGAAGCGATTTATGCGAAGCCACGGCTGTCGGTTCCCGGGCTCGGGCACAAGATCTATCCGTATCGACTGCGGAGGCTCCAGATCGATCGGCCGGACCACGTTTGGGCCAGCGATATCACCTACATCCGACTGCGGCAGGGCTTCGTATATCTGGTGGCGATCATGGATTGGTTCAGCCGCTATGTGCTGGCGTGGGAAGTGTCGATTTCGTTGGAGAGCGCCTTCTGCGTGGCGGCACTAGAGTGGGCATTGACGACGGCGCGGCCGGAGATCTTCAATACCGACCAGGGAGCGCAGTTCACCAGCGAGGTGTTTACGAATCGCCTGGAGGACCAGGACATCACGATCAGCATGGACGGGCGTGGACGAGCGATCGACAACATTTTCATCGAACGACTATGGCGGACGGTGAAATACGAGGAGGTTTATCTGAAGGACTACGAGGACGTGCGGGAAGCAGTCTGCAACCTAAAGAGCTATTTTGCTTTTTACAATCACGAACGCCCGCATCAGTCGTTGGGCTATCAGACGCCAGCGGCGATCTACTTTGGAAAAATGAAATGAGTCTGAGAAGGGACAAAGCGGGGGATGCAATGGGTCGAGCGAGCTGGCGATCGCCGTTCCTGGGCGATCCTGGCGCGGCTTTTTTCTGTGGAAAACTGAGGAGAGGTACGAAGAAAGAAAAAAGTAGCAAAAAAGAAAGAACAGAGGGCCTATGGAAACTGACGCTGCTGATGGAAATCCGCAAAGAGTGCGGATTCCCACAGCAGCTTGAAAAGAGCCTCGCAAAAGACGCTCGGCCTTTTCACAGTTCCCACAGGCCCAACAACAAGGATCTATTTACAGTAATTTATTGCAGGCACGATCAAAAACCATGGAACGGCATGTGTGCCA
>DASXBV010000269.1:0-3611 GCA_036491515.1 Chthoniobacterales bacterium
ATTGAACGAACTGTCCGGATGTTGGATCGCATCGCCTCGACGTCAATCTCGGCCCAACAACGAAATGAGGTAGCCTGCATCGCTCACAAATCCTTAGCTTAGAGATTTGTGAGCGATGCCGGCGGTGATTTTTGCAGGTTAGTCATCGATATTCGATCCAAAGAATGCCTGTGAACACGAGCAGCAGAAGGTTCCGCATCAATGGAACAGTCGTCCCGGTGGCAGTAAACGCCTTGCCGAAACAACCGCAATCGATGCTCAGACCTCTGAACATCGCACTCGCCAGAGCGAGAGTGAAAAATAGCAACAAAAGCGTAATCACGAGAAGCGCTCCACGCTCAAACCGCTTCAGGAGCAAAAGCGCGCCTGCCAACATCTCCAGCCAGGGCAGATAAACGGAAGCCAGCGCGCCCACGATCCACGGGACTACCTGGTACCGTTGTATTTCAATTGCGAATGTGCCCGGATCATACGCCTTGGTTGCTCCGGCGAAAACAAAGAGACCGCCTAATGCAATGCGCACCAATACCCGGGCCAGCTTCCTAATGTCAGGCCATGCAGCCTTTCGCCGGGCACGTATCACTTTCTGCTCTTCCACGCTTCCCACCCCCCTTTCAATACATATACCGGCGAAATACCGTCCGCTTGCAAGCGCTTCGCGACTTCGTGACTTAATTCGCATGCCGTCGAGCTGCAATAAACCACGACCTTTTTCTCCGAATTCCATTGGTCGAGAAATTGGGGAAACAGCTGGTCCCAACCTTCGAGATTCAGCAGAATCGCACTTGGAACATGCTCGGCCTCATACTCTTTAGCCGATCTTGCGTCGATCCATTGTACGTCCTGACCCCAGGCCAGTACCGTTTGGATTCGTACCTCTCCCGGTAATAGTGTCTCCTCGGACCATGGCGGGCGCTGCGGATGGAATGCCGCGGTCAAACCCGCTGGAATGAGCGCGGCCAGGAGTATCAACAACGCCTGGCGAAGTGCTCTCATTTAATGCGCGCGTATGCGTATCTCGTCTCGGGATTATTCGGAGGGTAATTCGTGCGTATCATGAGGGTTGCCGCGGCCGGTTGGTTAACATTAGCGGGAGTGACCTGCACTTCGTACTCTTTTCCCGGCTTCACTTCCGTTGTCTGGACCTTAACCGAAGGGTTATCAGAAGTCACAGATACAATCTTTGTCGGCGAATCATCAGCAACCGCGACATGAATCGTCTTAGGCTCCGGTTGATCCCCGACTCGCCAGAGGACAACTTCAGGCTGAATTTTCACCGGTTCTTCAATATTCACGACTAAGCGGAGAATTGTTGGTTGTTGGGGTGCAGCCGATGTACTCACCGTGATCGCTTTTTCCTGCCTGCCGGTGCGACCGGAGAAAACGAATTTTGCTTCGATCTCGCCTGACTCACCCGGTGCGTACTCAGTTTTCGTCAGGGCGGCAGTCGTACAGCCACAAGAGGTTTTAACGTTCTCTATTTTTAAGGATTGTTTGCCGGTATTGGTAAATCGATACTTCGCCACGACCGATTCGTCCTGCGGCTTGGAATTGAACGTTTGTTCTGGATTTTCCCAGGTCAACTGGCCAAAAGCCGAACCGGCGAACGCACACAGTAAAAAAACCAATGTCCTCATAGGGGGTGTTTTCGTTTTATTCGCGGAAATGTCTTACTGGAAAACAAGAATCACAGTTTATGCAGATTCAACAGCTTATTTGCAAACACACGGGAACGCCACAAGCCGTGTGAACGTGGAACCTCCTGTGTTATTCTCAATGGATGCGAAAACAAGTTTTATGTACCAGATTGTCTTCAACGAAATCAGCGCGGCCGAGATGACCCGCATCCCAAAGGAACTTCAACTGGAGTTACTTGCTGAATTCCAGTTTTTACCGGACGATCTTGATAGCTTGGATTCCAAGGCTTTTGGCGTGATCGAGCGCGAGGGAAAACGCCTATACCGCTATCGGACCAATGATTACCGAATCTATTTCGAGCGCAGCCCGGAGGGCGTGCTTGTTCACCGCGTCCTTCACAAAAACACGATTCGCGATTTCCTTTTTCGCTCGAAACTCCCGATGGGAGAAGATGAACAACTGCAAGAGAACGCCAGTTTTTGGAGTCTGATCGAGGAAGGCGAACAAAAAAAGAAGTAACGACCGAAATCATCGTTCCCGGCATTCGTGCCAGAGCAACCGTCTATGAATCTGATACACGATCTTGTCGATAACGAAGAAAAGCGATTAGAAGCGTTTCCGATCTGTCGGAACGGGATTTTTATGTCGCATGCCGCGGTGACCGCTCTGCCGCGAGCCGTGGCCGATGCGGTGATTCGGTTCACCGAAGAAAGCGCGGCCAATCTCCCGAATTTCGATGAGGCGCATAAGTCGCTCGAGGAAGCACGAGCCTCAGCCGCAAGACTCATTGGAAGTAGCCCGGACGAAGTCGCGCTGATCGGTCCTACGTCACTTGGACTTAGTCTATTCGCGAACGGAATCGACTGGCAACCAGGCGACGAGGTTATTTGCTACCTGGACGATTATCCGGCCAACGTTTATCCCTGGCTGAACCTTCGATCACGCGGCGTGACAATTCGCTTGCTGCAACCCGCGGAGACCGGCGCGATAACTCCGGAACTTGTAGCCGATGCAATCACCCCAAAGACCCGGTTCGTCGCCCTTGCCTCCTGCAACTTCCTCTCTGGATACCGGATCGATTTGAATGCTATCGGTAAGCTGTTGCGGGATAAGGGCATTCTGTTCTCTGTCGATGCGATCCAAACTCTCGGCGCTTTTCGTACGACCGTGGAATATGTCGATTTTCTAAGTGCCGACGCGCACAAATGGATGCTTGGACCGCTGGCCATCGGAATTGTATACGTGCGCAAAGAGTGCTTTGACCTTTGCCGGCCGACGCTTCTGGGGTCCTGGAATATCAAGGCTCCAGGGTATGTCGCCCGCGAAGAAATCGAATTTCAGCCGACGGCGCAACGTTATGAGCCTGGAGCGATGAACATGATGGGCATATTCGGCATGAAGGCGGGTATAGAGCTGTTGCTTGGAATCGGTATTAGCCAGATCTCAGAACGCATTCTGGCTATCAGAGCGCGGCTCGCTGACGGTCTGCGACGGCTCGGATTTGCTATTCTTGGACCTGCTGATGGGCCTAATGTGTCAGGGATCGTCACGTTTTCGCGCTCCGGAACTAATAACATACAGGCACTTTTCGACCGATTGACCTCTGAACATATCGTGTGTTCGCTCCGGCAAGACCGCCGGGACCGGCAATACATTCGTTTCAGCCCGCACTTCTACAACACCGAAGCGGAGGTAGACCGCGTGCTGGAAGTGCTGGCAAAGTAGCATAGGCTATATCCAACTCGCGTCGAGCGGTGCCTTCGAGACACACCCCGAAGTCATTACAAGCGTGGGCATCGCGTGATCGTCCGGCAGTGTAGCATAGGCTTCCAGCCTGTACCGGACCCATCACTCCACGCCAGCGCGCTTGTTTATCAGCAACGACTTCGGGCAAAGTAGCATAGGCTTCCAGCCTGTACCGGGCGATCATTCTACGCCAGCACGCTTGTTTATTGGCAATGACTTCGGGCAAA
>DASXBV010000270.1:0-4353 GCA_036491515.1 Chthoniobacterales bacterium
CGACGGCCAAAAGACTGTTGACCGAGCTGGAAGTGCCCAACCAAACAGGCGAACTCTTCCCGGGCGCCTACGTCCAGGTCACTCTAAAGATCGACGGCGCCAAAGGTGACCTTACAATCCCCGCGGGAACATTGCTCTTCACCTCAGGAAAACCCGCTGTTGGGGTGGTCCCTGCGAATGGCACAGTTGAGATCCGAAAAGTTGCGATTAGTCGCGATCTCGGCTCAAAACTGGTAATCTCCCAAGGTCTGTTGGAATCGGATCAGATCATCACCGATCCTCCGGCTGGCCTTGTGGATGGCGCCGTCGTCAGCGTTCTAAGCCCCAAGGAGTTGGAGATCGAGTGAACGACGCAGCTCAACCCTTGGGATATTCAGCTCTAACAACATAGAATCGAGTGTATAGCCGGAACGGAGGCGGGAATTGTCAATTATGGAAACAAAGAAGTATGACCTAACCATAAACCCGAAGACGCCTTTACGCAGGTCGACCTTCCCCGGCCGCTTTTGTGTTGATGAAGATATCTTGCGGGAAGCCGGCATCACTGATTAGCTGTTCGGAGCAATCTTTCGCAAAACGAGATAGATTACGAAGGCAAGCGCAAACCCGACAAACCAGGCATAGTTGTATAGCTCGACCAGCGAGCCGGGGACAGACTTTGGAGCAATCGCTTTTATCGTGACAAAAAAGCCTGGCAAGTTTGGCAAAACAGCCAGCACAAACGCCACGACAGCTACAAGGCTGATCCCGTTTGTATATCGATATTCGCCGGCCCCGTCATAAAGCGCTCCGATGTTCAGCCGGCGGCCTCGAACCACGAAATAGTCCGCAATCATGATCCCGCCGATCGGCCCGAGTAAGGCGCTATAGCCAATCAACCAGGTGAAAATATATCCGCTAGGATCAGCGACAAGCTTCCAGGGCATGATGAGAACGCCAATAATGCCGGTGATGAGCCCACCGGTTCGAAACGAAATCTTTCTGGGAGCTAGATGCGAAAAATCATTTGCGGGACTAACGACATTGGCGGCGATATTGGTGGCAAGCGTCGCGATACATAACGCGAGCATTGCCACGATCAACAACACAGGGTTTTTGAACCGGGCGAGCACATCCGTCGGATCCCAGATTGTTTTTCCGTAAATTATTGTCGTCGCAGACGTCACCGCGACACCGATGAACGCGTAGAGCGCCATGGTAAGCGGTAGCCCAAGCGCTTGGCCGATGATCTGATCACGTTGCGAGCGCGCGTATCTGGAGAAATCAGGAATGTTCAACGACAACGTTGCCCAAAAACCAATCATTCCGGTCAACGCAGGAAAGAAAAAGGAAAAGAACTGGCCCGCTTTCGCCTGGCCCGGATCGAAAGCGGAGGGCTGCGAAAGAATCGGGCCGAAGCCGCCGGCAGCCCGATAAGCCCACCAAAGAAGCAGTAGCCCCAGTGCTATCAACAATGGCGCTTTGATGTTCAATAAGAATCGAATCGACTCGATTCCCAGGTAGACAACCCACATGTTAATTGCCCAGAAGAACAGAAAACACGCGAACTGAGGCAGAGTGATTCCGAACAGAGTACTCATTTCTGGAGCACTCAGCCCCGGAAAAAATATCGCCAGGATCTTATAGATTGCGCTGCCGCCAATCCAAGTCTGAATGCCGAACCAGCCACATGCGACGAGCGCACGCAGTAAAGCGGGAAGATTGGCGCCCATTGTCCCAAATGAGGCGCGGCACAAAACCGGAAAGGGGATTCCATAATGGGTCCCGGCATGAGCGTTCAGAACCATGGGGATCAAAACGATCAAATTGCCGAGAAAAACAGTAAGAATGGCTTCCCACCAATTCATGCCACCGCCAATAAGCGAGGATGCAAGCATGTATGTCGGGATACATGCAGACATCGAGATCCACAGGGCGGCGAAACTGGTCAGCCCCCACTTCCTTCGATTCCACGAAACGGGCGCGAGATCGTCATTGTAAAGCGAGCCGGCACGCGCTGCATCTAGTCCGGAAACGTCTAAAGCGGGGATAGCATCCATAGATCTTGGGTTCCGAATTTCGAGTTCCAGGTTCCAGGGCGAGGCCGCTCGCAACCCGGAACTTGAAACTCTTTAGAAGTGTTGGGGTTCACGCTTCAGAAAATTGCCTCGACCAATTGTGCCGGTGAACTGCCCGTCGCGCGCCGCAATCTCGCCGCGAACAGTTACCACACTCGGACGGCCCTCGATTTTCCATCCCTCGAACGCACTGTAGTCCACGTTCATCAGCTGGGCTTTGGCCGAAATCGTGCCGCGATAGTCCGGATCGAACACCACCAGATCGGCGTCCGCACCCAGCTGGATCGTTCCTTTGCGCGGGAAGAGAGAAAATAGCTTTGCGACCTGGGTGCTCGCGACGTTCACAAACGTATGCAGATCGATTCGACCCGTTTTGACCCCGTAGGTATACAGAAGCTTGATACGGTCTTCCAGAGACGGAATCCCGTTTGGAATCTTGGTGAAGTCGTTTTTGCCCATAACCTTCTGATCAGAAAAATCAAAAGGCGCATGATCTGTCGCTACTGTGTTGATAAGCCCGTCACGAAGTCCGTTCCAAAGTGTTTCCTGGTTACGCGCATCCCGCAGCGGTGGGGACATTACGAATTTCGCTCCTTCAAAGTCGGGTCGCTCGGCATATGTCTTATCTAACAGCAGATATTGGATCAATGTCTCGACACTAACCCTGGCGCCGCGTTGACGCGCTGCGATAGCCTCCGCGAGTGCCTCCCGACAACTCAAATGGACGATATAGGTCGCTGTTCCAGTCAGTTCTGCAAACGTCAGAAGATGATGAACCCCTTCCGCTTCCACCAATGGCGGCCGGCTTTCATGATGCTGGCCGGAATCTGTCTTTCCAGCGGCTAACAGCTCTGCAGAGCGCTCGGCTACAAGAGTCTCATTCTCACAGTGTGCGGTGACGATTACCCCCAGCTTCTTAGCCAGGGCCAACGTTCGATACAGCTCCGTGTCATCGACACCAAACGCTCCTTTGTAGGCCAGAAATATTTTGAAGGAACTGATTCCCGATCCCACGATCTCGCGGAGCTGCGCCTCGGTCGCTGAGTCATATTTCGTGACTCCCATGTGAAAAGTAAAATCGCATGCTGACTTTCCGGCCGCTTGGGACATCCAAAGCTCAAACCCTTTCAATGTATCGTCCCGGCGCGATGGACAACACATCTCGATGAGCGTCGTCGTACCCCCTGCAAGTGCCGCCTTGCTTCCCGTCTCATAGGTATCCTTGGAGTATGTCCCCATGAACGGGAGATAGATGTGAACATGGGGATCGATGAATCCGGGGAAGACCAACTTCCCGGTAGCGTCAACAACCGTGGCGCGCGGTGGCCCAGAAATATCGCGATCAATGCGCGTGATTGTTTCGCCCTCGCAATAGATATCCGCCTGGTAACGCTCGCTAGCAGTAACGATTTCTCCGTTCTTGATCAGTAAGGACATAGCGTCAATTCACTGGCGGGAGAGCGAGTCCGATTGCTGCACGAACGACTCGCCGCTCCACTCGGCGTCGCTTCTTACAGCTTTAGCTGCCGCGGCTTTCTGGGCGGCTTTGCGTTCCGCTTGCCGGCGAACCAGATCTGCGTGGGAGGTGAAATAGTCGAGGGATTTTCCTTTGAAATCCAGCAAAGTCTCGAACTGATGCCTTTCCATGAAAGCGAGTAACTCTTCTTGCATCGGTTTGATACACTCGTATCCGAGTTTCATGACTCCCGTGCAGACCTGAATCGTGTCAGCACCAAGTAGAATGAACTGCGCAGCGTCCTCGCCAGTTTCGATTCCACCGATTCCCGAAATCGTTCGATCCGGAAACTCCGATCGCACCATGCCCGCAACTTCCATCACCATCCGCAGCGCAATTGGCTTCACCGCTTTGGAAGAGTAACCGCCCGGCGTTGTGTAGCCTTCCACGCTCGGTTCCGGCCTGAATGTGTCGAGATTCACGCCCATCACGCAGCGTATGGTATTGATGAGACTCACTCCTTGCGCGCCGCCGCGCAGAGCCGCTCGGCTCGGCTCCTCAATCCGCGTAATATTCGGCGTCATCTTCGCCCAGACCGGCTTTTTGGCTGCTGCCGCTACCCAACCACAGACCTCTTCCAGAATCCCGGGATCTTCTCCCATCGCGGACCCCATTTTCCGCTCCGGTAATCCATGCGGGCATGAAAAATTTAATTCAAAACCGTCCACCCCCGTTTCCTGGCATCGCTCCACGATTTCGAACCATGCGTCCTTGCTGTATTCCTCCATGATGGAGGCGATCAGAACCCGGTCCGGAAAACGGTCTTTGCATTTCTTAAAT
>DASXBV010000271.1:0-4872 GCA_036491515.1 Chthoniobacterales bacterium
TATTTATGAAATGTTCTGTGTGCGCACCGCTGCGCGGCGTTTTGATGGGTTAACGGGAAGCTGCTGTAACAGCTGATGCTGGGGGGAGTGTTGCGCGTCTAAGTTTTCCGGAAGTTGCCGGTAAGACGTAAGCTTGAGGGCTGTCAGGGTTGTTTGACGGAATCTCACGAGTGTTTATCAATATCTCAGTGATATTTATAAACGTGTCGTTTCAGTTGAGTAGAGGATCAGTTGTATTTATAAGTCGCGCACCTTGCGTGTAGGTTTTGTGAGGATCGCCGGGCCTTTGGAGGGTGTGATTGGCGTCCTGCAGGGTGGTTGTCTCGCGGCGATCGGTGTGGTGCAAGTTTGCTGCCTGGGTGCGATCACGATTGTTTGATAGAAGTGTGACTGGCAGCGGGCTTCTTTGCCGCGCGAACTGTGAGGTTATTGCGAATCGCGGTCGCGACATGGGCTGGGTCAAACCTGACCGTGCGGCCGAGCTTGATCCAGGGAATCTGATGGCGGATGCGCAGCCTCTGTATGTGCTTTTTTGACACGCCCAGGCGGGCGGCCAACTGCTTAGTATCCAGCAGCGCGAAATCATTCTGGTTTTCGATATTCTCCAAAACTAGCTCCTTGTTGATTTATCTTTGATTTGGGAGAGACGCGAAGAACGCCCCTTTTGGAGGCGGGGAGAATTTCCACCTCAGGTCATATCCGGAGCCTTCAGAGTTGTTTAATAGGCTGCTCAGAGTCAGCTTTTAGGTGCCGCCTTTGTGGGCGGCGATAAGTCCACCGACTATTTACTTTAGCGGTGGTCGGATATGCCGTGATGACTCAATCGCAAATTACAAATATGCGCAAGCATTTTTTGATCCATCCAGTCCATTCCAGCCCCTTTCAGCACTTTCCAACGACGATAATATTCTTGCTGCGCTACAAAAATGCTACACGAGAAAACGTGTTTCTGAGTCACTTCTGGGCTTTTTCAGTCCCCTCCAGTCCTTGTGGACCTTGCGTATCAATCAGGAAACAAGCGCTTTAAGAGAGTGTCCCCGGCGGGAATCGAACCCACATTTAAGGTTTAGGAAACCTCCGTTCTATCCGTTGAACTACGGAGACGCCTGATTATCAATAACTTATGGTTAAATAGATTCTCTTGAAGGCCTGAATGCTACCAAAAGTGCTACTTCGTCCTAAATCATCCAGGATCGTTCAGCGGGGTTCAAGTAACCGAAAGATGCGCTCAATGCAATAGCTGAAACGTCTTTAGATTCTGGTTGCCTGCTGGGCACCCGTCCAAACCAAAGTCGCCGTGCCGCGCGCGGGAATGTTGATGCTCGGCGACACCTTCCATCGCCGGCCTAGTTCCCGCGAGGGAACTGCGCCAGTCCCCTCCGTCCCCATTCCGCCTCTGCCTTTGCTCCCGTCGAAATTTGGGCACTGATCGATCGTGTCTGCGCTGCGGAGAGGAGGGACAAATTTCCTAGCGACAATCCCAAGTCCGTTGAATGTTGTTTCAATAGTCATTGATTCATTTAATGCCAGAAGTCTTGACTGATTCGACCAACTGGCGTTGGAACACGAAGAAGAGTACAAGCGTTGGCACCGCGACCACCACCGATGCAGCCATAGTATAGTTCCAGGCGGCGGAATATTGATATTGGAAACTTGCAATCGCAAGTTGTACGAGCCAGAGGTTTTGATTGGTCGTGATTGTTAACGGCCAGAGAAATGCGTTCCAGTTAACCAGGAAAAAGAACACCGCCAATGCCGATAAAATCGGCCGGCTGAGTGGAAGCATAATGTTCCAGTAAATGCCCCAGTAGCTCGCCCCATCGATGATCGCCGCTTCTTGCAACTCAATCGGGATTCCAAGGTAAAACTGGCGCAGCAGAAATATCCCAAACGCGTTGAACGTAACCGGGATAATCAACCCTGCATAGGTGTTCACCATACCCATTTTCTGCACCAGGATGAACAGCGGGACGATGATCACCTGTAATGAAACCAGAAACGTCGAAAAGATTGTCAGAAATATCGTCTCGCGACCTGGAAATCGAAGGCGGGCAAAAGCAAAACCAGCCATCGAATGGAAGAGGAGCGCAATTACAGTGATCGTTCCCGCCACGAAGAAACTATTCAAAATATAGCGGATAAACGGCAATTGTGTGAACACATACCGGAAGTTTTCGAGGGTCGGATGATGCGGTATCAGGCTGGAGTTGAAGATTTCAGCCGGCTCCTTGAGCGAAGCCGAGACCATCCAAACCAATGGCGATGCGGTTATAATCGCGAACGTCGCGGTTGCGAAAATCAACATCCATCCACTAACCCGGAAGACTGACACATTTTGCCTGTTCATGCCTGTTACTGCAGATGGAACCGTCCTCCGCGCGTCAGCCCAAACAGCACAACGGTCATCGCCAGAAGAACCACAACCAGAACCGACGCCATGGCAGCGGCGTAGCCGTAGTTATTGAATTTAAACGCCTGCTGATAGATGTAAAAAACCACGAGCGAAGTCGAATTTACCGGTCCCCCATTTGTCATGACATAGATGAGATCGAATGCCTGAGAACCCGAAATCGCGGAAACCGTCGAGACAAGGAGGACGAAGAAACTGGTCGGCCGCAACAGAGGCAGCGTAATCTGTGTGAACATCTTCCAGGAGTTTGCTCCGTCGATTCTCGCCGCCTCGTAATATTCTCGAGGGATATCCTGCAATCCCGACAGGAAAATGATCATGTAGTAGCCCATCAAAAACCAGATCGTCACCACCAGAACGGTGCCGAGCGCAAGGTTCGGATCACCGAGCCAGGAGCGGCCCTGGAGGCCGACAAGTTCGAGCATCCGATTGATGAAGCCGATTTTGTCGATCAGCATCACCTTCCAGATCAATGCAACGACAACCAGGCTCACAACGTACGGCATGAAAAATAAAGTCCGCCAAAGTCCGACCAACGGGATCCTTTGCCGCACAAGCAGCGCAAGTCCCAGGCCGCTGACGTAGAGCCCGGGAACAAGGCAGAGCACGTAGACAATCGTTACGCCCAGACTCTTCATAAACAGCGGATCTCGCAGCATCCGATTGTAATTAGCCAGGCCGACGAACTTATATCCGCCGAACCCATCCACGCTGAAAAATCCGAGACTCAACGCGAGCACCATTGGAATCGCTACGAAGACGAGCAATCCGATGCAGTCGGGAAAAATAAACAACCACGCCGCGAACGTCTCCTTGCGTGAGCGTGTCCAGAAAACGCGGCCAACCAGTTGTCGGCGCTTTCTCTCGCGTTCTCCTTTGTCCCCTGGCGGCGGAGTCACGCGTCCGAGGTCCTCGAGAGACAATCGAGTCCGGTCATCCATGCAATTAAGACCGAGCAAACGTTCGAAGCGTCGATCGGTTCAGGGTATTTCCTCCAGATTACGAGGTCGCATCTGGAGGCACTAAGCTCAGGATTCAATACAAATGTCGACAGGGATTCATCAGAGCAATGGTGCTCCCGTGTATCCGGAGAGGAAGCTTTCGATTCGCTGGGATCCTTCCTCGGCGGCCTGCATAGGATCAGCTCCGCCCAGTTGGCAAGCCTGGATAGTATCCGAGACCGCCTTATAGACCTCCGGTGGAACCCGAGGCTCACTTCTACCGGTCAGGACTACCAAGTCCTTAAATAACTTCATCGGGGCGCTGCTGTACCCTCCTTCGGTGGTCCCTTTCTCCAAAGCCGATTTTCGCGGCGAAACGCCACCGTTCGCCTTGGTACACCAGTCAACGACTCTTTGAATGGAATCGTCCTGCATGGAACCCACTGCCCAAACACAGAACTTTGCAGCTTCCTCGGGATTTTTGCCCTTCGCATTGGCGACGAAGGCCCATCCACCCAAAATCGTTCTTTGCTGGCCGTTGGGAGGTAAGGGAAGGGGGAAGACGCCATATTGGAAATCCTTAGCGTTGTCCCGCAAGGCGCTGACTCCCCAGATACCCAGATTTTGCATGGCACAGATGCCTGAAGCCAAATTCGCTACGACGTCCCCGGCATCGTTGCCCAAGACGTCGCGCGGTGCGACATGCTGCTGAATGGTGTCTTGCCAGAACTTCAGAGCCTGAACGGTAGCTGGCGATGCAAAGGCGCTGTGTTTTCCGTCTGGCGTAGCGATATCACCACCTCCTTGCCACATAAACGGGTACCAGGTGAAGTTCTGGTAAATGCCCGGTGAAGTTTGGAACAGACAGCCAAATCGGTCCCCTTTGGTCAGCTTGTGCGCGATTTCGAGGAACTGATCCCAGGTTTTCGGGATATCGCTCTCCGAAAGTCCAGCCTCCTCGAATGCCTTGATGCTGTAAAACATCGCCAAGGGTACAACGTCGAACGGGATTCCATAGATCTTTTCATCAACGATCCGGGTTTCCATCACGTTTGGAAAAAAGTCCTTTTTCGCGGCGTCCTCCATGTAAGAAGTGAGGTCGACCAGAACGCCGCCATTGTAGTAACGAAGAAAGTCCGCGGGGCTGATGATGAAAATATCAGGACCCTGACCCGCGGCGAAAGCGGTCTGTAGCTTGGATCCATGTATATAGTCCTGAACTGGGACATACTGCAGTTCGACCTTGACATCGTGGGTGGCATTCCAACCCTTGACACAGTCTTCAAACCATTTGCTTTGAGTATCAAGTTGTCTGGCGGGAGCATAGAACTGCCAGAATGAGAGTGTTTTTGTCGCGGCTGCTTTTCCAGTAAAAATAAACGGCGAGAACACTGATGATACCGCTGCAGCTGCGGCAACCTTTCCTCCCCTTTTCAGAAGTTCTCTTCGGCTAATGCCGGCAACGGGCTGAGGGTTACCTGAGCTCATATTCTCGAATCTGTTTTTTACCATAGTGGCTTC
>DASXBV010000272.1:0-16506 GCA_036491515.1 Chthoniobacterales bacterium
CCCCTGACCAAGAGCTTTATCTTCACACCGGCTTGGGAAGCCAAATACAGGGCTTTGATGACCTCTTCGTCGACCAGCGCGTTCACTTTGCCGAAAATTGAAGCCGGCTTACCACTTATCGCGTGCTTCACTTCTCGTTGGATCATTTCAAGGACAAAACTGTGAAGCGCTTTCGGTGCGGCCTTAATTTTTTTCGATTCAGGAAAGACCGAAACACCCGTCAACCAGTTAAACAACTCCGCGCTATCGTTTGTAATTTCCTGCTCGCACGTCAATAAGCCGAAATCTTCATAAAGCTTCGCCGTCGACGGATTATAGTTCCCCGTCCCGAGATGCAGGTACCGACGGAGACCATCCTCTTCCCTGCGAACGACTAGCGCAAGTTTTGCGCGGGTCATCAAACCGGCGATCCCGTAGACCACATGAACACCAGCTTCCTGGAGCATTCTAGCCCATTTTATGTTTGCTGCTTCGTCGAAGCGCGCCTTGAGCTCGATCACCACCGTAACCTGCTTCCCGCTCTGAGCCGCCCTGCCCAACGAAGCCACGATCGGGGAATCACCACTGGTCCGATAAAGCGTTTGTTTGATTGCCAAAACGTTCGGATCTTCTGCCGCCTGGTCGATGAAATCCAGCACTGTCAGAAAGCTTTCATAAGGATGATGCAACAAGATCGGTCTACGCCGGATCTGCGAGAAAATGTCTTCTTCATCATCCGATGTGGTCACGATCGCCGGCACAAATGGACGGAACTTGAGATCCGGCCGGTTTACTTCAGAAATAACCGGCATCAGCCGCAGAAAATTGATCGGTCCATCGACCTGATAGAGATCGTCATCGGTCAGGTTGAAGGTTTGCAACAACTGGTCTGCGATATAGCGCGGGCAATCCTGTTGGACTTCTAGCCGGACCGCGTCTCCGCGACTTCGATTGCGCAATTCGTGTTCAATCGTCTTCAACAAATTGTCCGTCTCTTCCTCGTCAAGGTACAGGTCACTATTGCGAGTAACCCGGAACTGATACGCGCCCTTTACTTCGACGCCTTGAAAAAGAGAACCGACATGCGCTTGGATAAGGTTCCCGATGAAAATGTAACGGTACATCCCCTTCTCCCCGGCCTTGTACGGAAGCAGGCGAGGTAGAATACGCGGTACCTGGACCACGGCTAGATTCGTGCCGGCCCTGCCTTCAAGCTCTACGGCAACGTTGAGGCTCTTATTCAGCAACTGCGGAAAGGGATGGACCGGGTCCACCGCGAGCGGCGTGAGCACCGGGAAAACCATTTTCTCAAAGTACTTCGTGTAGTATTGCTCTTCTTCGTTCGTGAGCTCATCGTAGCGGAGAAAAAAAATGTTATTTTTCTCCAAGGCCGGGACCAGTTCCTGGTTCCAGGTGCGATACTTATCGTCCACCATTTTACGCACCCTCGACGAAATAGCCGCGAGCTGTTCGCCTGGGCTCATCCCATCGGGGCCAGCCGCACTGACATTACTTTGGTGCTGCTGCTTCAGACCGGCGACCCTTACCTCAAAGAATTGATCGAGATTTGAGGCGACAATACAAAGAAATTTCAAGCGCTCAAGGACCGGATTGCTCGGGTCCTGAGCCTCCTCCAAAACCCGCTGATTGTACTCTAACAAGCTCAGCTCACGGTTGTTGTAGAGCGAGGGATCAGATAGAACCGAGGAAGTCTCCCCTTCCCTGGCCCCTTTCTCCATGACCTGTTTTTTATGTCGTTGTGCGCGCATCCTTTACCCACTGCGAGCTCTTCTGTTTATCGGCGATTTTTCTGACAGCCCGCTTCATTACGTAGTTTACTACGCCTTGCCTCACTCTCCTAGTCATCGCGGGTTTGCTCAAGAAAGAATGGATACCTTAGTTGAAAGTTGCTTTTGCCTTCCTATTGGCCGGCGGTATAATGCGAGACGCTAGACAGTGCGACCTACAGCGTTCATCCGTGAGTGCGACTTCTTTGCCACCGTTATCGGACGTCGCTCGCTTGTCACTCTCCGTGGGGCGCCTTTTCATGGAATGCGGTGAAAGCGGCAGGGTCATACACGAAGAAATCTCTGGTGCGGCTTTTGCTCTCGGTTGCGATTCGGCGGAGGTCTACTGCCAGCATGCCGCTATCATCGTAACGCTGCGACGCGGAGAGGAGTTTTGCGTTCAGATGGGAAAAGTAGGAGAGCACGGTGTCAATTTAACACGATCGGAAGCAATCAGAGATACTTTGCGCCGGATCATCACCGGCAACCTTGAGTGTTCGGCGGCACAGAGTGAGTTGGATGATGTTCCGCATACCGTCCCATCATATCCCGTATGGCTGGTTTGTGTTTGCACGGGCCTGGCCTGCGGTGCGTTCGGGCGGCTATTTGGAGTCGATTGGCCCGCTTTCTTTCCTGTCGTCATCGGGTCGGCGTGCGGGCAGTGGATACGCCATGCTTTGATTGTGCGAAAGCAAAATATTTTCATTACTTCAGGCATTGTAAGTTTTGGTTCCGCATTTTTAGCGGGCTTCGGGGCCCGGCTCTTAGGGAGTTTAAATCCTGAAACTGCCACGGTCGCAGCTGTTCTCTTGCTTGTTCCTGGCGTGGCGGTGTTGAATACTCAGATGGATGCAATCGAAGGGAAACCGAACCTTGCCGCCGCTCGAGGTCTTCGCGTGATTTATCTTTTGATGTTCATGACCTTGGGGCTTGTCGCAGCGCAACGCGTGATTTTGCCAGTCACATGAACAACTTTTGGCTCCACCTTTTTCATCAAGCCTTTTTCGGAGGGATCGCTGCCGCCGGCTTCGGGATTCTTTTTAATTGCCCTCCGCGGATGATCTTGCAGTGCTTTGGTTCAGGCGCTGTGGCCTTGGCGGTTCGAACCGCCGGCCAAGCCGCCAACCTGAATTTGGCGGAAGCCTCGTTTTTTGCTGCGCTGGCAGTCGCCACTGCAGAGCGCGTGTTGCAACAATTCCAGTCGCCGCACGGATCGATTCTTTCTCTCGTTGGGTGTATTCCGATGGTTCCCGGGAGCACTGCTGCGAAGGGTTTGATGAATCTTTACGCGCTCCTTCGCGCCAAGCCGAGCGACGAAATCCTCGCGGCAGCGAATGGAATGAGAAATTTATTGGAAGTCACGTTTACGCTTGCGGCAATCGGAACGGCCTTGGCCATACCGCGACTGATCTACCCTAAAAAGAAGGCACCGTTACTAAGTTGATTTGAATTAACCTATCGTGACCTCCTTGGCAGCGGAGACCTCGATGAGGAGGCGGCGCGCTCGGTTCAATTTGTCCGCTCGGAACAGAATAAGGTTTAGCAACTCCTGACTTCTCCCACACTGACCCACCTCGCGTTCGGTAAAATGAACTTTTTCAGCTCAAGCTCCAAACGCCGAATAGCAAAGCGTTCCATCAAACTGTCGGCAATATTTGAAACCAGCGTTTCAAGCAACTGAGCTTTGTTTGCCTCCGCGATATCCTCGACTGCAGCGGCAACGCTGGCGTAATCGACGGTTTTTTCGAATCCATCCTGCAAATCTCTAAATCGGGCTTCGATCTGGAACCGAAGGCAGACCAGCAGCCTTTGAAAGCATTCCCGCTCTTTTTCGGAAACGCCGATTTTGCTCTTCACTTCGAGGTCAGCGATTTCGATCCATTCATCGGAATAATTTTGTCCCGCCGTTTCCAATACCCTTTGCAGACTCCCAAAATCCCGAATGATCAGATCCGGTTCGCATGCGACAAGTCTTTCGACCGGGTCCAAGCCGGTCAACATCGCCACAGCCAAGACGCCGCTATTCCGGGCAGCCTCCATAACATAGACCATATCTCCGACGAGCAGAGTCTCGGCGGGGCTGAGATCATTTTCGGTGAGAAGAGAATGGATGGCATGCGCTTTGTCGATTACCCCGGCATAAGCGCGTGTGAAGAATGGTCGGATTCCGTGCCGTGCAACCTGATACTCAAAGTGCTCTTCCTCGATCGTGCTTAATACGAAAAGGCGCCGCCCGCTAGTCGCTGAGAACGCGCAGAATGCGACGACCGCAGACAACGCGAGATCGTCAACCAACGTACCGGACCAGTCCAGGATGATGTTTTTGATCATCCTAAACGAAACCGAAGCTCCTTGATCAACTTGCCACCGAACCGTCCTCTTAACCTTTTCAGTATGAGCGACTTCCACTGACGGTCCAGCTCATACAACACAGTCGGTTGAAGAACGTTCACGATCAGGATCCCCTGATGCAGCTTAGTTGGCCGGGAATGTCTCGCGAAAAAATCACCGACAATTTCAACCCAGGCAGCCACGATTTCTTCCTGCCGTAAACGGCTCTCAAGCCCCAGCTTCGGTGCGAGGTGCTCAAGCACTTCACGGACAGAGATGATCCGATCCACCTTTTCATCGGACTCGGGTAAACCGCGCCACTCTTCTATGGCACGTTTGCGAAACGAGTGCCTCATAAAGCAAAAACCGCAGTCCAGCTTAACCTGCATCGCTCACAAATCCTTGGAGATTTGCAAGCTAATGCTCGCATATAATGATGGGCGATGTCGCCGCGTCGAAAATAGGCTGGCGGTTGCATGATGTAGGCAAAGCGTCCTCGCTTTGCCCTCCGGAAAGAAGCGAAGCAAGGACGCCTCGCCTACGCCGCTTCCCGGCGCTGGTTTAGTTATCGCCGTCGCTACCGATTGCTTCTACGGGACATCCCTCCATGGCCTCTTTGCACAGCGCTTCTTCGTCCGGGTTCTCCGGTTGCTTGTACACATAGGAGTGACCGCCGTCATCGTTGCGCGTAAAATTTGCCGGCGCCGTCTCACGACAAAGGTCGCAATCGATGCATTGATCATCCACATAGAAGCGCCCTGCAGCATTCTGCGGATACTTATTTGCAACGTCAGCCATATCTTACTCTTTTAATCTCCTTAGTGATTCCCAATTGCAGGCTCCACGCAGACCAAACTTCCTGTAGGTTGTTCAAAAGCCCGCTAATTTAACGAATCGATCTGAGACTGCAAGTCTCAGATCGATTCATCGGTAGGAGTTCTGAGATTCATACAGTATCGCCTTGCCTCGCGCAAAACGCAAAAGAACAAAAGCGCACGGACAGCGAGGCTCCGGTAGGGAGAGGATTTTGGTAGGGCGAGGCTCCGCCCGAGCCGCGGACGCGGCGCCAACCCCGGCTCGGACGGAGCCTCGCCCTACCGCCGAAATCTTCCCTACCGTGCTCCTGGACAGCCTGCAAAGAGGCAGTAGAGTTTCATATGACTCATCAGCCGACTTTGCGCCCGAAAGAAGGTTGGCACGTTCTGCATCTATTTTACCGTGTCGAGTACGGTCAGTGGCAGTTGCGGAACTCTGAAGAAAAACTTGCCGCTAAAACAAATCTGTCCGCGTTGGTGCAGCAGGCCAGAGCTCTACCATCCACCCAACTTTTAACCTTCGCCATGGTCTCTCCTAAGGCAGATATCGGGTTCATGCTTCTGACCGACGATCTCCACACCGCAAACAGCATCGAAAAGAAGCTCACACTGTCCCTTGGAGCCGATGCCTTGACTCCTGTGTTCAGCTTCTATTCTCTCACCGAACGCAGTGAATATACGATTAATGAAGAGGACTATGCCGCATCCTTGACCGGCGAGAAGGGCCTCTCGAACGGCTCACCCGAATTCCAACAAGCAATTGCCGAATTTCAGGAACGGATGAAGAAATATCTCCAGGACCGCCTTTATCCTAACATGCCGGATTGGCCGGTATTTTGTTTTTATCCCATGACGAAGCGACGGAATGCCGGCCAGAACTGGTATGTTCTCCCTTTTCAAATGCGAAAGGATCTGATGCTCGGACATGGTCGCGTCGGGCGCCAGTATGCCGGAAGGGTTCGTCAACTCATCACAGGTTCCACCGGTTTGGACGACGCCGAGTGGGGCGTCACTCTGTTCGCCCACGACGTTTTCGACATCAAATCGATCGTGTACGAGATGAGGTTCGACGAGGTCAGCGCTCAATACGCCGATTTTGGAGAATTTTACGTCGGCCTTCAGCTTGCGCTCGATGAACTATTTCAAAGAATCCAATTGTAGATGGATAATGTCACAATCGACGAATCGGTAGCTCCGGAGAAAGTTCAGACTCTTCGACAACTCCTGAGTCGCAATGCGCCACTCCTTATTGCCTATTCGGGAGGAGTGGACAGCACGTTCCTTCTCGCCGAAGCTACCCGGACGCTTGGGGGCCGCGCGGCCGGTATTATCGCTGACAGCCCGAGTTTACCACGCAGTTCGCTCGCAAGCGCCATGGCAACCGCCAAGAGCTTCGGCGCCACCGTGGAAGTCATTGCTACAACAGAGCTCGATGACCCTCGGTACTCCAGCAATCCCGTTAATCGCTGCTATTTTTGTAAGCTTGAGCTTTTCACCAGGATGGCCCAAGTCGCCGCTCAACGGGGGTTCGCTGCATTGGCATACGGAGAAAATGCGGATGACGTCTTCCAGTTGCGGCCCGGCGCTGCCGCCGCCCGGGAATTCCGTGTTTTGGCGCCTCTTCGAATCGCGGGCCTGACGAAGGCCGAGATTCGTTTGTTGTCGCGACATCACCGTTTGCCAACCGCTGACAGCCCGGCACAACCTTGCCTCAGCTCAAGGATACCGTACGGCACGATGGTTACCAGCGACGCCCTTGCGATGATAGAACGCGCTGAGGAGTACGTACGCTCACACGGGTTCGAAGTCTTTCGCGTTCGTTACCTGGTTCGCCCGGGTGATCAACCGGTTGCAAAGCTCCAGATTGCCCCGGATGAGATGAAAAAGCTACCTTCTTTAGAAAGAGAGATCCGGGAAGCGTTTAGGACGATCGGATTTCACGATCTGATGGTAGATCCGGCTGGTTATAAGGCGCCTGCTGCGGGTCGGATCCGCTAATATTTATTTTGATCCAGACGCCTCTTTGAGCTATTGACTCAATTCCCCTGTCAGAAGGCAAGCCTGTGTCAGTGACTTAAGTATGCATCCGATGATATCAACCATCCTGTTCTTGGCTCAGCAATCAGCTGCGCCTACTGCCCCACCGCAACCAGATCTGCTGCAGACCCTTCTGCCTTTTCTTTTCATGGGGGTTCTTTTTTACTTCCTGTTAATTCGCCCGCAACAGAAACGCCGGAAGCAACATGAACAGCTCTTGGCGAATTTGAAGACTGGAGATAAAGTTGTCACTAGCAGCGGCATTCACGGTTTGATCGCAAACGTAAAGGATACGACGTTCCTGCTTAAGGTAGCTGATAACGTTAAGATCGAGATCGACAAGAGCGCAGTTGCGGGGGTCGAAAAGTCGGTCGAGCCCAAGGCAGCTGCTTCCGAAGCAAAACCGACTGCTTAGCAGTTTGCTATGAACGCGGCGTTGACCTTCTTCTTCGGTCTACTCATTTTAATCCTCTTCGCCTGGTACTTTCTTACTGAGAAGGAAGGTACAAAGCGTTGGCTTGGCACCACCTTGGCCCTGCTGCTTTGCGCATTTTCGATAGACGCGTTCTTGCCCTTCGACCAGAAGATTCATCTCGGGCTTGATCTACAGGGCGGTACCTCATTTCTCGTGCGGCTCGTGCCGCCGGTCCTGGAAGAGGGGGGTAAACCGCGCCCGATCACGCCGGAGATGCAGGAGCAGGCTGTCGAGGTCATCAGGAAACGCGTGGATGAATTTGGCGTCAGCGAGCCGGTGATCACCAAAGAGGGCACGGATCACATCCTTGTCCAGATCCCAGGTCTGAGCACGGCACAGGTCGAAACAGCTCGGCAGCAGCTGCAAAAGGTGGCGAAACTGGAATTCCGACTCGTCCATCCGAATAGTGACCAGCTTGTGCGCCAGATTGAGGCGGGTACAGCGTTTACCCCGCCGGGCTACGTGATTCTCACCTCGATCGAGCGACGAAGCGGACAACCGGAAAAACTGTTGGTCAAGCGCCGCCCTGAACTCACCGGTCAGGACGTCGCCAGTGCTCGACCTGTTTTCGAGCAACGAGGCTACGAAGTCTCGCTAAGACTGACCAGAGCGGGCGCGGAAGCGTTCCGTCGCGTAACCCGAGACAACATTAATAATCGGCTGGCGATCGTTCTCGATAACGAAGTCGTATCGGCTCCGACGATTCAAAGTGAAATTCCGAACGGCGAAGCGGTCATTACCGGGAATTTCACCTCTGAGGAGGCCAGGAACCTCGCGACGGTCATGGAAAACCCCCTCCAGACGCCGGTCGCGATCGATGAGACCCGAACCGTTTCCGCGACATTGGGACAAGACTCAATCTTTCGCGGTATCGCGGCGGGGCTGGCCGGCCTGGCGGCGACCTTGATTTTCGTGCTGATTTACTATCGTGCTGCCGGGCTGGTAGCGTTTATCGGTCTGGCCGTGAACGGCGTGCTGTTATTCGGCGCGATGGCTCTCTTCGGATTCGTCCTAACCCTGCCGGGGATCGCAGGAATTATTCTGACGATTGGGATGGCGATCGACGCCAACGTTCTAATCTATGAACGCTTGAGAGAAGAACTCGAGCACGGCAAGAGCCTCAGACCGGCAATCGATACAGCGTATCGGAAGGCATTTAGCGCAATCGTCGACTCGAATCTGACCACTCTGCTGAAAGTCGCCATTCTGTTCTGGCTCGGCTCCGGGCCCGTCAAAGGGTTCGCGATCACCCTTACGATCGGCATTATAGCTTCGATGTTTTCGGCGCTTCTGGTCACGCGCAACATCTTTGGGTGGGCGGTCAAGCTTAACTTGGTTAAGCGCATCTCGATGCTGCATTTGATCAAGTCCAAGAGTTTTGACTTCTTGGGCAAGTGGAGGGCGGCTTTGATCGGGTCGGTCATTTTTCTGGCAGCTTCGATTGGAGCCTTCGGGTTGCGAGGTGGCAGCATGTTCAATATCGACTTTACGGGCGGTGATTTCCTGCTTGTAAGATCAGCAACAGACCTTTCAGACGCGCAGATTCGAGGCCAACTCGCAAAGTTAGGCTTAGGAAATGCAGTTATCCAACAGGAGACAAGCCAGCAACAAGGCCATCTCGCGCATTTTATTTCAATTCGATCGCCGTTCGGTACGGCGGACAAGATTGCTAACCAGTTGAAGCAAGGATTTCCGGTTGCCAATCTCACCGTCGAACGGTCCGAAGGGGTTGGCCCGATTATGGGTACGCAATTGGCGACAACTTCGCTTTTCGCGCTCGGGATCGCGATCTTAGGTATCCTGGTCTATGTGACCGTCCGCTTCGAATTCTCGTTTGCCATTGGGACAATTGTGGCAATGCTCCACGATCTGGTAATCACTCTCGGCATTTTCGTCATGGCCGGGCGGGAATTTTCGCTGGTCATGGTCGGCGCGATCCTGACGGTCGCCGGGTACTCAATCAACGACAAGATCGTCGTTTTCGACCGCATACGCGAGGGACTCCGTTCAGGGCGCAAAGGCTCGATTCAGTATCTGATGAACGCAAGTATCAACGAGACCTTGAGTCGAACGATCCTTACGAGCGGAGTGACTCTGATTTGCATGCTGTCGCTCCTGTTTTTCGGCGGTCCTGTGCTTGCCGACTTCGCGTTCACAAATGTAATCGGCGTGATTGTCGGCACGTACTCTTCAATTTTCATCGCTGCGCCGATCGTCCTCTGGTGGTCTAATCTACGGAAAGGGAACCTGAGACTTGAAGTGTCCAAGCCGAAAGAAGCCGCCACTAAAGGTAAGCAGGTTGCCGCAAAGCCGGTTCGATAGGGGTCATTTTCCTCCATGTCGACAATCAAGGATGTAGCTGCCCTAGCGGGAGTTTCCTATACCACAGTTTCTCACGTGATTAAGAAGACACGTCCCGTGAGCGAAAAAGTGCGTACGGAAGTCGAGGCTGCGATCCGCCAATTAAACTACGTGCCGAGCGCCGTTGCACGTTCGCTAAAACATCAGTCGACATGCACGATTGGCCTACTCGTATCGAACAGCACTAATCCTTTTTTCTCCGAGCTGGCGCGCGGCATCGAAGATACGTGTTATCGCGCCGGTTATTCAGTGATCCTATGCAACTCGGACGATCATCCCGAGCGACAGCAAACTTATCTCCGTGTACTGCTCGAAAAATGCATAGATGGCTTGATCATCTGTTCTGCAGGCGATGACCTGGGTCTAGCCGAACAGGTTCGGGACGCTCAGGTACCGATGATCATCGTCGACCGCGCAGTCAAGGGTGTAACTGCCGATCTTGTACAGGTTGATCACGTGAAAGGAGGTTACCTCGCGACTCGGCATCTGCTGGAGTTAAAGCATAAATCGATCGGCTGTATCGCTGGGCCTCCTACTACAACGGTTAGTGTCGACCGATTGAACGGATATCGAAAAGCTCTCGCAGAAGCAGGTGCACCCTTTCGATCTGAATGGGCGGTTATGGGAGACTTTACCGCCGAAGGCGGATACAAGGCTGCCCGAAAGTTGCTGAAGCGGACGGAACTAACAGCCGTGTTCGCATGCAATGATCTCATGGGCATCGGTCTGCTGCGGTTCGCAGCCGAGCACGGAATTCGCGTACCAAGCCAACTTTCAGTTATCGGTTTTGACGGCATCGAGCTGAGCCGGTATGTCTACCCGGCGTTGACCACGGTCGGCCAATCCATTCACCGACTAGGCGAGGTCGCCGCGAGTGCGCTCCTTGAGCGCATCCGCAGGGGTGGCGAAGGCCGCGTTCGCCGGATACTCATCAGCCCGGAACTTTGGGTGCGGGAATCGACTCTGGCGCCTGCGCAGTTTGCTCTGAGCAGGCACGAGTGAGTGTGGGTTCAATAGTAGCCTTTTAGACCATCGGACGGAATTTTCCGACGATCTCGCACAGGCGCTCAGTAATCTGACCCAGTGAACAATGCTCAACCGTCAAGGTCAGCTCCTCGAACACGTTACCTCCACTTTCGACCACGTTCGACAACCGGTCCAGGCACCGCTCGGATTCTTTGGCATGCCGTTTTTCAAAGGCGTGCAATCTTTCCTGTTGAAGTTGCTTCTTTTCTTTCGGCGTACGGCTCATGCTGACCTCGGGCCAGTCTTCGGCCGGATCTTTGTATCGGTTGAGGCCTATCACCGGGCGAACCCCATCATAGATCTGCCGCTCCAACTTGTGGCCGGACGCTTGAATCTGGCTTCGCTGGTAGCGTCGTTCGATCGCCCCAATCACGCCGCCTTGTTGTTCAATTTCACGAAATTCTTCCAAGATTGCTTCTTCCACGGCGTTACCAATCACCTTCATGCCCGGCGACCCTGGGAGCGTGTTCATCATATGCTTGAACAACCCGCTCTCCTCAAGCAAGATAGCCTGCGCGTGAGCTGCATACCGCGCGTATTCCGCGCTCGGCGTGGTAAATGGTTCATCCGCCGAATTGCTGTGGCAGGAGTTTGTCGCATTCATGCAAGCCAACATCAACTCCAAAGCAGTTCGCGTGAGGTTATTCCGCCAGTCCGCGGCGATCAAAGAACGGCCGCTTGTCTGGGTGTGAAGTTTGAGGATCTGTGCCCGTTTGTCCCCTGCAAATACATCGCGCATCCCGATCGCCCAAATTTTTCGGCAGACACGCGCAAGCGCCAGGTATTCGACATCCAACCCGCAGTCCAGAAAGAACGAGAGCCGCGGGCCAAATACGTTGACTTCCATGCCACGATTCCGGAAATAATCCACATAAGCGAAACCATTCGACAGAGTGTAGGCCGCTTGCTGGACTGGTGTCGCGCCAGCTTCTGCGATGTGGTATCCGCTGATCGAGATCGGATACCAGCGAGACATCTCTCCAGAGCAATAATCGACCATGTCTGCCAAAAACCGGAGGGATGGCTCGATTGGAAAAATCAACTCGTTCTGGGCTTGAACTTCCTTTAAGACATCGGCCTGGACCGTTCCGCGCAATTTCGGCCCCACATCCGGACCAAAACGGCGCTTCGCCGCAGCAAGGTACATGGCCATGAGAATCGGAGCCGGACCGGAAATCGTCATCGAAACCGAGACATCCGGCTGATCGAGTTCGAACCCCGCATACAGCCGTTCCATGTCTTCCACGGTGTCAATCGCCACTCCGCCCTCTCCAATCTTGCCGAAAACTCCGTCTGCTCCTGCCCCAACCCCGTAGAGAGTCGGACCATCGAATGCGGTGCTCAATCGTTTGCTACGTTGGTTGCGGGACAAGTAATGAAATCGCGCATTGGTGTCCTCAGCCAGGCCAAAACCCGCAAACAAACGGGTAGGTTCTTCGCTTACCCGGGTATCTTCGTTTTGGCGATTACCATTGCCCTTCGATGCCGTCGCTGCCGGCTCAAGGTATTGCTCCGGGTAAGCAGCTGTCAGAAAAGGGAATTCGCCCGGCAGCCCTTCGGCGCAAAGGAATCGCGCAATTTCTCCAGGTTCGTCCACATCCGGCAAAGCCAGGCGCGGCAGCGGTAGGCCGGTCGGAGTTATGGTAACTCCAATTTTTGCTTTTTCCTCTCGCCACCTCTGCAAAACCTTTTCACCAAATTCAGCATCGGTACGGGCTTTGAGCACCTGTTCGGAGACGAATCGCCGGTAATTCTCGGCGGCAAAAATAACTTGTCCCAAGGAGGTCATGCTAGTGGTTAGTGGTTAGTGTCAGCCTAACAATAGCTCAAAAAGCTCATCGACGCCCGCGTCGCGATGCCGGTTTGCCTGGGTACGCAGCAAACCTTGTCCCTTTCGATTCGTACGAATCCTGGACTCAATTTCGGCGAGGGCAGTGCGAGCTCCTCGCAGGTCCGATTTATTCACGACGATGACATCCGCTACATCGAACATCGCAATTTTTTGTAGTTGTAATCGACCTCCGTAATCCGGCGGCATGACCAGGACAGCCTTGTCGACCAGCGATTCCTCATTCCCGAAGGGAATCGCTTCTTGTCCTGTGCCAACCGTCTCGAGGAATATGATTTCGAATAGATTGCTTTCGATCAGGATTTTCAGTGACTGGCTGGTGGACACACTAAGACCGCCCATCATACCTCGCGTGGCCACGCTTCTCATGAAAACACGGTCATTTTGCGAGTAGATCATTGTTGCCCGATCACCCAGAAGAGCACCTGAGCCGATGCTAGGATCGTGAGAGAGGATCGCCACGCGCTGGTCTTCGGGGTGGGAGCGAAGAAACCGCAGAACCAACTCATCGATCAAGGTTGTCTTGCCAACGCCACCCGGTCCGGTCAAACCGATCACCTTTGCAGTGCGGTCGGGGTTGTTGCTCGTTGGAACCGTTTCGGATGCCTCAGGCACGCAGCCATTGCGGCTTTCGGCTAGCGTTATTTGTCGCGCTAGAAACTGGTCGGATCCGACGAACGCAAAATCATAAGGTGACTGGATAACATCGCAATAAGCCGCTTTTAGGTACTTCACCATCTCCTCGAGTGGCGTCCCGGCAAAGAAGATCCGGTCGACCCCTCTGGCGTACATGATTTCAGCATCTTCATGGGTGATTGTCCCACCGCCCCCGCCGAAAAGCTTTATCGGCGGCGCAAGGCGGTGCTTCTCGAGGCGGTCGACGAGTTCATCAAAGAACTCAATGTGACCGCCGTTATAGGTCGAAAGCCCGATCGCGACAACGTCCTCTTGAATAGCCGCTCGCACGATGTCCTTGGCCGAGCGGTGATACCCGAGATAAATCACCTCAATGCCATGGTGAATGAATTCCAAGTTAATCGTGTTAATGGCGCTGTCGTGACCGTCGCAAATTGGGACTGCCGTCAAGATTCGAATCGGATGCATAGGGAGTGGGAGTTTTGGGTTTGGAGTTTTTGAGTTGTTTGGGGTTTGAGTGGGAGCGGGCCGGATGGCGCGATGGTGGCTTACCTGCAACGGCGGACAAACAGCAGAGGACGAAACCGCGTTCACTCAAAACTCAAAACCCAAAACTCCCGCTCACTCTTCCATGACAGCATCGGACAGGTCGTTCCGATCGTCCGGCAACGGTGGAAAATGCTCGGCGAGAACATCCGCGACGTTTGTCACTCCAACCACGATTGCTTCTGTAAAGTCTCCACCTTTCAGCAGCGGTTCCATGGCGGCGACCACGCTGCGCCAAAAACCGTCTCCGCACTTAGCATGGACGGCCACGTCGCCGACAACAGCAAACTTGTGCGTTCGCGGTGCCAGGAAAATCATCACGGCATTCCGCAACGGAGTGTGATCCATCTTCAGCTTGAGGAAGCGTCGGTTGGCGAAAGCCAGCGCATCGACTCGCTTGCGATGACTCACATATACGCGAACCGGAGCGCTTGTGCGCTTTTCCGCGGCGGCAATGGCCGCGACAATCTTCTCGTGATCAACGGCTTGCAGGAAATGGTGCGGTTTCATGCCGAATCTCCAGTTGGATCACCAGCTGCCGCTCGCACCGCCACCGCCACTGTCACCTCCGCCTCCCGAAAATCCATCGCCACCGCCGCCACGACCGGAATAGTCGCCTCCACCACTGCCTCCCCCTCCGATCCACCAAATACCTCCGGTTCCGCGGGATCCAGAGCTTGTGTAAACCGTACCCCGGCTCGCACGTCGTAACCACGACAAACCGATGATGCCGAGAACCACGAAAAAGATGATCAAGTCCACCATGTTCTGCTGGCCATGCCGTGCCTGAGCGCGAGTCTCGGCGACGGTTCTGCCGGTGCCCTTGTACTCCCCGCGCGTCGCCGCTATCATGGCATTGACACCTGCCGTTAATCCGCCGGCAAAATCGCGTGCCTGAAAGCGCGGTACTATCTCGTCCGAGATGATGCGCTTGCAGATTGCATCAGGCAACGCGCCTTCCAGACCGTACCCAGTCTGGATTCGCATTTTCCTGTCTTTAACAAACACAAAGAGTATTGCGCCGTTGTTTCGTCCTTGTTGGCCGGGTTTCCATGCGCGGAACGCGTCCTGGGTGAAGTCTTCAATCGCCGCATCAGGCGGTAAACTGGGGTAGACCACAACCAGGAGTTGGTTTGAAGTTTGGCGCTCGAAATCTTCCAGCTGTCGATTGAGTTTCTCAGCCGTCTGCGAATCAACCAACGAAGCAAAGTCGTTAAAGTAACGCGACGGCTTCGGCGGAACGTCGGCAGCGACCGCATGCAGAACAAACAGGATAAGGAAGCCGAGGAAATACAGGCGTGCCGCAAGAGAAACCATGGGTGAATCTAACAGTGTTGGAGCTAAGTTTCGACCGCGCTGTTCCTGCATGAAGATTTTTCCGGCGTTCAGCGTAGAGCGTTCGCCGTTCAGCGTTCACCGTTCCTCTCACCTCTCACCTCTCGCTGTTCGCCTCTCACGCTCGCCGACACGCCGACACGCCGACACGTTTCCCTATTTCGGACTCGGGGCCGGGCTGAACGAAGGGAAACTGACGCTCGGGGCGGCTTCTGCGCCCGCGACGCTTTGGAAGTAGGGCTTGGGTTGGAATCCGAACCAACCGGCGTAGATCACAGTAGGAAACGAACGTACCTGAGCATTGTACGTTCGAGCGGAGTTGTTGAAATCGCGGCGCGCTACCGCAATTCGATTTTCCGTTCCTTCGATTTGGGCCTGAAGATCACGGAAATTACCGTTCGCTTTCAGCTCTGGATACCTTTCACTCACTGCCAGCAGCCGGCCTAGCGTGCCGGTGAGTGCGTTCTGTGCCTGTTCAAACTGTCGAAGTTGTTGGGGATCAGTGGGAGCCTTCGATGGATCGATCGTTACCTTTGTTGCGTTTGCCCTGGCGTTGATGACATCGGTCAAGGTCGACTTCTCAAAATTCGCAGCTCCTTCGACCGTCCGTACCAGGTTGGGTATCAGATCCGCTCGCCGCTGATACTGAGTCTGCACCTGCGCCCAAGCCGCATCGACCGCTGTGGAGCTCCCCACCAGCCCATTGTAGCCACCGGCAAGAGCAAGGATGAGGCCGATAACCGCAAAAGCTATTATTCCCAGGCAACCCAGACCGAAAACGACGGCTTTGTTCATTGTTTTAGCAGAAATTTCGAAGCACAGCAGAGCTGAAAGCGCCGATTTCCATCCGCGCACAGCCTTCCCGCCAAGCTTTCAGGCTTCGCATCCTTGCCAAAAACACGCTCTAGAGGCAACTGAAAAGTCGCCCGAAGGATTTTCGCTTGATCGATTGACGCTCCGAAAAACCCCGGCTACTATTTACCCCTCGTTCGAAAAAGCATCTGGAAGAATAGGATTTTTATGCCCGAAGTTATCGTGAGAAAAGGTGAACCCATCGACAGAGCCCTTAAGCGGCTCAAGAACAAGCTCGATGCCGAGGGGATTATGGAGGAGGTTCGCCGCCTGCGCGCTTTCGAAACGCCATCTCAAAAGGTTCGCCGAAAAGCGAAATTAGCCGCCAAACGTGGCAAGCTCAAGTTCCGATTCAATCCGTAATTTATTCTCGCTAAGCAACTTCTCAAACTCCGTCCTAGTGACGGAGTTTTTTGTTGTCCATGATGGCTTTGCAATCCGGCCGCGCCATTTGCCCGCGGAGTAAGTAAAGCGTCC
>DASXBV010000273.1:0-8482 GCA_036491515.1 Chthoniobacterales bacterium
CGGCAACAGCCGTTCGGCCCACTCAAGGCCATAGAGTTGAAGCAGTTCGAGCGAATAGCGACGCGCGCGCACGTCGAAAAATGGCACGGATGCGTCTGACTCATCGATGGCCATCCGGCCGGTCAGATTGTAGAAAATCCAGCCGTTGCAGCAGAGCGACTTGTGCGAGCGCTCCAGCCGATCGGGATCATGTTGCTTGAGCCAGGTAAAGACGGCGTTGGGTAGGCCGGCGAAGGTCTGCGAGCCATTGCGGCGAAAGGCCTCCCTCAATACGCCTGCCGCTCGCCAGCGATCCACGATCGTTGCGGCACGGGCGTCGTTCCACAGGATGGCGGGACCGGTAGGGTGACCGTCGGCATCCACCAGCCAGCAACCATCCCCCTGTGCGGTCAGCGAGATAAGGCGCACTGGGTCGGGCAGTTGGTGCACGACAGCGCGGATCGTGGAGGCTGCCGCGTTCCATACCGTATACATGTCCTGTTCGGAAAAGCCGGGTGCGGGACGCAGCACCTCCGTTTCCTCGCGGGCAAGGGCTATCTCCGTGCCGCGGTCGTCGAAAGCGACCGCCTTAATGACCGAGGTACCGACATCAACGCAAATTGTGGCCATATATCATGCAGCCTGCATCGCCTGACAGGACTCGATAACTCAAGAACTCAAGAATTCGAGAAGCCAAGAAGAACAAAGATTTCGTGCCGAATTCGCATTTCCACCATTCTTGAGTCCTTGAGTGCTTGAGTTCTTGAGTCCTGTCGGCGATGCAGCTGGCATTATTTTAACGGTTTCACCGGGATCGTATTCCCCTCATCGCCAAAAAGGTAAATCCTGTCCGCGGGCAGATAGAGTGTAACGCGTTCTCCGCGTTTCGGACCGTGTGAACCGTGCGCCTTAACCATGATCAGTGGCGAATCCGGAGCGATTTCGACATGCAGGTAGGTCTCGCCCCCAAGATTCTCTACAATGTTTACGACTCCCTTAACCGGAGTGGACGATACTCCGTCTTCCAGCTCGATATGTTCGGGTCGCACGCCGAACGTAACCGATTCGTCCGATTTCCAAACATCCGCCCGCAGTGGCAGGGTAAACGTCCCGAGCTTGTCGACTGTGCAGGAAATCCCCTTCGGGGTCGAAGCACCGGCCTTACCGGCGAGAAAGTTCATCTGCGGCGATCCGATGAAGCCAGCCACAAACTTGTTAACCGGATGTTCGTAGAGGAGCATCGGCCTTCCGAATTGCTCGATGCGACCGTCCTGCAAGACCACAATTTTATCCGCCATGGTCATCGCTTCGACCTGGTCGTGGGTTACGTAGACCACGGTGTTACGCGTTTCATAGTGCAAGTTGAGCAGCTCCACTCGCATCCGCACCCGGAGCATCGCATCCAGGTTGGAGAGTGGCTCATCGAAAAGGAATAATTTGGGCGCTTTGACAATACAGCGGCCGATGGCAACCCGTTGACGTTGACCCCCGGAAAGCTGCTTGGGTTTTCGATCCAGCAATTTCTCCAAATGCAAAAGCGCCGCAGTACGCTCAACGCGCTTTCGGATATCGCTCGTCGAAACGCCATGCAGCTGCAGCCCAAAGGCGATGTTATCAAAGACGTTTAAGTGCGGAAACAGCGCGTAGTTTTGGAACACCATGGCCAGGTTTCGCTTGGACGGATGGATATCGGTGATGTCCTTGCCATCGAGCACGATTCTGCCGCTACTGACGGTTTCGAGACCGCAGATGGAGCGAAGGAGCGTACTCTTTCCGCAACCTGAGGGTCCGACAAAGACGACGAATTCCTCCTTTTCAACCTGAAGATCGATGTTCTTCAGAGCGTGAAAGGATTCGTAATATTTCTCGATCTTAGTCAGTTCCAAGTAAGCCATTGGGTGAAGCCTCTCAAGATTAGATCTTTTCCGGGGTAATCCAACAACGCTGGATGGGTGACCGCTGGGAGAAAACGATTCAATATCTCGCACATTCCGCAAAAGTATGCTCGCTTTTTTTACTCTGCGGCACGCGGCAGGGGCGCGTGCCGCACGATCCGGCGTTCCATGCAGACAAGGGACGCGCTCTGCGCGCGATCCGGCATTGCATGCGGTAGGGACGCGCTCCCGCGCGATCCGGAGTTCGATGTCCAATGAACATGGAACAGGCGACATCCCCCATGGCAGGTACCCAGGATTGAAACCCCAAAAGCGCTAACTTAACGAAGCAGTGATCTTCAGCGCTGAAGGCGCGGGAGGATATGCTCCGTAAACGGCTGTGCGCTCGCGAAATCGCAGGTCTTAAAGCGAAAAAGTTTCGAGACAGGCAACGCCGGAGCGCGCAGGAGCGCATCCCTACCGGCAATCTGCTCCGTTCGGGCGGGATCTTTCTAACAATAATTAGACCCTTTTGTCATTTGTTATTTCCTCTTTTTCTCCCCGCCTAATCGCAATTGAGGGCGCTCGGAAGTAGCAGAAGTGCATATGTACTAACATTTTCTGCCCTTCTACCAGAAACCTCCAAACAAGTAAAAAGGCATGTTAGTTGGTAAGCATTGGTAAAGCACCTTTTAACAAATTTTACTTGCCTTCGCATGATTTGAATTCTAAAAAACCCTGATTTCTCGCTCACATTTGTTCGCAAGAGATCCGAGCGCAATGCTCAGGTTGTTAGCCCCCCATCAAACGTAACTCATGAATAATCCATTCATCGGCGAGCTCATCGGCACGATGTTGCTCATCATTTTCGGAGACGGCGTTGTTGCTAACGTCGTCTTAAGTAAGACAAAGGGACAGAACTCCGGCTGGATCGTGATAGCGACCGGTTGGGCCATGGCCGTCGCCGTGGGCGTGTATGCATCCGGCCCGATCAGTGGCGCTCACATTAACCCGGCGGTAACGATCGGCCTGGCGGTTATTGGTAAATTTTCGTGGGCGCTGGTCGTGCCTTACATCATTGCCCAAATGATCGGCGCGTTCCTGGGCGGCGTCATTGTCTGGCTGGCTTATCGGCAACATTTCGAGGCAACGGAAAATGCTGACCTGAAGCTCGCGGTTTTTTGCACAGGTCCCGCCATTCGTGATTACGCGGCAAACGTGGTGACCGAGATCATCGGGACATTTACTCTGGTTTTCGGTGTTCTCTCGATGACCTATTTCGCCGGCCCAAAAGACACGCCAGCTGTTGTCGGAAGCACGTGGGGACCATGGACTGTCGCGGTCCTGGTGTGGGCAATCGGTATGTCACTAGGTGGTCCCACCGGTTACGCCATCAATCCGGCTCGCGACTTGGGACCTCGCATTGCCCATGCAATATTGCCAATTCCCGGCAAACGTGACTCCGATTTTGCCTACGGGTGGGTGCCCGTCGTCGGACCAGTGATCGGCGGTATCATCGGCGCACTTGTTTATGCCGCCACTTTCGGCGCACCAGCAGCCCCCCACTAATCTTAAACTTATCTCAGGAAATATATTATGAAATACTTACTCGCTTTAGACCAGGGTACGACCAGCTCTCGAGCTTTGGTGATCGATCACTCAGGTAAAGTAATCTCCGTTGCACAAAAAGAATTTACCCAGTTTTTTCCGCAGCCGGGATGGGTCGAACACGATCCCAACGAGATCTGGGTGTCCCAAATCGGCGTCGCATCAGACGCAATTATCCGTGCGAACATCAGTTTGGGCGACATCGCCGCCATCGGAATCACCAACCAACGCGAAACCGCGCTGGTTTGGGACCGGAAAACGGGTGAACCAATCTTCCATGCGATCGTTTGGCAAGATCGTCGAACCGCTCCCATTTGCGATCAGATGCGGGCCGATGGTCTGGAAGAACTCGTGGATAGCAGGACCGGCCTCGTGATCGACGCTTACTTCTCCGGAACGAAAGTCCGATGGATGCTCGAGAACGTTCCCGGGGCTCGAGAAAGGGCTGAGCGGGGCGAACTCGCCTTTGGAACTGTTGACTCCTGGCTCATCTGGAAGCTCACCGAGGGCAAAGTTCACGTGACCGATGAAACCAACGCTTCGCGCACGATGCTTTTTAACATCCACACCCGAGATTGGGATGATGAGCTTCTGCGGGCGCTCCACGTCCCGCGTTCGATGCTGCCGGCCGCAAAGAGCTCCAGCGAAGTCTATGGTGAGGCGACGGTCAGTACCTTAGCCGGAATTCCCATCGCCGGGATTGCCGGCGATCAGCAAGCTGCGCTTTTCGGCCAGATGTGCAGCAAACCCGGAATGGTCAAGAACACCTACGGAACCGGCTCTTTCATGCTGATGAACACCGGCACATCGCCGATCGCATCGAAGAACAAACTCATTACGACCATTGCTTGGAGGCAAGGCGGCCGGACATACTATGCGCTGGAAGGAAGCGTCTTCATCACTGGAGCGGTCGTACAATGGCTGCGTGACGGCCTCGGAATCATCAAAACTTCGCCGGAAGTCGAGGCGCTCGCTGCCAGCGTCGAGGATAGTGGCGGCGTCCTTTTTGTTCCGGCGTTTGTTGGCCTTGGCGCTCCCCATTGGGACGCTTACGCGCGCGGCGCAATTGTCGGACTTACCCGCGGCAGCACCGCAGCGCACATCGCCCGAGCAGCTCTGGAGTCCATCGCTTTCCAGGTCACCGACGTTCTCACCGCTATGGAAGCCGATTCCGGCATTAAAGTGGCAGAACTCCGAGTCGACGGCGGCGCCTGTGCCAACAACCTCTTGATGCAGACCCAGGCAGATCTCCTTGGTGTCCCGGTTGTCCGCGCATCCAATCCAGAGACGACCGCGATGGGCGCGGCGTACCTGGCAGGATTGGCCGTCGATTTCTACAAATCGACCGACGAGATCTCCTCTCAATGGGGTTCCGACCGAACCTTCGAACCAAAGATCGGGAGCGACGAGCGCCAAAAACTGCGGACACGGTGGAATAAAGCTCTAGAGCGAGCTAAAGCCTGGCTCTAAGGACTCCGATACTCGTGGACAGAAATCTCGCAATCCAGGCGATCTCGGACCGTTCAACTGTCTGGGATTGCCTGGTGATTGGCGGTGGCGCGACCGGTCTGGGCACAGCTGTCGAAGCCGCTTCCCGCGGCCTGCGCACGCTGCTCGTGGAAAAAACGGACTTCGCCAAAGGGACCTCGAGTCGCGCGACGAAGCTCGCCCACGGAGGCGTACGATACCTGGCACAGGGCAACATCAGTCTCGTTCGCGAGGCACTCCGCGAACGAGGGTTGATGATCAAGAATGCGCCTCATCTGGCCCATCCGCTGAAATTTGTCATCCCAGCTTTCCGCTTGTGGGAAATTCCTTACTACGGCGTCGGTCTGGGAATTTATGACTTGATGTCGGGAAAGCTCTCTCTTGGACGTTCCAAGACGTTAAGCGTCTCCCAGACCATCCAGCACCTGCCGACTGTCGAGCAAAGTCAACTCCGGGGTGGAATCTTGTACTTTGACGGCCAGTTTGACGACGCAAGATTGGCAACTACTCTCGCCCATACTTTTTCAGACCTGGGCGGACTCGTAGCAAATTACGTCGAGGTTACCGGGCTGACCAAAAAAAACGGCAAAGTGGCAGGCGCCATTCTTCATGATCGAGAGGGTGGTGCCGAGCTCGAGGTTTCTGCCCGGGTTGTCGTGAATGCGACCGGGGTCTTCGTCGACTCTGTCCGAAAAATGGACGAACCAGGCAGCGCCAAGATGTTGGCGGTAAGCCAAGGCGCACATCTGGTGCTTCCGAAAGAATTCCTTCCAGGCACGTCGGCACTGATGGTCCCAAAAACTTCAGATGGCCGAGTCTTATTCGGTATTCCTTGGCACGATCGCCTGATCCTCGGGACTACCGATGCCGAGGTTCCCGAACCTGTCGAAGAGCCCAAGATCCAGAAACACGAGATTTCTTTCATACTGTCTGAAGCAGCACGATATCTTGCCAAGGACCCGACCGAATCGGATGTGCTCTCCTGCTATGCCGGCCTCCGGCCATTGGTAAAGGCGGGACACGCCGGCTCAACTGCCGGGCTGTCGCGGGATCACACGGTGCTGGTTTCGCCTTTTGGTCTCATAACGATTACGGGGGGCAAATGGACCACCTACCGTAAAATGGGCGAAGATTGTGTCAATCATGTCACTCAAATCGGGAATTTTCCGGCCGTTCCTTCCCGAACCGCGGCGCTGCCCCTCCACGGGAGCAGCACGAGCGCTGAGACTTTTTCGTCGCCGGCACATTTGGCGGTGTACGGGACCGACAGGAAGACAGTCGAAAACTTAGCCGCGTCCGAAAAGGGGTTTGGTGACCTTCTTAATGAGCACCTGCCCTACTTGCAAGCGGAAGTGGTCTGGGCAGCCCGTGAGGAAATGGCGCGCACGGTCGAAGATGTTCTGGCCAGGCGCACCCGCGCTCTGCTTCTCGATTCGTCAGCGGCCGCCAAAGCTGCGCCTCGCGTAGCTGAGATTTTGGCCAAAGAGTTGCATCGTGATGCCAGTTGGCAAATGAAACAAGTGGAAGATTTTTGTACTTTGGCCAAGATCTACCAGTTGAGGGGAACGAACTAGCCTTCGATCTCTGAACCTTCTGTTCGATTTCTCTTTGCTTTCTTCTGTAAGAGTCGGAATTAGACGGATTTTCTACCGCCTGCTCCCGTTGCGCCCGCTCCCAACTTCGGCTTAATCACTTAACCAAAGTGAACCCCCCTTGGCAACCTTTAGATCAGACGCGCGTTTCCATTACGGAAGGTTTTTGGGCCAGCAAGCAGCAGTTGGTCGGGCAAGTTACCCTGCTACACGTCTACAACGAAATGCAGCATCAGGGACAATTGGACGCGCTGCGACTCGACCCGCGTATGCACCGCGGCCGGCAAGAATCCAACTCCTGGTACTGGGGAGGCAGCATTTTCTGGGATTCGGATGTGGCAAAATGGCTCGAAGCTGCCAGCGCATACCTGCAGCACCGCACCGACGATAAGATTGAGGCTCTCGTTGATGGAACGATCCAACTCCTGGCAAACGCTCAACAATCCGATGGTTACTTGAACAGTCACATTCTTACGTGGCGGCCGCGTCACCGTTTTAAGAACCTTCGCGATCTACACGAATTGTATTGCGCCGGTCACCTGATGGAGGCGGGAGTTGTACATCGGCGCACGACCGGTAAGGAAACCCTGCTCGATATCGTTACGCGTTTTGCGGACTATTTGACAACCGTCTTTGGTGCGGGATCCGGGCAACTGCCTGGGTATTGCGGCCACCCAGAGATAGAGTTGGCTCTCATCCGGCTTTATCGTCTGACCGCCAAAGAACGTTACCTGCATCTTAGCCGATTCTTCGTCGAACAACGGGGAACAAAACCTCACTACTTCGACCGTGAAGCGGTCGAACGGATGGACTCAATCCCATTTCGACCGAACCATCCGGTTTCTCCTTATGCCTATATGCAGGCACATGAGCCACTTCGGCAACAGCGTGAAGTGGTCGGCCACGCTGTGCGCGCAATGTACCTCTACAGTGCGGCTGCAGATCTTGCTTACGAACTGAAAGACGATGAGCTCGCTGGGGTCTGCAGAAATTTTTGGCAGGACCTCTGCCGGAGCAAGCTCTACCTGACCGGCGGCCTGGGTTCGTCCGCCGAGAACGAGGGATTTACGCAGGACTACGACCTGCCGAACCTGGAAAGCTATGCGGAAACCTGCGCTGCGATTGGCCTGCTCTTCTGGGCTCACCGTATGGTTCATATCGACCTCGACAGTCGATACACCGATATGATCGAGCGGAGCCTTTATAATGGCGTTTTGGCCGGACTCGGGATCGACGGCAAATCGTTCTTTTACCACAACCCGCTCGCGAGCGATGGTTCGCATCATCGAGTTGTCTGGCCCTGGTGGTGCCCCTGCTGCCCTGCAAACCTGGCTCGCCTGGTTCTTTCCTTGTCAGGTTACCTGTATTCTTCGAGTTCCAGAGCAATTGCGATTCACCATTACGTCTCCAGCAACGCTCAGTTTACCATTGACGGCCAGGAGGCTCGCTTTTCCGCAGAATCGAACTTTCCATTTGATGGTGCTGCCTCGATTCGATTCGAGGAAACACCCAGGACTCCATTCGAGGTTGTACTTCGGGTCCCTGGATGGGCTGGCAGCCATCATTTCGCGGTGAGCGGCCAGGAGGTCGTTCCGACGATCGTCGCCGGCTATGCAACCATCTCGCGTGTCTGGAATCCCGGTGACGAAATCACCGCCCGATTCGAGATGCCGGTTCAGGCTCATTATTCCCATTATCAAGTGGCCGGAAACAGAGGAAGAGTAGCGGTAAGTCGTGGCCCGTTGATTTACTGTGCGGAGGAGGCTGACAACGGAGGTCATTTGGATCAGTTCGCGATTAATCCGGACGATACTGCAGAGGTCAGCCAGGAAGATGGCGAACTGGGAGAGGTCGTTTTCCTCTCTGTGTCAGGCTTGAAAGAAGAACAGAATGACGGCTCACTCTATTCGCTATCAGCGCCGGCGACCAAAGCTTGTGGGA
>DASXBV010000274.1:0-5438 GCA_036491515.1 Chthoniobacterales bacterium
ACTTCACGCCTTTTCCAAAATTACCTTTTCACGTGATTATTGTTCAGGGCGCCACGCGATGATGGCGCTGGAAAGCGCCTCGATCTGCTCCGGTATATGAGATGCGGACATTGCGATCCGAATTCGAGCCGAACCTCGAGCGACCGTCGGATAACGGATCGCCGGAACGAGAAAACCGCATCCGAGAAGGGATTCTGCTAAACGCAGGGTTTGCTGTTCGTCGCCAATCACTACCGGAAAGATGGCACTGGTTGGTTCCGGCCTCTGGCGCGACACTGCCGCGAGACTTTTTGCCAAGAGGAAAATATTGTTCCAAAGCCGGGAGCGCAGGATATCTCCCTCTCCCGAGCGAAGGATTTGGAGTGCGGCTGATCCGGCCGCGGCGCAAGCCGATGGGATGGCGGTCGAATAAATGAAGCTGCGAGCTTTATTGACAAGGATCTGGATCAGCGTCTGAGAACCGCAGATAAACCCGCCGCTCACTCCGAAAGCCTTACTCAGCGTTCCCATCTGAATGTCTACCTGATGCGTAAGACCGAGTGCGTTGACTAGGCCCGATCCGTGTGGGCCGATAACTCCCGTGGCGTGTGCCTCATCAACTAGCAGCAACGCTCGAAATTCATTTTTCAGGTTAACAATCGCGGCGAGATCTCCAGAATCACCGTCCATGCTGAAAATGGATTCAGTAACAATAAGTATTCTGCTTTGAGGACGCGTTCGCTGAACCCAACCGAGGTGATGTTTCAGCTTTAATACGTTATTGTGCGGGAACACGCGTAAGAGAGCTCCCGAAAGTTTCGCGCCGTCGATCAGGCATGCATGAGAGAGTTTGTCCAGGACGATGACATCCCCAGGACCGACCAGACTGCAAATTGTGCCAACCGCCGCCGCATATCCTGTGCTGAACAAAAGCGCGCTCTCGGTGCCCTTGAATGCGGCGATTTGCTCTTCGAATTTTGCATGCGGAGATTGCGAGCCGGTGACCAAGCGGGAAGCGGCTGATCCAACGCCGAATTGGTCGATTGCAGCCTTGGCCGCAGCCTTAATCGACGGATGTTGCGAGAGCCCAAGGTAATCGTTTGAGGCAAAATTTACAAGGCAACGGTCGTCCACTTTGACCACTGGTCCGCGAATCTCTTCAATGGTCCGGAGTTCTCGGAAGAGTGATTGCTGCCGGAGCTGGCTCAGAATTTGGTCGTCTGGGAGCATGGAAGCTGAGGGTGTGCGTCGAAGAGCTCAAGGACTCAAGAACTCGAGAACTCGAGAAGCCAAAGAAGAACAAAGGCCTCGCGCCGAATTTCGCATCGCACCATTCTTGAGTCCTTGAGTCCTTGAGTACTTGAGTTCTTGACCCCGATGCCACGGTTTGCCTCTCATCTTGGGTTTTTGAGTTAATTCGTCGATGCACCGGTTTCCGCCGCGGCATCTGGCCTTTTCAGGAGGCGATCGAGCTCGGCATCGGGTTCAGCGCCGAGTTTTAAAGCGCGGTAGTAGTGGCGCCGGGCCAGCTCGACGGCGGGCGGTTGACGTTCGAGATAGAGGACAGCGAGATTAAAGTGGGCCTCAGCATAATTCTCGTCCAGATCGATGGCCGTTCGCATTTCCTCTTCTGCGGCAGCCAGCCAACCTCGTTTGCGAATCAGGATGCCCAAGTAAAGATGCGCTTTGGGGTCTCGCGGATCGAGATAGACTGCCTGACTAAGAGCTGCCAGCCCGGCGACCAATGCATCCTTCTGGTAATCGATGATGCCAAGCGTCAGCCAAGCCTGTTGCGCTGTAGGATCCAGGCGAACGGCCTTCTTCAGGTGCTCTTCCGCCTGGTCAACCTCCCCAAGCCGGAACTCCGCCGAGCCGAGGTTCGCCCATCCCATCGGATGGTCCGGAGCGAGGTCGGTCATCTTTTGAAATTCCGCCTTCGCGTCTCTGAATTTCTGATTTTGAAAATCGGCAAGCCCTTTTTCAGCGGCACTCCTGGCCTCGTCGGAAAGCTTCGGAAGCGTGGTTTCAGGGGCGCCGGCAGCCAGGAGCGTAGACCCGACCAGCCGGAGAAAGCAGCAGATCGCAGCAAATATCAGGGCCGAGTTGTATCGTCGCGGAGTGCAGCTGTGAAGTTGGACGACGGGCCGTGGTCTGGGAAATAAGAGATCGGACGGATGAAACATAAATTCCGAAATCAAACCCCAAATCCCCAACTCAAACCCCAAAACTCAAAACTCAAAACTAGTTTGCCTCTCTCGCCCCAGTTCCCGCGCACGCTCAGAAGCCGCTCTGACCGCTGACATGATAGTGTAACGCAGGCCGCGAGATTCGAGAATCTCAATTCCTGCCATGGTTGTGCCTCCGGGGCTGGCGACCATTTCTCTCAGTTGGGCCGGGTGCAGGTTCGTTTCCCGGATCATCTGTGCTGAACCGAGGACAGTCTGGATAGCCAACTCAGCTGCAATTTCCCTCGGCAACCCCATCATCACGCCTCCGTCCGCGAGTGCTTCGACAAAGGTAAAAACGTAAGCTGGACCACTGCCGCTGAGGCCAGTAACTGCGTCCAAGGCAGTCTCGCGCACCCGAAAGACCAGCCCGACAGCCGCAAACATCTTGTCCGCTATTTCGGCATCGCCGACCGTCGCGTGATCGCCTAGTGCATAGGCAGTCGCCCCCTTCTTTACCAGGGAAGGAGTGTTTGGCATCGCACGAATGACTCGGGTGCGATGCCCAGCGGCGTCCTGCAGTGTTTGGAGGGTGATTCCCGCTACAACAGAAATTAAGAGCTTTCCTTCCAGGAATTGCCGGACATCGCGAAGGACTTGGACTGAATCGGCCGGCTTGGTGCCGAGCACGATAGTATCGGCCTGTAGTACTAGTGCCTTTTGGGAGGTGGAAAGCTGAAGCCCATATTGTTGGACCTCGTCCTTAATGGTGTCCGGGTGCCGGTTTACAACCAGAATTTGCTCGGGCTTGCATGCATCTGCCTGCAACATCCCCTGGACCAGAGCAGATGCCATTTTGCCATATCCTAAAAAGCCGAAAGTCATGGTAAGGAAAAGACTTCGTTTCACTACCCGTTTCGTGAAGACTCTGCAAGCCTTTGGCGAGAAGGCTGGAAGGTGGCCCGCTTTTGCACGCGGACGCGCGGCATGTCGCGGAACGGCACAGAGAAGACAAGAGTCACACAAAGGTCACGAAGGTCAGAGGAGGTCACGAAGGTTAATTAAATATTCTTCCGAATCGCGCGACACGCGACGCAGGTCTTATTATTGAAGCTCCAAAAACCTTCGCGACCTCCTCTGACCTCTGTGACCTTTGTGTGAAACCTGTACGCCGGATCGCGCACGAGCGCGTCCCTACCGCTCGCATTCGAGCTGAATGCCCGCTATAGTTCGTTTGCAACGCCAGGAAGATCTGTATGCATCAGCGGGCTGCGGCTTTCAGTGAAGCTACGAAGAAACGCCGAAAGTGGAGGCTCTGGGCGTTGCTTGGTGTTCTCGCGATCATTGTCGGCGCCGGCGTCTACATGGTTCAACGTGGACCCGATCCGATTGCAATCACCACGGAGCGGGCGACCATCCGGGATATCACTGAGCTCGTGTCAGCCACTGGCAAGATCCGACCAGAGGTGGAAGTGAAGATTTCTCCAGAAGTGGCGGGTGAAATCATTGAGATGCCCGTGATCGTCGGGCAACCGGTTAAGAAGGGTGATCTTCTCGTGAAGATTAAACCGGACAATTATGTCGCCCGGGTCAAACAAGCGGAGGCTTCCTTGAGCGCAGCTCAAGCTGGCAGTCTGCAGCGGAGAGTGCAAATGTTGAACGACCAACTTGACCTTCGCCGAGCCCAGGACCTGTTTGCCAAAAAACTAATCTCGGAGACCGACTACAAGGCGGCTGAGACAAAAACCCAGATTTCACAGGCAGCATACGACTCCTCTTTGCACCAGATCGATGTCGCCAGGAGCAACCTCGATCAAAACCAGGATCTTTTGAACAAATGCGTGATCTACTCGCCGATCGATGGCACGATCAGTGTACTGAGCAGTGAGATTGGCGAGCGCGTGGTTGCCACCGGTGATTTCGCCGGAACTGAGGTAATGCGGGTAGCGAACCTGGCGTCGATGGAAGCCAGAGTCGACGTCAATGAGAACGATGTTGTGAATGTCACAATAGGGGATCCAGTTCGGATCAAAGTAGACGCCTACCCTAAAAAATTGTTGAACGGTACCGTCAAACGAATCGCAAGTACGGCAACGGTCAAGAACGAAGGCACACAACAGGAGGTAACAAACTTTGAGGTCCGAGTTCAGGTCGAAGATCACGAAGTGCCGCTGCGCCCGGGAATGAGTGCCAGCGTCGATATCGAAACCCAGACCGTTCATCACGTCGTCGCGGTGCCAATCCAATCGGTGACAGTCCGCAGCAGAGAGGGCGGGAAAACGGCCGAGCGATTAAAGCAAGACTATGAAAAGCAGACGGGTTTGAACTCGAGCGAGCTGGAAAAGCAAGCCAGAAAGGAGCTTCAGCGAGTCGTATTCTTAAAAGAGGGTGACAAAGTTAATCTCGCCCCGGTGCGAACGGGCATCGCGGACAACAATTTCATTGAGATCCGCTCGGGAGTGAGGGAGGGAGACGAGGTTGTGTCGGGATCTTACACGGCGATCAGCAAAGACATGAAGGATCAGTCCAAAATCAAAATCGAGCAGCAGAAAGATGCAAAGTGATTTTGAGCTCGCGGCGGACACCCGGCTAACCCGCCCAAAGGGCAACGTGGTGATTCGAATACATCAGATCACCAAGGAATACGAGATGGGATACACGACGATCCGGGCGCTAAAAGGTGTCGACCTTTTAGTTCATCGCAACGAGTATCTGGCGATCATGGGGCCGTCGGGGAGCGGGAAGTCGACCTTGATGAATATGCTCGGTTGCCTCGATACACCGACCACCGGGCGTTATGAATTCAATGGAATAGACGTCGGCTCAATGGAGGACGATGAGCTCGCCGAGATTCGGAGTAAACAGATCGGTTTTGTTTTTCAGACGTTCAATCTGCTTCCGCGTTCCACCAGTCTTCAGAATGTTGAGCTTCCCCTGATCTATGCGGGAGTAAGAGCGGAAGAACGCCGGCAGCGCGCCGAACAGGCACTGGACGCAGTCGGATTGGGCGACCGGATGCACCACAAGCCGAACGAGCTCTCCGGTGGCCAGCGCCAAAGGGTCGCCATAGCTCGGGCGTTGGTAAACAACCCGGCAATCATCCTGGCCGACGAACCGACGGGGAATCTGGATTCCCGGACTGGCGAAGAGATTATAATATTATTGGAGAACCTTTACGCCCATGGTCACACGATCGTCGTGGTGACCCACGAAAAAAACGTCGCGCGTTTTGCCAGAAGGATCGTGCGAATGAGGGACGGTCTCATCGAAAGCGACGGAGGCAGAGCGTGACGG
>DASXBV010000275.1:0-7844 GCA_036491515.1 Chthoniobacterales bacterium
GTCGACGAAGCGAGTCGCAACTTCGCGCGCGAAATGAAGCGACGAAAGGCCAAGTAACGCGGTGCGGTCAGGGTCGGCGACCAATGTAAGTAGCATAGGGTTCGAGCGTGTACCGAGAGATTGCTGCGCATGGCCCTGTCAAATCGGCAACGACGTGGAGGGAGAGCCGCTTGCGGCTTCCCGAGGCGTCTCAGACGCCTCCAAGCGCTGCAAGCAGCGCCCCACCAAGTTTTGGCCGTCAGAAGCCTATGCTACATACAGACCCCAATGCCCCCCCGTCGATAGGCTCTCACCTCTCACCTCTCACCTCTGCCTTCTGCCTTCTGCCTTCTCACTTCCCTCAGCCTGCCTTAAAAATCCGAATCGTCGGATCCAGTTCCCTGGCGAGCGCCTCGGCTACCGCTACTGGTGTTTCCAGCGGGGCAAGCAAACCGGTATTCTCCAGAACGACAAGGCTACATTGCTTCGCGACGGGCTGCAGCCGGTAAGCCCACTCCAGTGGCGGGTATACCGCCTTGTCGCCCCAGACCAGCGTCACCGGCTGAGACAACTCGGCCAGACGTTTTTCGAGTTCGAGTTTATACCGCCACGACATCCACTGAAAAATTGCTCGCTCAGCTCCGAATTGTTGGGCAAAGTTTGTTAGCACTTCGACCACCTCATCGCTAATTTTTTCTGGGTCCGCGAATCCGAAGCTCTTCAGCCAGGCGCGGATTTGAATCCGCGTGGAGAGATAGCGCCGATAATACACCTTGTTTACGAACCGAATACCGGAAAGGAGACGCTTCGCTTGACGCCGCTTGGAATCCACCCCGCCCGTCGGCATCAAGAGAATTAAACGGTGGATCAGATCAGGGTGCTGTGCTGCCAGAACCGTAGCAAATCCGGCGCTGAGGCCGCTGGCAACAATCGCGGCTCGTTCTCCGCCAGATTTCGCTCGAAGTAACTCAGCCAGGATCCGAACATGATCTGGGGCAGACAATGCTGCCTCCGGGCGCTCAGATTCTCCGAACCCGAGGAGATCCACAGCCAGCACCTGATGCGTCTCCGCGAAATGCGGATACACTTTCGACCATTCATAGGAAGACGCGCCCACGTAAACACCGTGGAGAAAGACCAGCGGGCTCCCCTGACCTGACTCGTGATAGACCACCTGTCCGCGACTCGAATAAAAGACCCGGGTAGCAAAAATCGCCGGCGAGATCGCGTCCGGGAGTCTTGGCTTCGCACTCGGCCGCAATGCATACCGCAGCGCCAAAACAACCCCTCCCAAAAGCCCCGCACCGAGGCTCACCCCCCACATTTTACGCCCTCGAGCCAGTAGCTGTCTCCACATCTTAGTCGAGCAGTACTCTGCCAGAACCTGGAGTGATTTGTCCAATCACCTTCCCTTTGGTGAGTGCTAGAACTTCAGCCGCATGCGGCTTCGAAACCGTCAGGACCATTCCAATTCCCATGTTGAAAACCTCGTACATCTCCTCAGTCGAAATCCCGCCGCCACGCTGAATCAGTCGGAATATTGCGGGCACCTTCCAAGAAGACGTATCGATCAGAGCGTCACAAGTGGCTGGCAGTACGCGCGGCAAATTATCGACCAGGCCGCCACCGGTGATATGTGCGGCGCCCTTGATCCGTCCGTGCGGGATCGAGGCCATCAGAGGCTGATAATTCCTGTGGATACGAAGGAGTTCCTCCCCAAGCGGTCTGGTGAGCCCTCCGACCTTTTGAAGGAGATTCAGCTGCATCTTATTCAACAAGACTTTTCGCGCTAGAGAGTATCCATTTGTATGCAAGCCATTCGAAGGCAGGCCAACCAGGAGGTCTGAAGGCACGATTCGGCTGCCATCCAGCAAATTTGTTCGATCAACCAAGCCGATTATACAACCAGCCAGATCGTACTCCCCCGTGTGGTACAGATCCGGAAGCTGCGCCGTTTCTCCGCCGATCAAGGCGCAGCCGCCCTCTTTACACGCTTTCGTGAATCCGGAAATCAATTGATCAAAAACAGACGGATCAAGACGTTCAGATCCAATGTAGTCGAGAAAAAACAAAGGGCGCGCACCCGTAACCGCGATATCATCGATACAATGGTTCACGAGGTCCTGAGCGACCGTTGCGTGCCTGCCCAGCGCAATCGCTACTTTAAGCTTGGTACCGACGCCATCGATACTCGAGACGAGAACTGGCTCTTTCATTCCCCTGAAATCCGCCTTAAACAGTCCGCCAAATCCGCCTACCCGTCCCAGGACTTCCGGACCAAATGTCGTCCGCACTCTTTCCTGGAGCCCCTTCTTGACGCGATTCGCCAGCTCGATGTCGACGCCGGCGGCAGCGTACGCCTTCTTCTTTTCTCTCATTTCAATCCCGCAAAAAGCTCGGGATGCGGCGCAGCTTCACTCAATAAACGTGAACGCGCCTTGCGACGTTCGATGATAAACTTATCCAGCTCGGGGTCCGTCGGTACCGGATAATCGCCATTGAAACAAGCCAGACAGAATTCGTTCATCGGCAATCCCGTTGCTCGGACCATTCCTGCTATATCCAAATAACCGATCGAATCGACGCCCAGATATTTGCTCATCTCCTCGGGTGCAAACTGGTTCGCCAAGAGATTTTTCGGGTCGGGGAAATCGATGCCATAGTAACACGCAAACTTGTGCGGCGGGCAACTTATCCGGAGATGGACTTCCTTCGCGCCTGCTTCTCGCAGATTCACGACCCGTGCCCTCGCCGTGGTCCCGCGAACGATGGAGTCATCCACCACCACCACCCGCTTACCTGTCACTAATTCTTTGATCAGGTTCAGTTTCACCCGGACATCGAAATCTCGAATCAGCTGCGTGGGCTGAAGAAATGTGCGCCCAATGTAGTGGTTCCGCACAAAGGCGTGCTCGTACGGAATCTGCAATTCCTGACTGAAACCGAGCGCGGCATAGTTCCCCGAATCCGGAACCGGCACCACAATGTCTGCATCAACCGGATGCAATCTGGCGAGCTCACGGCCCATCGCGACCCGCACCTTGCTCACGTTTTGATCGTTAATGAGGCTGTCAGGGCGCGCAAAATAGACGTACTCAAACATGCAAAAGGCTTTGCGCTCTTCCTTAAACGGCCATTCTGACCTGATTCCGTCGTCGCTAATGATGACGACTTCCCCAGGTTCGACCTCACGAATGAAATCGGCGTGGATAAGATCGAAGGCGCACGTCTCCGAGGCCAGGATAAACGCTTCGTCCAGCTTCCCCAACACCAGCGGCCGAAAGCCGAAGGGATCCCTCACTCCGATTATCTCTTGTTCCCCCATCAACACGAACGAGAAAGCGCCTTGTATCATCCGCAAGGTGGTTAGCGCATTCTGCCGTCCAGTGGGCCGGGCTAAAAGGTGCAGAATAATCTCACTATCTACGGTCGTCTGGAAAATCGAACCGCTCGATTCCAACTCCTCGCGCAACACCGCTGCGTTCACCAAATTTCCATTATGCGCAATTGCCAATTGGCCCCGCGCGCAATCGACAACAAAAGGTTGAGCGTTTTTCAGAGTGCTCGCTCCGCTGGTTGAATACCGAACGTGGCCGATCGATCTGGTGCCTACCCGCAGCTGTTGTAAGTCTTTTTCCTGAAAGACTTGTGCCACCAAGCCCATACCCCGGTGAATGATAAACGGCTTATTGGACCCTGCGGCGGTCACTATCCCGGCGCTCTCTTGCCCACGGTGCTGCAAAGCAAATAACCCGTAGTAGGTCAGCAGGGCAGCATCCGGATGACCATAGACGGCGAAAACGCCGCATTCGTGTCGTGGTCTGTAAGCGAAAGCTCCAGCTTTTGCCTCTGGTTTATGTGATTTATTCACGTTTCATTGAGCACAGTAAGCAAAGTGTCCTCGCTTTGCCATCGCAGTAAGCATCGGGTCGAGCATCGGGGTTTGCGTTTTGGGTTTTGCGTTAATCACCTAACAGTTCGGAGCCTCATCAAGCCGCTGCGCAAACGCAAAACTCAAAACTCAAAACCGGACTTCCATGGCGCGCTCAATCGAAAGGTACCATGCTCGATGGAGTTGGGCTACGTCCCACCGAAGCTTTTGCTGTTCAGTGGCGACGACAAGATCCGATCCTCCAACCTCCCCCAGTCGATTAAAAGGTATTTTTGCGGCAGCACACAGGGCTTCCGTCGCAAAGGCATCTTCCGGCCGGACAGATATGATCACTCTCGATTGCGATTCGTTGAAAAGTATCTGGTCAAGGCGGTGCGGCCCGGCACCAAACCACGCTAAAGCACCGATTTTTCGCTCGCCGGACATGCAGCACTCGGCCAGCGTAACCCCTAAACCGCCTTCGGAACAATCATGAGCACTCTTAACAAGCCCCTTGTGAATCAATTCAAGCACCACAGCCTGTACCCCTAATTCCAGGTCGTAACTCAATCGCGGCGGCAAACATTCTTTTCGGCCATGGACAATCGCAAGATATTGGCTGGCACCCATTTCCTGGCCAACGGGACCGATTAAGTAAATTACATCAGCTTCGTCGCGAAAATGCTGCCGGGTGATCCAGCGTTCTTCACGGATGATGCCCACCATCCCTACCGTTGGCGTAGGATCGATTGCGCCGCTTGGATTCTGATTATACAAACTGACGTTTCCACCAGTTACCGGCGTGCCAAATCTACGGCAGGCTTCGGCCAGACCCTCGACGGCTTCGCGGAGTTGCCAAAAGTTTTCCGGACTATACGGATTCCCGAAATTCAGGTTATCCGTTACTGCCAGCGGGGTAGCGCCCGAACAGACCAGATTCCTGGCGGCCTCGGCAACCGCAATACGGGCTCCTTCGCGCGGATCCAGTTTGCAATAAAGACCGTTGCAGTCAGTTGTTGCCGCGAGATACTTATCGGCTTCCCGAACGCAAAATACAGCCGCATCCGATCCTGGCGGGACGACTGTTCCCGCTCGAACGGTATGATCGTACTGGCGGAACACCCAGTTCTTCGAAGCGATCGTCGGATGCGCCAAAAGCTGAATCAAACTCGTTTGTGGATCAACCATGGGAATATCTTCAATCCGCAATTCCGGCGCGGCGCTGCCTGCAATAGTCTCGCGCTCGTAGATCGGCGCCTCATTGGCGAGTTTGGCAGCCGGGATCTCCACCTCAACCCGCCCATGATTCAACACCCGCATCATTCCATCGCCAGTGACTTCGCCCACGAGCGCATATGGCAGATCCCATTTTTCAAAGATCTCCTTCACCTTCGCCTCCTCACCCCGCTGAACGATGATCAACATCCGTTCCTGGGATTCGCTCAGAAGGATTTCATACGCCGTCATATCCGGTTCCCGCTGGGGTACCAGTGCCAAATCAATCTGCACCCCCGTGCCCCCGCGACTGGCAGTCTCACAAGTCGAGCAGGTCAGTCCTGCGGCCCCCATATCCTGAATTCCAGCAACGCAACCGCTGGCAAGGAGTTCGAGACACGCTTCCAGCAGAAGTTTGCCTTTGAATGGATCACCAACCTGCACGGCTGGCCGGTCCTGCTTCGATTTCTCCGTCAAATCCCGCGATGCAAACGCTGCTCCGGCCAAGCCATCCCGCCCTGTCTCTGATCCGACATAGAATACAGGGTTTCCGACCCCTTTTGCCGCGCCTCGAGCGATTTGTTCGTGACGAAGAATCCCAAGGCAAAAGACATTCACCAACGGATTACCTTCATAGGATTCATCGAAGTACACTTCTCCGCCAATCGTAGGAATCCCGACGCAATTTCCGTAATGCGAAATCCCGGCCACCACCCCTGCAAACAGTCGCCGGCTCTTGTTCACTGCGGGAGTGGTTCCTTGGATTGGACCGAACCGCAAAGAGTCCAGGAGGAACACCGGCCGAGCGCCCATCGTGAAGATATCGCGAATGATCCCTCCGACCCCGGTTGCCGCTCCCTGGAACGGTTCGACCGCGCTAGGGTGATTGTGACTTTCCATCTTGAAAGCGACGGCCCAACCGTCTCCGATATCCACCACGCCGGCGTTTTCTTCTCCCGCCTTGACCAAAATATTCGGTCCGGCGGTCGGAAATTTCTTAAGTTCGAGTCGCGTGTTTTTGTAAGAGCAGTGCTCACTCCACATCACCGAGAAGACGCCAAGCTCGGTAATATTCGGATCCCGGCCCAAAATGGCTCTGATCCGTTCGTACTCCGCCTCCGATAAGCCGTGATCGCGGACTAACTCCGGCGTAATCTGGGTGACCATTTACAGGGTGACGGCAGATTCCAAGGTTTCGACCAGCGATTCGAAAAGCAACTTCCCATCTTCGCTGCCCAGCCTGCGGTCCCACGCTCGATCCGGATGCGGCATCATCCCGACGACGTTTCGCGCTTCATTGCAGATGCCCGCGATGTTCAGCATCGATCCATTTGGATTCGACTCCCGAGTCCTTCTCCCCGACTCGTCGACGTACCTGAACACAACTTGCCTTTTCGACTCCAGTGCCGCCAGCGTCGCCGGTTCCGCAAAGTAAGAGCCTTCCCCGTGCGCCACCGGCATCCACAAAGGTCTTTCCTTGTCCAGTTTTGCTGTGAAAGGAGTCTCTTCGGTCTCTACCCGTAACCAGACCGGTTGGCAGACAAAGTGAAGCGATTGATTCCGGATCAGTGCGCCAGGCAGCAGCCCAGCCTCACACAATATTTGGAACCCATTACAGATTCCGATAACCGGCATACCATCGTTCGCGGCGCGCACGATCACCCTCATGATCGGAGAGAAGCGGGCAATCGCGCCACACCGAAGATAGTCCCCATAGGAAAACCCCCCAGGCAACACGATCGCGTCAAAACCGCTCACAGAGGTCTCTTTGTGCCACAGATATTCGGCCGAGACGCGGAGACCGTCCGTTAAGGCGCGCAAACAATCCTGGTCGCAGTTCGAGCCCGGAAATTGGACTACCGCGATCTTCATTGCTTTGACTCAGCGCCCGCATGGTATTGTATCTTGTAATCCTCGATAACCGGATTCGAAAGAAGATCGCGGCAAAGCTCTTCCAGCTTAATTTCACCGGGCGGCGTTCTGAATTCCAGCTCTAGAAACTTGCCGACTCGCACGCTCTCGATGGTGTCCAGCCCATAATCCCTCAGCGCGTTCCGCACGGCGACCCCTTGCGGATCCAACACGCTCTGCTTGGGCATCACGATGACGTGCACCTTCATGAGAGCACCCATCATCGAGGGACAATCCTACTTCGACAAGTGAAATTTGTCGGCCGCCTTGCCTCCGTTCTGAGAGGCGGGACTGGACACCTGTTGTCCAATTGATAAACTGCCTTCATATGCCCCTCTTGCGGAAATGGCTCGGATTGAGCGTAATCGCGTTGGTTTCGACCGTTTCAGCATTGGCTGTTCAGCAATCTGCCGGGCAAGCAATGGCCTCAGATACCCCGCTTTCTGCCGATGAACTGAAAAACGCCGCTTCGGTCGACCCTCTTACGGTCCCGACGCCCGGCGAATTTTTTACAGCAATCGAAAAAGGCGGTAAACCAAATTGGGCCTCCGAGTATCGACCTCCAATCTCAATCAACTCCACGGATCGTGCCCAAATGGCCCTGAACCTGGGAACACTCATTGCCGACGGGTACATTGCCGTAGAAGCCCATGACGGTCAGCAGGTCAAAAACGTCGGCAAGGATGTCCTTGCGTTGGCAAAAAAACTCAGTGTTTCCCAGAGTGTTCTTGCCCGAGGTCAGAGCATTACTCAGTTTGCTGAAAACAACGCATGGGATCAACTGAACGAAGAATTGGAAGCCACTCAAAACGAAGTGAAAAAGGCGATGGAGGAGAACCGTGATACGGACCTAATCACGCTGGTGAGC
>DASXBV010000276.1:0-11306 GCA_036491515.1 Chthoniobacterales bacterium
GGCTCTGGGAATATTTTCAGATGATAGAGCGATCCGGTATGCGCTGTTTTAAGGCTTTCGGAATGGCCTGCGGAGCGGCTTCGTTCATCGGCACTTTCCTGGCACTACGCACGTATAGTGAGACCGCAGCCTACGATTTCGAGAATTTTGTGCTGCTGGTATTTCTCTTTGGAGTATTCGCTCGCCAAATGTTTCGCCCAACGGGGAAACATGCTCCGCTGGAAGCGATGGCATACACACTGTTCGGATTAATGTATGTGGCCTGGCTGTTCAACTTTTTGACCAAGATTATTTATGTGGTCCCAAGAACGACACATGGCGCTACGCTTGGCCAATTTTACGTCCTCTATCTGGTCGTGGTCACCAAGTTCACTGATATGGGTGCTTATCTGGTCGGGAGCCGGATTGGCCGGCACCAGATGATGCCGCACATCAGTCCCTCCAAAACCTGGGAGGGCTTTTTTGGGTCGCTGGTTTTTGCGGTCGCAGGGAGTTTTCTCATGGTCATTTTGATCCCTAAACAGCTCGCATGGCTCAACTACTTTCACGCGACGGTACTGGGTCTGCTAATCGGACTCGCGGCGGTCGTGGGAGATCTGGGAGAATCGATTATCAAGCGCAGTACCGGCGTAAAAGACTCCGGTGCGTTGCTACCGGGAATTGGAGGAATGCTGGACCTGATCGACAGCCTGTTGTTTACTGCACCCTTACTGTTTTTCTATTTAAGATTTTTAGTTCGATGAGAAAACGCCGAGTTATCCTCCTCGGATCAACCGGATCAATCGGAGCGAGCGCAATCAAAGTTGCCGAGACGATACCGGACCGGATGGAGATTGTCGGAATGGCTGCCAAGCGCAGTTCAGCGAGTTTGGCCGAAGCTGCCAACCGCTTGAAACCTGCGGCGGTCTGCATTGTTGATTCGGCCTCAGTAGGCGAATTGCAACGGGCATTGAATTACAAACCAGTCGTGTTCGTGGGCGAAGAAGGTTTGATTGAGCTTTCGACGCTTGCGGAGGCTGACCTGGTTCTTGTAGCCATTGTCGGCACGGCTGGTCTGCGGCCGGCCCTGGCTGCAATCGACTGCGGGAAAGATCTCGCGGTCGCCAGCAAGGAAATCTTAGTGATGGCGGGTGAGACCATCATGATGCACGCACATAAAAAGGGTGTGCTCGTCCTACCGGTCGACAGCGAGCACAACGCAATTTTTCAGTGTCTGGAAGGGAAGCGGAGTGAGCAGATAGGAAATTTGATTTTGACTGCGTCTGGCGGTCCTTTCCGGCGATTACCTGCCGACCAGCTGGACAACGTCGCCAAAGCGGACGCGCTCCGGCACCCGACCTGGAAAATGGGTCAGAAAATCACTATAGATTCGGCGACACTCTTCAATAAAGGGCTCGAGATGATCGAGGCCCGTTGGTTGTTCAATGTTCCGATGAGCAAGGTGCAGGTGCTGATTCATCCGCAGAGTATCGTGCATTCGATGGTCGAATTTGTGGACGGTTCGATCCTTGCACAGCTGAGCCATTCCGATATGTGCTTTCCAATCCAATATGCCGTGACCTGGCCCGAGCGAGTACCTCATAGCTTGAGACCGCTCCGATTGGCGGAAGTAAGCAGACTCGAATTCGAGGAACCCAGGTATGACGTCTTTCCGGCCCTGAATCTTGCCCGAAAAGCGGGCGAAGCAGGTGGCGTTCTACCCGCAGTTTTGAATGCGGCGAATGAAGTGGCAGTCCAAGCATTTCTAGACGATCAAATTCCATTCCCGGAAATCTGGCAATTGGTGCATAGTGCAATAGAACATCACGCAAATTTGGCGAGACCCAGCCTGGATGATATAATCCGGGCGGACAGCGAAGCGCGGATATTCGTGCGCAGAGCTTTAGGTAATCCTTAGTTTATGATTTTGAACATCTTCCGTGTCGTCCTCACGATCGTTGAGGTCCTTCTCATTTTTAACCTTCTGATCATTGTGCACGAGTTGGGCCACTTTTTAGCCGCTCGGTGGCGCGGATTGCACGTCGACAAATTCGGAATTTGGTTCGGACGTCCAATCTGGAAGAAGACTGTCAAAGGGGTCGAATACAGCATCGGTTGGATTCCGGCTGGAGGATTTGTGCTACTGCCGCAGATGGCTCCGATGGAGGCTGTCGAGGGAAAGGCCGGGACCGCGCGCGAAGATCTTCCGACGGTGCGTCCAATTGACAAAATCATCGTTGCTTTCGCAGGCCCACTTTTTAGCTTTCTATTGGCGCTCGTTTTCGCAGTGATTGTCTGGGCGGTCGGCAAACCCACCGCCGAAGCCGAGGCAACGACAACCGTCGGCTACGTGGTGCCGGACGAACCGGCCGCGAAGGCGGGATTTCAACCCGGCGATGTAATCCTGGCGGTCGACGGTCACCCCGTTTCCCGGTTCGCCGGATTGGTAGACAGTATCACGTGGTATGTTGTCCGCAGCGAAGGCGAAACCATTCCTTTTAAAATTCGGCGCGGCGACAAGGTGCTGACACTTGTCTCTGGCTACACGCGCCCAGAGACGAGAGGCTGGGAACGGAGGTCGCTTCGCCAGGTGGGAATTGCTCCGGCAATTACGCCGATCGTGTTTAAGGTCGCGGAGGGCTCCGTCGCAGCTCAGGCCGGGATCGAGCCAAATGACGAGATTATCGCGATTGGCGGCGAAAAACTCTTTCACCCGCAACACATTCTCGAATGGGCCCAGGCTAATCCGGGCAAGCCATTGCCGCTGACCGTCTTGCGAGATGGCAAGAAAATTAGCATTACGATGGCGCCGTCGCGTCCCGTGGTGTCAGCGGTGATCAAGAATAGTCCGGCCGATGTTGCTGGAATTAAAGGCGGAGATCGTATTCTGGCGTTGAACGGCGCGCCGATTTACGACCCGATGGAAATTTTTAAGCGGGTCGAAGCAAATCCGGTGACACCATTCTCTCTGACCATCGCGAATGGTCCTGAAACAAGAGTCGTGCGACTTCTCCCGGCGACGCCGGACGGGCAGAACAAGGCGATCGTCGGGATCGGTTTTGCCCCGGACTCGGAGGGCATCGTTTGGGACGGAGGCGGAAAAATGACCGTCGTCCACATCTCTCCGGTTGAACAAATTTACGCTGCCGTTGAAACCATCGGCAACACGATCGGTGCCCTGCTATCGCCGCAGTCCGATATTAAGCTGCAACACATCAGCGGTCCGATCATGATCATGCAAACCTATTACCGGCTTTTTGACAGCGATTTCGGATGGCAGCTGGCGCTCTGGTTTAGCGTTGTTTTCAACGTCAATCTGGCTTTGATCAATCTTCTGCCGATCCCTATCCTGGATGGTGGCCACATTGTCCTTGCAATGATCGAAGCAATCCGGCGGCGACCTATCAACATCAGGGTACTCGAGGTCGTCCAGGGTGCTTGTGCTCTACTTTTGATCGGTTTCATGCTCTATGTCTCGTTCTACGACGCGCAAGATTTGCCTTGGAATTCGAATCACAAAGCAAAATTTAGTGTGCCGGCCAGACCGGCTCCGCCCGAGAATCAATGATGTACGCTCCATTTTGCGCAAACCCCTTTAGTTATCAGCGCCGGCTAACCCGCGAAGTCAAAGTTGGCAAAGTCGGGGTGGGCGGCCACCATCCGATTCGGGTGCAGTCGATGATCACCTGCGACACAATGGATACCGAAGCCTGCATCCGGCAGACCATGGAACTGGCCGCGGTCGGTTGCGAGATTGTTCGCATCACTGCACCGACGGTCAAGGACGCGCAGAACCTAAGAAGAATCAAAAAGGGGCTGCTGGAAAAAGGCTGCGATGTACCGATCGTCGCAGATATCCATTTCAAACCAGAGGCTGCAATGGAAGCGGCGCTGTGGGTGGACAAGGTGCGTATTAACCCTGGGAACTATGCCGATTCCAAGAAATTCGCTATCAAAGAGTACAGCGATGAGCAATATGACGCTGAATTGGACCGGATCCGTGAACGTTTTACGCCCCTGATTCGGCTCTGCCAGGAACGGGGCATCAGTCTTCGGATCGGCACAAATCACGGTTCCCTCAGCGATCGGATCATGAATCGGTACGGGGATACGCCAATCGGAATGGTCGAGAGCGCTCTGGAGTTCGCCAGAATCGCGCGGGATTTCCAATTCCACGATATGCTCTTTTCGATGAAGGCCAGTAATCCGAAAGTGATGATTGCTGCCTACCGGCTGCTCGTGGCCCGTTTGCTCGAGGCGGGTCAGGATTGGAATTATCCAGTCCACCTTGGAGTGACGGAAGCCGGAGACGGCGAAGATGGCCGCATCAAAAGCGCGATTGGGATAGGCTCCTTGCTGGCCGATGGAATAGGCGATACCGTCCGCGTTTCACTGACCGAGGATAGCGTGCATGAAATTCCGGTTGCCCAGGCTTTGGTCGTACCGTACAACAACCGCGCCCTCAAACCGACTGCACGACACGGTTCGGAGGTCACTCTTCCTTTTGACCCATTTGTGTTTGAGAGGAGAGCTTCTGCCAAGGTACAGGTGAACGGTATCGACTTAGGGGGCGGAGAAACCATCCGCGTAATCGTTCGGCAACAAACGTTCGACAAAATCGCGCATAAGCTCGAGAAGATGGGTGACTTCCAACCGGAAGGCGTCTTCGAGTCCGCGAATGTGGCCGAGGTCGATCCGAACGACCCCGGGGCTATCGCCTTGCTCAACAACGCCCCGGATGTACGCCTTGTGACAGTCAAGGACCGAGTCGATTTGCCCGTGATTGCCGCTTATCGATTGCTTGCGACCAGGCTGGCCAAGCGTCATCCCATCTTGTTGAAGGACACGCTTCGTCCTTCCTTTGATCCGAGTCGCGACTTCCTGGAAACGCTTCTCGAATCGGCGACCAACCTGGGTGCCTTACTCTGCGATGGAATCGGAGACGCTATCATGGTGCAGGGCGAAGAAGCACCGGGACAGTCACTGCGGTTAGCCTATAATATTTTGCAGGCAGCCGGCACCCGGATATTCAAAACCGATTACGTAGCATGTCCGTCCTGCGGGCGTACGCTCTTTGATTTGCAGGCAACAACCGGTCGCATCAAAGCCGCCACGAACCACCTAAAGGGCGTAAAGATCGCGATAATGGGTTGCATCGTGAATGGACCCGGTGAAATGGCTGACGCGGACTTCGGCTATGTGGGCGGAGCTCCCGGAAAAGTAAATTTGTATGTCGGCAAGAAGCCTTTGAAATTCAATATTCCGGAAGCAGAAGCAGTCAATCGATTGGTCGATCTAATCAGGGAACATGGCCGGTGGGTAGAGCCGATCGGAGCATCACACTAGGCCTCGTCCTCGAAAACCTGATGTTTCACAATCAGGATAACGGAACAAAATAATCGCGGACCAATCGGACTCTTTTCGCTGCAGAAAACGCCGACTGATCGAGGACGACGACGAGTACGAGAACGAGACCAAACTTCGGAATATGGATTAAAACCTTGGTGACCTTCGTGCCCTTTTGTGTGAGCCTTTTTCTTACAGATGCCGGCGCAACCAACCAAAAGGAGAGAATTTTTCACGCCTGTGCCGTTTTGGCGACGAATCCGATTTTGCGTGATTTGCGTTCGCGGTCTTTTCGCTTTTGCCGGTTTCTTTTGCTTCTGTAAACGGCGTGATGACGCTTGTTGACCAGATCCATACGCGCCCCTCGTCGCCAACCGCCGCGATCCACTTGTTATCCGAAGACCACCCAACTGACCAAACTGGTTTGTCGGTCGTCAGCAGCACAGTTCGCCGCTTTCCCCTGGGATACTCCACACAATTGACTTGGCCATCCTCCCCACACGAAACGAGCCAGTCACCCTTCGGTGACCACGCCACTCGCCTCGCTCCTCCTACCCCTGAAGGATGTAGCTGGGCGGCGAAGACCCTATCTCCGGTTGCGGCGGAGCGGACAAGAATTCGGCCATCCTGATGAGCCGTAGCAATCCACCCGCCAGTGGGCGAGTAACGGACGCCATTCACCTCGTCCAGTCCGTATCCGAAGGGAGCAGTGTAGTTTGACAGCACGTCCTGGCGACGCCATCGCAACACGCCCGACCGTGCGTCGAACAGAAGCAAACGGCTGCCTTCCTGACCTGTCGTCACAGCGAACAAACGCCCCTTGGGCGACCAGTCGACTCCCAATCCGTCGCCGTCGAGCTGAATGGACGCCCGGAGGTAACCCTGGACATCCCATTCCTTGGCAAGCCCAGTGTAGTCAACAGCGATAAGCGATGTGCCATCGGGATTCCAGGCGATATCCAATATCCACCCACCTTGGAACAGCTTTTTTTGCACGGTCCCGTCTTGCCAGAATTGCACGGTGCCGTCCTTTCCAGCGCATGCCAGCATGGTTCCATCCGGCGACCAAGCAAGAGCCCAAATCTCCTCTTGGCCGGTGTCAAACGTGCTTTCAAGTGAGAAATTCGGCAAGCGATAGATTCGAACGGTGCCTCGACCTCCGACAGCCAGCAACCCGCCGTTTGGAGACCAAGCCAAGCTGTATAGACCAAGGTCAACTTTTTCACTCCAGCTAGGCGCCGGCGGAGTTTGATCTGCCTGTGGGAGGAGCTGTTGCGAGTAGGTCCGGAGAGCTAAGGTAAAAGCTATCAGAAGAGCGAAGATTTGCTTCCCAACCATGGATCGTTTGCATGACCGGGAGCGTCCTGCCCGCCAAATTCCATTCTATTTTAGACACTAAATTTCGTACTCCGCACCGTCCAGTTGTAACCTGGGAATCAAATAATCCAGCAATCGTCCGACAGATTCCTTCACAGACTCGCGGTCGGTATAGATTGTGATTTCAGGATTCTCAGGGACTTCGTAAGGGGCGTCAATCCCGGTGAAGTTCTTTATCTCACCCGAGCGGGCGCGTTTGTAAAGTTTCTTCGGATCCCGCTGCTCGCACACGTGCAAGGGAGCCGCGACGTAAGCCTCTATAAATTCCACGTCGGCGCTCAGAATCACCTCTCGCGCACGGGTACGATCCAGGCGGTAAGGCGAGATAAAAGAAGTGATCACAATCAGCCCGGCATCCGCCATCAACTTCGCGACTTCGGCAACGCGGCGGATGTTTTCTACCCGGTCCTGCGGCGAAAAACCAAGATTAGAGTTTAAGCCGTGGCGAATATTGTCTCCGTCCAAGACATAGACCTGCATGTGCCGGCTGAATAAATTCGTCTCCAAAGCGTGGGCCAGGGTCGATTTGCCCGAACCGGACAGCCCGGTGAACCAGACGACCATGCCTCTGTGACCATTCCTTTCGATGCGAATCCGGTGATCAATCGTGCCTTCCGACCAAAAGATGTTGGTGCTCTGAACGGGCTCCCGATCAACGTAAGTCCCTCCGAAGATGATCCCGCCCCCGGCCACATCCTGATGATCGACGATCACAAAGCGACCGGATGTTGCGACTCTATCGTGGTTATCCATTACCAGCGGTGATCGCGACTGGATCGTTACTTCCGCCACCTCATTTTTGACCACCGAAAGTCTTAAACCCGAAAACGTCTCCAAAGAGGTCGCGTCGATCACGCGATCGACGGATACCAATTGGCACTCGACCTCCTGCGAAAGCAGCTTCGCCTTATATCGCTTACCGATGGAGAATGGCCTGTCGCCCATCCAAAATAGACGCGCCCGGAAGCGGTTCGTTTCGATCGGAGTCTGAGTATCGTGCGAGCCGATATGTCCTCGTTCTACGAAAATCGGGTCCGTGAGCATGATCCCAATCGATTCTCCTGCCGAGGCCGAATCCTTGACCGGCGCGTTCCATCGTTCGATCGAAGCGACACTCGAACTTTTGTTATTGGGCGAAAAAATAATGTAATCGCCGACTCGGATTGTTCCCGATTCCACTCTGCCAGCGACAATCCTGCGCTCATCAAATCGATAGATGTCCTGGACGGCGAATCGCAGCGGACCGTCAGCGTCCGTCCCAGGAGCAGGGACTCGGTCGAGTGCGCGCAAAAGGGTGGGACCTGAGTACCACTTCGCAACACTGTTCAAAGGCTCGACCAAATTGACTCCATCACGAGCCGCGATTGGAATAAACCTGAGCGGTTGGATCCCGAGTTTTTTAAGAAAATCGAGGTATTCCGCCTCAATTTGCCGGTAAACAGACTCGGAAAAGTCCACCAAGTCCATCTTATTGATCAGGACAATCACCTGATCTACGCCAAGCATGCTCAGAAGATAGGCGTGGCGCTTACTTTGCTCCTGCACGCCTTCATTCGCCGCAATCAGTAGCAATGCTGCGTCCGCGTCCGCAGCACCGGTTACCATATTTTTGAGAAACTCTTTATGCCCAGGCGCATCAATGATGACGTATGAACGCGTCGCGGACCGAAACCAGATTTGTGAAACTTCGATGGTGATGTTTTGGTCTCGTTCCGCTTGCAGCGCGTCCATCAAGAAGGCCCACTCAAACGGCATTCCCCGGCGGCGGCAGACTGCCTGAATCTGTTCAAATTTACCGGCGGGCAGCGAGCCGGTGTCATGCAAAAGGCGGCCGACCAGGGTCGATTTCCCGTGATCGACGTGGCCAACAATGACGATGCGTAGCGCGTGAGCGCCTGGACTTGGCTTTGGGTCCGAGGTGCTCACATGTAGCCACTCGCTCGAAGCCGCTCGAAAGCGTCCTCCGCCTCTTGATCCTGAGCGCGAGTACTCCGCTCCGAAATCCTGGTATTGCGCAGCTCCTCGATAATCTCCGGAACCGTGCGTGCGCTCGACTGAATTGGTTTAGTACACGGGGCGCAGCCCAAACTCCGATATCGCATCCCGTCCCTAGCGAAGTAAAGGTCGACGATCGGTATTTTCTCCCGATCGACGTACTCCCACACGTTCACTTCCGTCCAGTGTAGCAGCGGATGAATGCGGATGTGCGTCCCCGGATTAAAGTCAGTCTTAAATTGGTCCCACAATTCCGGCGGCTGATCCTTAAAGTTCCACTCGAAGTTTTTGTCGCGTGGCGAGAAATATCGCTCCTTTGCCCGAGTTCCCTCTTCGTCGCGTCGGATGCCGACTATCACAGCCTGATAGTCTTTTTCTTCAATAATCGCCTGTAGAGCATCTTTCTTGAGAAGACCGCAACATTCAACACGCGTTATCCTCCCGTTCGGGAACGTTTCGCCCCGCTCCAGCGCTTCCCGATTCTGCCCGACAATGAGGTTAATACCCCACTGCTTCACAAGCCGATCCCGAAACGCAATCATCTCTGGAATCTTGTAACTCGTATCGACATGCACACAGGGAACCGGAATATGCCCGAAAAACGCTTTCCGCAATAGCCACAGCATAACTGAGGAGTCCTTGCCAATGCTCCAAAGCATCGCCAGCCGCTTAAATTTGCGGTAAGCCTCCCTTAAAATGTAAATACTCTGACTCTCCAGCGCATCGAGGTGCGCAAATCTGGATTCCATTTCTAAATATTTTCCCCCAGAAAAGTGTGAATACCGCATTCGGTCTTGTCAAATCCGGTCCAGCGTCCAGCACGCTCATCCCGGCCGGAGATTACTGCGCTCGTACATGGGTAGCACCCGATACTGCGAAAACCACGATCCACTAAGGGGTTGTACGGGATTCCATGTAACCGGATGTAATCCCACACGTCGTCCCGAGACCACCGAGCCAGCGGATTGACCTTCAAGATATTTTTCTCCCGGAGTCGATCAAACTCATAAAGCTGCAAAATCTGCGTCCTAGATCTCCCCTCCGACTGATCGCGCCGGAGCCCGGTAATCCAGGCATCGAGCTGACTAAGCTTCTTCTGGAGCGGCTCGACCTTGCGTAACGTGCAGCACAAATCCGGATTTCTGTTCCAGAGATTAGGAGCGATCTTCTGGGCCTGTTGCTGGACGCTGAGTTCCGGCACCAAGGCTTCGATCAGAATTCCGAAAAAACGTTCCAGGCGGCTCTTCAATTCCAACGTTTCCTCAAAAAGCAATCCGGTATCGATCGTGAAGACCGGCATGGGTATGCCGGCAGCCACCGCCTTGTGAATCGTGACGAGCCCCGCCCCTTGAAAGCTTGTACCGATCGCAGCCTGAGTACCGAATTGGTCGAAGGCCCACTGCAGGATCTCGGTCGGCGAGGCAGATTCAAACTCTGCGGAAAGAGAACGGATTTCCGAAGGATTCGAAGTTAACGCGATTGGCATTTGAACTACTTCTCTATATACAAATAGGGAATTATCAAGGTCTTTGTACCGATTGGCACGAAGAGAACGCTGTTTTTTGCAATAATCGGGACCTTTCATCATTTCGGAATTGCCTTAGTCCTGTGTTGTTTTTAGTTCAAACGACGGCGTGCGATCGCCTTGGGTTTCCGGCGAGCTTAAACGCGGTCGCATGGCCTAACCGTAGGGCGACTACTGACTGTCGTAAATGGAACCAAAGGACCGGTAGGCCAAGCGTCCTCGCTTTGCCCTCCCGGAAGAAGCAAAGCGAGACGCTTCGCCTACGTCGCCTTGCCGACGGCCCATTTTGATTGCAACAAAATGCACGCTATTTCGGGCCCCGCTTTTGGGTCCGGGCCCGCCACCTTGGGGCCCGGCCTTGGGACCGTCCGTCCCGCTTTGGGCCCTCTCCCCCTTCGCTTTCGCCACCTTCGGCCGTCCATCCCGCTTTGGGGCCCATCCCGCTTTGGGGCTGTCCCCGCTTGAGGGGCCTGTCCCCGCTTGAGGGGGCCTGTCCCCGCTTGAAGGGGCCTGTCCCCGCTTGAAGGGGCCTGTCCCCGCTTGAGGGGGCCTGTCCCCGCTTGAGGGGGGGCCTGTCCCCGCTTCTTGGACCTGTCCCCGCTTCTTGCGCTTCTTGGACTTCCCCGCTTCTTGGACTCTCCGTTTTGGAAAACATTTCGCACGCGAAAACGGACGTGATCCGCGATGGACCTTGGGGACGCGCTCCCGCGCGTCCGGCGTCGCACGCCTAACAGACGTAATAACGACAAACGCGATCGGAACGGACCGTTTCCGAGTATTTGGCATTCCACCCCGGATCGCGCGGGAGCGCGTCCCTTGGCTAAACGCGGATCGCCGCCTTCGCCCGTCCACACGCTGCATTGCGATATATAGCCTTCCAGCCTGTGTGCTCCACCGATTGAGCGACGGCTTTGAGCCGCTCTCACCTCGTTCCCGATTTCACAGGGCCATTCGCAGTGACCTCTCGGTACACGCTGGCCTGTCCGCCGTAGTTCCGCGTTAGCGGACGAAGGAGGGAAGCCTATGCTACATTAACGGCGCAAACGAACAGGATTTAAGCTAAGCTAGAGCGATCGATGCAAAA
>DASXBV010000277.1:0-13431 GCA_036491515.1 Chthoniobacterales bacterium
GAGGCGTTTCAGCACGACGGACCGGCGCTGATCGACGCAGTGGTCAACCGGACAGAACTTTCCATGCCGCCGACCATTAAGCTCGATCAGGCGGTCGGGTTCAACCTCTGGGCGCTCAAAGCGGTGTTGAATGGCCGTGGCGACCAAGTAATCGACCTCGCCCTAAGCAATCTAATTCGATAGCTTGGTTTTATGCGAGAGGGTGCTCCTACTCAGGTGATAGCCGGAGATTACTCTACATGTCGCGTCAAGCGGACAGGCGCATGAAACAGGTAAGCGTATTTCCAAGCGGACCGGAGATTGGAACGCTCGACCGCATGAACTTGAGAACGGCCGTAGATTGGACTCGGGAATACGCGACGACGCCTGACAAATTTCCTAACGGTTGATCGATTGGTCAACATTAGATTATTTTGTCCTTCCCACCGTTCTTCCTCGCGAGCGAGAGACTTAATCACGGCTCCAGGGGCGTCGCGGGTTTGCGCGACGCCCCGTTAATTGCAGCCTAAACCCAACAAAAGAAGCAGCTCGATTGGATTTCCCCCCTTTGGTATCGGCAAGAGCCCCCGATTTCTTGCAGCGATGACCTCTCCAATCGAGCCGCGCTCCTTATCTATACCAACTCGTAGCAGAACACCTGTTCCATTAGCACCTCTTGTGCCAGACCTTTTGGATAGATAATTGCCCGGACAGAATGCTGAAGCCGACTGATTTCTGGACTGAAAGAGAAGAAAACCGCCCACTGAATGGCAAAAATGCGCCACGATTGTGGCTCTGAGCTCGCAGCTTTCGCTCGCGTGTGGCCGATTTGGTGGCGAGTTTTCCCGAGTTGGCATTGTTTTGTGATTTCACGGACTGGTTTACGGTAACCTCTCGCGTTATTTTCATTCGAGCCCATAAAAGGCCTTTTCCATGGAAAGATTCGAAGAAGCCAAGCGTCGAATAGAGAAATTGCGGGTAGAAATCGCCCAACATGATCGCCGGTACTATCTGGAGGCCGCTCCGAGTATTAGCGATGAGGAGTATGATAAACTGTACCGTGAACTCCGGGATCTCGAGGAAGAATTTCCCGAACTCGTCACGCCGGAGTCGCCGACTCAGCGTGTTGGCGGAGCTCCTCTCGAGAGCTTTCGCCAAGTGAAGCACCGTACGCCGATGCTGAGCTTGGACAACACGTACTCGGAGGAAGAAGTAGCAGACTTTTTTCGGCGATTGGAGCGGTTGCTTCCAGGCAAAACTATCGATGCGGTGATCGAACCCAAAGTCGACGGCGTAGCCATTTCACTTTTGTACCAGGGCGGAATTTTAGAGTATGCGGCAACCCGTGGGAATGGAGTTGCGGGCGACGATGTCACAGCGAATATGCGGACCGTTCGTGCGGTGCCGCTTCGTTTGCACGGTTCGGTGCCCGACGAGGTCGAAGTGCGGGGCGAGGTTTTTCTGCCAAAAAAGGTATTTGCGGCATTGAACGCTGAACGCGCGGAAGCTGGCGAGCAGCTTTTCGCTAATCCGCGAAATACGGCTGCCGGCAGCCTCAAACAGCTCGATCCTGCGCTTGTGGCCAAAAGAAAGCTGAGTGCAATTTTTTATGGCTTCGGTCTGCTGACTGGGGATGAGGTATCGACCCACCAGCAGGCCCTGAACCGACTAAAGAAATGGGGCTTACCGACTCACGAGAAGATCTGGACCGCGCAATCGGTGGACCAGGTAATTGCAGCGATCCAAGCCTTGGGCCGTAAGCGGCATGATTTTCCATTCGAGATAGATGGCGCCGTCGTCAAAGTCGACCGCTACGACCTCCGGGAACAGCTGGGCTACACGTCGAAAGCGCCTCGCTGGGCGATGGCCTACAAATACCCGGCCGAACGTGCTGAGACGAGAGTGCGATCCATCGAAGTCCAAGTGGGACGCTCCGGAAAATTGACTCCCGTGGCCAATCTTGATCCGGTATTTGTGAGCGGGACGACGGTTTCTCGGGCGACGCTTCACAATGGAGACGAAATCCGGCGCAAAGACGTTCGCGAGGGGGACATCGTTGTGATCGAAAAGTCGGGTGAAATCATCCCAGCGGTTGTTGAGGTATTGAAGGAACGCAGAACGGGCCAGGAGAAACCGTTCGAAATGCCGTCGCGATGTCCGAGTTGCGGCGAACCGGTGAGTCGCCAGACGGGCCAGGTTGATGTGCGATGCACGAATGTTGAGTGCCCAGAGCAAGTGAAGCGGCGCTTGGAACATTTCGCCCATAAGGGTGCGCTCGATATCGAGGGCTTAGGTGAAATGATGGTCGAGCAGTTGGTTGCAAAGGGACTCGTGAAAAGGGTGGACCATATCTACGAACTCGATGAAACGAAACTGAGCCGGTTGGATCGTATGGGAGAAAGGAGCATCTCGAATCTCTTGAATGGAATTGAAGCCAGCAAGAAGCAGCCTCTGTGGAGGCTGATTTTCGGGTTGGGGATTTTGCATGTCGGTTCGACCGCTGCGCGCGAGCTCGCACATCATTTCAAGACGCTGGAGGCACTCCAAGGCGCCTCGCTCGAGGAATTAACTCGTGTGCAAAACACAGGCGACGTTGTTAGTTCGAGCATTCGGGAGTGGTTTCAGAATCCTGATAACATTGCGCTAATAAAGGCGCTCAAACAGCACGGATTGAATTTTGGAGAGGCCGATCGCGATGAAGCTGAAAGCGATACCCTGAGGGGCACTTCGTGGGTCATTACTGGGACCTTGGGCGAGTCGCGCGAAGTTTTTGAAGAGCTAATTCGTCGAAATGGGGGACGTGTGACGGGGAGCGTGAGCAAAAAAACGCACTACCTTCTTGTCGGGGAAGATGCGGGAAGCAAACTAGAGAAGGCGCGTCAACTGGGGGTGAAAATAGTGGACGAGGGAGAGTTCCGACAGCTTGTCGGGCGATAGCCTGAAAATCGTCCTCGTCCTCGAACTCGTCCTCGTCCTCGATCTTGGGACCGGCGAAACGCGGCCGGTTCTATCGATGTCCGGCATCTCGGATCCAAACCGTTTCTAAATAACTGCAACGTTCAAAGATCGAGGACGAGGACGATTACGATTGCTGCTTCGCCGCGCTAAGAGCTTCACAGACCGAACCGAACCCCAAATATGCAATCTCTTGACTTCGGCAGGCGTCTCGCCTAAGCCGTTATCAGTTTTTCATGTCCAATCTTGAATCGGTATCCGGGCAGCCCAAGTATAGACGGATCGTGCTGAAATTGAGCGGCGAGGCACTTCGTGAGCCTGGGAGCCATGAGACGATCTCGCCGGGGATCGTTACGGAAATCGCGAAGCAGATCCAGCAGGTGCGTGATATCGGGGTGGAGATTGCAGTGGTCATCGGGGGCGGGAACATCTGGAGGGGACTCACGGCCAGTCATCGTGGGATGGATCGCACTACGGCCGACTACATGGGTATGCTGGCGACGGTAATCAATGGCATGGCGCTCCAAAGCGCGTTGGAACAGATCGGTGTGGTCACTCGATTGCAAACTGCGATCGAGATGGCCAATGTCGCCGAACCATTCATTTTGCGCCGGGCTATTCGGCACCTGGAGCTGGGTCGAGTGGTAATTTTTGGAGCGGGGACCGGTAATCCGTTTTTTTCGACCGACACCACTGCGGCACTGCGGGCGAGCGAAATCCGAGCTGAAGTGATCTTGAAGGCCACTAAAGTCGACGGTATCTACGATAGCGACCCGAAGACTAATCCGAAGGCATTGCGTTACGAGACGATTACCTACGCCGAGGCGTTGGCGAAGCGGCTCAAAATCATGGATTCGACGGCCTTCAGCCTTTGCATGGACAATCGGGTTCCGATTGTCGTCTTTGATATGGCGATGCCCTACAACATCAAAAGGGTAGTTTGCGGCGAGAAAGTGGGTACTTTCGTGACGGCGGAATGACCGAGGAGGCGGAACCTAACACCTGAATTATGACACCTGAAGAGATTTTGTTCGAGGCGGAGGCAGGGATGGAGAAGGGAGTGGAGTACATGTTACATGAGTTTGCTGCAGTCAGAACAGGAAAGGCATCGCCAGCCCTGGTTGAGAACGTGGATGTATCGGCATACGGCACGTCGATGAAGTTGAAACAACTGGCACTCATATCGACGCCGGAACCGCGGCTCCTCTTAATTCAGCCGTTTGATGGTTCAATTACCAAGGATATCGAAAAGGCACTAAAAGAGTCGAAGATTGGTATCACCCCCGCGGTCGAGGGCAAATTGATCCGATTACCCATCCCCGAACTTTCAGAAGAACGGCGGAAGGAGTTGGTGAAGACGGTTCGCCACATGGCCGAGGAAGCGCGAGTGCGCATTCGCAGCAGTCGCCGCAACGGTATCGATGAGATCAAGAGAATTGAAAAAGCCGGGGAAATTACGGAAGACGAACGTCACGACTTAGAGGAAGAGATTCAAAAACTGACGGACAAATACGTGAAAGAGATCGACGCTCATGTGGAGAACAAAGAGATGGACATTATGAAGGTATGAGTCGCCTCTGGATTTGTTTTTTTGCCGCTGGATGCTGCTTTTTGTCAATCGTCGCTGAAGCTCAAACGCCAAAATCGGAAACCGCTCCTCTCGTACCCCAGGTTCCGCGTCCAGCTCCTGAATTCCTTTGGAGCGGCGTGAATGGCAAGGTGCGCAGGCTACGTGACCTCCGCGGCCACCCGGTGGTGCTGATCTTTGCCGAGAACCCGACTGAGAAACTGTTCATTAAGCAGATTAAGGAGCTGAATCGCCGTGCGAAACAACTGGCGGCCAGATATACATTGTTCTTCGTGGCGTTCACCAGGGAAACTGGTGCGGTCACGCGTACGAATATTCCTTTTGTGATACTGCCTGATCCGGGCTCAGTCGCTGACGCTTACCGAGTCGGTGACTTTGGAATCGCGGTAATCAGCACTGATGGAAACGTCGACTATGCGACAGACCGCGTGATTACGGGCCAGAAGGTCCTCGACGTCATTGTAAACAGTTATCAGGCGCAGATCCAGGCGCGGAGGCTGTAGCGAGGATGGCGATACGATATCGGAGGATCGTCTTGTTTCAGAATCCTGCCAGTGGGGTGCACGATCCAGAGTTGCGCCAGCGGGTTCGGGAGCGTTTGGAGGCGATTTGCGATTCTTTGAATCAAGTTACGGTTGACCGCGGTTTAAACTTGGCGGCGCGAGCGACGGAGGCGGCTGGGGAAAACGCGGATCTGGTAGTGGTTGCAGGCGGCGATGGCACTATTCGAGATGTCGCCGGGGCTCTCGTAAGGACCGAAATCACGCTTGGAATCGTTCCGCTGGGGACTGCTAACAACCTGGCGCTAAGCCTGAATCTCCCGCGCGATCCGGATGCTGTTTGTGATATGATCGAAGCGGGCCTGACGCGGCACATTGACGTTGGGCTGGCGGACGGTCATCACGCATTTTTTGAGGTTGCCGGTGTCGGAGTCGATGCCGACTTGTTCCCGATCGGCGAGGAGGTGAAGAGCGGGCGCTTCCGTGGCATCTGGCGCGCGGTCCGTTTAGCACTCATGCACCGGCAGACGTCGGTGGAATTGCGATTCGACCGGCCGGTCGATGAAGCCTACCAGATTTCATTCCGAGGAGAGGTACCACTTAAACGGCGGCGCCGGCGCTTTCGTAATCGGAAAAGGAGCGTCAGACTGAGGTGCTCGTTTGTGGCCGTCGGGAACGGACCGTACTACGGAACAAATTTCAATGTGTGCCCGGGCGCTATTCTGGACGACGGACTATTTTCGATCGGGGTTTATAGAGATTTCAGCAAGCTGGAATTGTTGCATCATTTCCGATCGATCAGCCGTGGCCGCCGCCAACTCCATCCAAAAATGGAAATGTTCACGGCGAAGATGGTGGAAGTCTGGTCCCGGGCGCGCTTATCAGTGCACGTTGATGGTCATCCGATCGGGACCACGCCGGTACGTTTTGACGTGCTTCCTAAAGCGCTGAAAGTCATCACGCAGGCGGATTGAGCACGTTCAGGGCGGTGCGGGCTGCCGCCGTCCGGGTTTCGACACCAAGCTTGGCGAACAGGTTATTGGCGTGTTTTTTAACTGTGTTAATCGATGAGTCCAGAATTGGTTTGCATGACCTTGCCGACTGACGTGAGGCCTGTTAGTTATTGATTATTGTGCCAAAGAAATCAATTAAGCACGCGGAAGAAGGAGCGGCCGAGGAACTCCCGAGGGTAGCCAATGAGGATCTTGGACCAGCGGCTGAGACAGCAGCAAACCCTTGAAGATTTCGATTATCACTGCCTGTCTTAATCGAAGGGAGTTTATCGGAGCGGCGATCGAAAGTGTTCTAGCTCAGAATTATCCAGAATTTGAGCACTGGATCATCGATGGGGGGTCGTCGGACGGTACGCTCGAAGTTTTGGACCGATATCCGCACCTGAAAGTGCTGTCGGAACCCGATCGCGGTGTTTATGACGCGTGGAATAAGGGGATCGAGCGGGCCAGCGGGGATGTCATTTCGATCTTGAACAGCGACGATGTGTATGCCGATGGAGCGTTGCACGGCTGCGCAAGAATACTTGCTGCCTCTCCTTCGGTGGCCGTGGTGTCTGGCGGCTGCCAGATTTTTCGGATGAGCAGGCTGGGAACCGCAGTTGAGATGCATCGATATCAAGATCCTAGCCGTTACAGGCTTTCATTGCGGAACGCTACTGTTGGCCTCCCGATCATCAACAGCCGTTTTTTTCGACGTTCGTTGTTCGACAAAGTCGGCCGATTCGATCTGGCGTACTCGGTTTCCTCCGATCGCGAGTTTTTAATCAGAGCTGCGCTTAGCGGGATACAGGATGTATCTACTCCGGAGATTTTCTACCGTTACTGTTGGCACGCGGAATCCCTGACGATGAACGCCGGCAATAGAAGCCTCCTCAGGGGCCTGGATGACGGACTGCAGATAATCCAGAAGATCCAGGCATCGCGCTCCCTACGGCCTGACGATGACAAAACGATGCAGAAATGGCGGCGCGAGTTGCAGGCCACGATGGTACTAGTTCATACAGTCCTGAAAGATCGCGAAAAGGCTGTGTCCGTGGCCAAACAGTCGTTGCGAGCGGATCCCCGCTGGCTTTTCACGTTCTTGCGGTGCGGTAGTTTGGCTGTCGGTCGCAGAGTGCGGACGCGGCTTCGAATCTGGGCACAGGATTCTATCGCGCAAAAATTACGCAAAGGCCGAAGCCCGCATGGCTCACAAATCTCTCAGGATTTGTGAGCCAGGCAGGCTAATCACTGACGATCGGTGCGATTTAGCTCCTGGCGTAATTTCAGGATGCTGTTCGCGGGTAGAACACCGCCGAAGTGAGTGAGCGGATAAATCAGCGAATTGCGGCCAATGAAAGACCCGGGGCTGATGACCGTGTTGCAACCGATTTCTGCGCGATCGCCGACTATCGCGCCAAATTTTCGGAGCCCAGTCAGGATGAGTCCCGATTCGGTCTTTACACTTATCTCCTTATGATCGAGCCGGACGTTGGAGAGGATGACGCCCGCGCCAAGGTGGGATTGATAACCTAACACTGAGTCGCCGACGTAGTTGAAGTGCGGCACTTCAGCATCATTAAATATAACGCAGTTTTTGAACTCGCACGAATTGCCCAGCACGACCCCATCGCCGACGATAACGTTTTCGCGAATGTAACAACCGCTCCGGATCTCACAATTGTTCCCAATCCAGGCAGGGCCTTTGATGGTAGCTCCATTCTCGACCAGTGTTCCATCTCCGATGTAAACATTGTCGCTGATGAACGGCCTCCCCATGATCCTGCCGTAGATAGCGGGTTTCAACCGGAATTGAAGATAACTGCCGATTTGCTTTAAGACGTCCCATACCTGTGCGCTATTATCGAAAAGGGTTCGATGCTCCGTCTGATCCAGGTTGAGAAAGTTCGAGGGCGCAAACATAGGGGAGCTTCGGGTTTGGGTTTTGGGTTTTGAGTTTTGGGTGGTAGGGACGCGCTCCCGCGCGTCCGCGTTTCTGGTGATGAGGACGTGTTGCCCCGGACGCGCGGGAGCGCGTCCCTACCACTTAAGATCCAGATCTCCTGGCCACCTTCTGACCGTCTCTGGTGTCCTTAACAAGCCAGCCGAGCTCTTCTATTTGGGCCCGCAGTGCGTCACTTTCGGACCAGTCTTTGTTTGCGCGAGCCTCAGCTCGTTGTTGGAGCAGCCGGGTCACGTGTTCAGGGATAGGTTCTGCTTCTTCCTGCAGTTGTAAAACCTGATTAATGCGATCCCACCAATCCGACAGGGCGGAGGCTTGTCCCGCTGTTAATTCGCCCCCGTCGATCGAGCGGTTGGTGGTTCGGATCTGGTCAAAGACTTCGGCTAGCGCAGCGGAGATGTTCAGATCATCATCCAAAGCGTCGAAAAAGCTATCAGAGCTTGCGGCCGCGAACTGGGGATCTGGCGCCGTGTTGCCAGCGATCTCTCGCAAGCGTCTGAGCCATTCATCGATCCGCAGCAAAGACTGTCGTGCTGCGTTTAGTCCATCGAACGTGAAGTTTAGCGGCAATCGATAGTTAACCTGAATCAGGGCGTATCGTAGCTCGCGGCCTGTAAAGCCCTTGTCGAGCAGATCGCGCAACGTAAAAAAGTTGCCAAGCGATTTGGACATCTTTTGCCCTTCGACAAGGAGATGGGCATTGTGAAGCCAGTATCGAACAAATTTTTTTCGGTTCACACACTCAGACTGTGCGATCTCGGCCTCATGATGCGGAAAGATGTTATCAACACCACCGCAATGAATATCAAGCTCAGGGCCTAGAAGCCGGGTCGCCATGGCGCTGCATTCAATATGCCAGCCCGGCCTTCCCTTACCCCACGGGGTATCCCAACCGACGGAACCGTCCTTTTCATCCCAGGCTTTCCACAAAGCAAAATCCCCGATACTCTCTTTCTCATATTCATCATTCTGTATTCGGCCGGTCGGTCGCAATTCTGCCAGGTTAAGATGTGCCAGTTTGCCGTAGTCGGGGTATCTGCTAATCCGAAAATAGATCGATCGGTCTTCGGCTTGATAAGCAATGTCTTGTTGCATGAGTTGATCGATCATCTCGATCATTTTCGCGAGGTTTGTCGGTTCGGTTGCCGCAGGAAAGTGATTTGCCCGCTTAATTCTCAATGTTTCGATGTCCTCGAAAAACGCCCGCTTAAACTTTGCGGTAAACTCGGGCAATGAGATATCCGCTTCCCGGCTACCCCGGATCGTCTTATCGTCGACATCGGTCAGATTCATCACCCGCTCGACCTCAAAGCCCCTTGCTTCCAGATGTCGCTGCAAAAGGTCTTCGAAGACATACGCTCGGAAATTCCCAATGTGTGCAAAGGAGTAGACCGTCGGACCACAAGTATAAAGTTTAACCTTTGGCGGCTCGATCGGTTTGAATTCTTCTAACTGCCGGCTGTAAGTGTCGTAGAACTTAATGGGCATCGGAACAATGTTTCGCTGGTGTTTCTGGTTTCTGGGCTACCGGGTTGATCGCACCAGGATATTTGTATGGGGGCGTCAACCAGCGAGCAACGAGAATTAATCCGCGAAATCCGAAGAGACGAGCTTCCCGACCCAGTTTTATTCTCATGCTACTCTGGTCTTGTGACCGCCACCATAAAACTGGTGCGGGACGGGTTAGTGCCGAATTCGAACAACGGAGCGCCCTACACCAACCTTCCTCCTGCTTCCGGTGAGAATCGCGGCTCGATCTGCTGAATGCTCGCGACCGCCATGGCCGCGATGCCCTCTCCTCTGCCGATAAAACCGAGGCCTTCGTTGCTCGTGGCCTTGACTCCGATACGCTGCGGTTGGATCTGCAAGGTCTGCGACAACCTCGTCCTCATCGCTTGCACGTGCGGACCGATCTTTGGAGCTTCGGCGATCAGTGAACAGTCGATATTGACGATGGCCAGTTGCCTGGCCGCAAGCATGGCTTGGACTCGCCCGAGGATTTCCTGACTGTCGATCCCTCTGATCGAAGGATCGGTGTTCGGAAAATGGTGCCCGATATCCTTTTCGCCAGCTGCACCGAGCAGCGCATCGGCGATTGCGTGAGTTAAAACATCAGCATCGGAATGGCCGTCAAGTCCGCGATTATGAGGAATTTCAATGCCGCCAAGGATCAATTTGCGCCCTTCGACCAAACGATGAACATCGTAACCGATTCCGACAAAGTTCATGGATATACCTTGGTGAGTTGGACTCGATCGATCTTTCCGTTCCAGGCAATTACCGAAAGCTTACCGTGTTGAACCGCGCTCGGAGCGATGGCCAACTGTCCGCCTGCACATTTGACCAGGAGCACGCCCGCGGCAATGTCCCACCAATTCACGCTCCGTTCGATGTAGGCGTCGAATCGACCGGTTGCGACGTAGGCAAGGTCCAGCGCGGCGCTGCCCATCATCCGGCACTTTCTGGCGCGGACCAGCAGATCCTGAAAGATCGACAGACCAACCTCTACCTCTGCCATTGTTTTCGACATACCGATCGAGACAACGGATTGCGAAACGTCGGTATATTGACTTACTTCGATCACCCGGCCGTTCAAATAAGCCTTTCCGCCGCGTTCCGCGCGCCATAGCTCCTCGCGCATCGGGTCGTAAATAACGCCAACGATGATCTCCCCTTTTTCTCGCAATGCAATTGAGATACAGAAGTGTGGGATGCCGTAGAAGAAGTTGACGGTGCCATCTATCGGATCAATCACCCACTCGAACTCGGTCGAATTATTTTCGACGTTTCCTTCTTCGCCAAGGATCGAGTGAGTGGGGAATTCCTTCAAAAGGAGCTTGGTGATGAGTTCTTGAGAGCGAACATCGAGCTCAAGCTTGATATCGTGGGCTTCTTCGACATCCACTTTTAGAGACCGGCCGAAGTTTTCGCGGACGAGTGCCCCGGCTGTGCGAGCGGCCCTGGTCGCGGCTTCGAGATATTGATTCATAGCTGAGTCACTATCGGCGGGCCATCGTCGATGTCGAGTCCGAAGGAACGGCGGAGGGATGCGTCCCGGGTAGAGGCTCCGTCCGAGCCGAGGACGACGCGCTAACCCCGGCTCGGACGGAGCCTCGCCCTACCCGGAGGCGCGTCCCTCCGCCGTTCCTTGGGAGTTTTTGCTTTTTCGAATTACCTAAAAGTTTAACGATGTAACAAATTCTGATTGACGACCTAACGAATGTTCGTTAGTCAAGCGAATTGTAATGACATTAATTTCTTATCCTCCGCAACTGCGGAATGAAAGGGGGGATAATCTATGCCAGCTGCAAAGAAATCGACGGCGAAACCAGCAGCCAAAAAAGCGGCGCCTGTGAAGAAAGCAGCTCCGAAGAAGGCTCCGGCGAAGAAGGTCGCGAAAAAAGCTGTTTCTCCGGCGAAGAAGGTCGCTGTTAAGAAATAGGACGTCTGGTATTCGCGACAGTTGTTCGTATAAATAGGAGGAGATTGATCTCTCCTCCTATTTTTTTCGCCAGGTCGGCGAGGCCGAGTAGCAAAGTAGCATAGCGGCGCCGGATCGCGCAGGAGCGCGTCCCTACCATCGGGAGCGCGGGTCAGCGCTTCCTGTATGTGAGCGCCTCGGCGACGATTTCGTCAACCTGCCAGAGACGCCCGATTCCTTCGTAGCCGCAGGCTAGCATCCCCTCTTCCGGACCGATGAAATCGACGCCGCGCTGTCGCAAGATCGCGACATTGGCAACGGTCGCAGGATGGAGCCACATTTTGCCATTCATCGCGGGGGCAATGAGCAAAGGTGCTTCGGTGGCGAGTGCGATAGCGGTCAAAGCGTCGTCGGCAAAACCGTGAGCGAGTTTCGCGATAATGTCCGCGGTAGCGGGTGCAATCAGAATAAGATCGGCATTGTCTGCGAGTTCGATATGTCCGGGATGCCAACTCACCTTTTCGTCAAAGATGCCAGTCGTGACTGGATGGCGAGACAAGGTCTGCAAAGTCAGTGGAGTAATAAATTGGGTCGCACCGGCGGTCATCACCACATGCACGGAGCGATCCTGCTTCGTCAACTTACTGGCTATATCGGCAGCCTTGTACGCCGCAATCGAGGCGGTGACTCCGAGAATGATGTTCATCGGATTAGTTTCAGGTTTTGGGTTTGGTGTCGCGTTCCTAGTGATGTGGACATGGTACCCCGGACGCGCGGGAGCGCGGTCCCTACCGCTACTCCACATTCTGAACCTGTTCGCGGATCTTTTCCAACTCGGCTTTGCAGTGGACGACGATCTGAGAGATCTCAGCGTCGTTGGCTTTGGCACCGAGCGTATTTAACTCGCGGCCGATCTCCTGGGTGATGAACTCAAGTGTCCGCCCGATTGCCTGCTGATTGTCGGCGGTCTGGATGAACTGGTCCAAATGGGATTCGAGCCGGGTGAGTTCTTCTGAAAAGTCTGAGCGCTCGGCGAAAAATACGACCTCTTTGGTTAGTCGATCATCGTCCAAACTGATCTCCACACCGATCTTCTTGATGCGTTCGAAAAGAAGTTGCCGATACCGTTTCGCGACGCGCGGCTGAAGTTTTCGAATTTTAGCGATCGCTTGCCGAATAGACTTAATGCGGCCAGTGAGCTCCTTATGAAGATTGGCACCTTCTTTGGCGCGCATCTGAAGAAGTTGTTGGAGTGCCAGGTCCAGGGCGGTATCGACCGCGGAGCGCGTGGCCGGATCGAGTAAACTTTGTTCAGAAGAAGAGATAACTCCGGGTGATCGGAGAATGGTTTCAATCGTGATCTCACCAGGCAGTTCGAGCTCTCTTTGGAGCTGCTGGAATCGGCCCAGGTAGAGATTCGCCAGATCCTGATCGACCAACGGCTGGATGTGGGCTGCAGGACCTGTGGCCGAGATCGTAACTATGATCCTGCCACGGTGTAAGCTCCGGTCGACTTTCGCCCGGAGATCATTCTCCAGCGATGCGAACGCGGAGGGGAGACTGATCAATATTTCGGTTTGGCGTTTGTTGACCGATTGGATCTCGACGATCACCTTGGTTCCTTCACCCAACACCTGCCCTCGCCCGTAACCTGTCATGCTGTGCATGGAAGACAGTTTTGCGTTTTGCGTTTTGGGTTTTGCGTGGTAGGGACGCGCCTCGCACCAGTTTTACGGTCGCTGGGGGGCAAGTCGAATCGCCAGAAACGTAAAACTGGTGCGGGGCGCGTCCCTACCGCTCAAAACTTCACCTCGTGGTACTCCTGCAAGGACTTCACGTCCAGTCCCTTCGTTTGGATTGAGCGCATGGCCCTGATGCTTGCTTCAACGCCGCTGATGGTGGTGAGAATTGGGATTCGCCGAGCTACGGCCAAGCTACGTATTTTTACTTCATCCTTCCTCGGTGTCTTACCGCTCGGGGTATTGATAATGAGATGGATGTCATCGTTCTTGATCATGTCGATGACGTGAGGT
>DASXBV010000278.1:0-10993 GCA_036491515.1 Chthoniobacterales bacterium
GGCTCATTTGCCCTTGCCCTCCTTCCGGGCCATTTGTTGAGTGATGTCGTCCCTTAGGTCACGGAGGAATATGCAATCCTTATCCGGATCAGCCAATTCAGGAAACCCTCTGTAGATACCTGGAGCGATAGCCAAGCCGAAAATGAATCCAGCTACCATGGCCGCCCCAGCGCCTATAGCGTATGGCAACAGTGCGCTAATGCTTTTCAAGGTCTTCATTGTCCCTGGAGGAACCGAGTGGCAAATAAGCCTGCCGTTATCGGACATGCCGTACATGGGTGGAGACGCCGATAGGCGCTCGATGGTTACGAGCTTGGACGATGAATTTCGGACTTTAGGGGGGTCGTAATCCACAAGCGCCCACGGGACGGGTTTTTAAGACCGTGGGGGTACAATCAACCTTGGGACGATCAGAATGTCTTCGTTCTGCGCATCGGCGACCCGGCTCTTGCAATGAGTTCACGCAAAAGGAATACATTAGCGTCAATAAATGGGACGCGCCCAAGCAGCGGAGGTTCCCAGTCAGCGAGGAGGCTCTTCACCTGCTTGAGTTGCTGCGCGACAAGCCGAATGGATTGCTTACGCTGCTTACCGTTCACGCTTGCGAAGCAGGATCGCTTGACCTAGTTTTGCAGGTTGTCCCGTGAACGCTTTGCGGTGTTCCGGGACCATTTCGTGTCCGGCAGAAATTATGGCCAATATCGTGTTAGTCGGCGCACAATGGGGAGACGAAGGCAAAGGCAAGGTGATTGATTACCTCACCGATAAAGTGGACGTCGTCGTACGCAGTCAAGGGGGGAACAATGCGGGACACACGGTCGTTGTTGGCGACAAAAAATACATCCTTCGCCTGATTCCGTCCGGGATTTTGCGGAAAGGGAAACTCTGTGTGATCGGCAATGGGGTTGTGATTGATCCGGTGTCGCTTTGGGAAGAGATTTCGGAACTGGCGACGCACGGTGTTAAGATCAATTCAAAGAATTTATTGATCAGCGAGTGTGCGCACCTGGTTTTCCCTTATCACAAGATCATCGACGAACAGCGGGAAGCTTCCAAGGGGTCGCAGAAGATTGGAACCACCAGGCGCGGCATAGGCCCGGCTTATGGCGACAAGATTGCCAGAATCGGCATTCGCATAGGTGACCTTTTGCAGCCGGAAATATTCTCGAAAAAGCTTAAAGCGCGAGTCACGGATGTAAATTCTCAGCTGCGGGAGCTCGGTCTGAAACCCCTAAGTTTCAAGCCGCTCTTGCATCAATATTTGGAGGTTGGGCAAAAAATCCGGCCACTCATTACGAACACGGTCCTGACGATTCATAAGGCGATAGAGGCCGGGAAAGAGATTCTTTTTGAAGGTGCCCAAGGGACCTTTCTGGACGTCGATCACGGGACTTATCCTTATGTCACATCCTCGAACACAACTGCTGGCGGCGCGTGTACCGGATCCGGAGTGCCGCCCAACCGAATCGACCGCGTGGTGGGCGCTATGAAGGCTTACACGACGCGCGTTGGCGAGGGGCCGTTCCCTACAGAAGACGCCGAGATAGCCAAGCTGATGCATTCGATGGGACGTGAATATGGCGCGGTTACCGGACGTGCGCGTCGATGCGGTTGGTTTGATGCGGTTGCCACCCGATACGCCCGGATTCTCAATGGCATCGACGAATTGGCGGTAACAAACCTTGATGGTTTGGATTCCCTTCCTCGGCTGAAAGTTTGCGTGGCCTATAAGCTGGATGGGAAAAGAATTGCGGTTCCGCCGACTTGCGTGCGGCAACTAGCGAAGTGTATCCCCGTTTACGAAGAACTTGCCGGTTGGCAACAACCAACTGGCGGGGCTCAATCCTATGAGGAGTTGCCACCAGTGGCCAGAGCGTATCTGCAAAGGATTTGCGATCTTACCGGAGCCAAACTAAAACTAGTAGGTGTGGGCCAAAGTCGCGCCCAGACTATTCTGGTGTAGTGTCATTCGCAGGGCACTGGGTTTGAAGATGTCCACGAGAGCTCCGAAACATATTGCGGTGATCATGGACGGCAACGGTCGTTGGGCCCGCCAACGCGGCTGGCCGCGGAGCCGAGGCCATCTGGAAGGAGCGAACTCAGCCAGAGAATGTGTCGAGGCGTGTCTAGACCTGGGTGTCGAGTATCTGACCCTCTTTACTTTTTCCACGGAAAACTGGCGACGCCCGAAAGAAGAAGTTGATACACTTATGGGTCTTTTGCAGAAGTTTCTGAAAGACTATACCGCCGATCTGCGCAAACGGAGCGTCAAGCTTCAGGCAATTGGCCGTTTGAACGAAATGCCGCCGGGTGTTCAAAAGCAGATCCGCGAATCGATCGAAGCGACAGCGGCCGGCAAGAATCTAACGACAATCCTTGCAGTGAACTACAGCGGCCGAGCGGAAATTGTCGATGCGGTGAAAAAGATTGTTGAAGAAGTCGTCGCCGGAAGACTGTGCAAGGACCAGATTGACGCGGAAGTTTTTGCGCGGAGCCTATATACGAATAACTTCCCGGATCCGGATCTATTCATTCGAACTTCGGGAGAAATGAGGATTTCGAACTTTCTGCTTTGGCAATTGAGTTATACGGAAATCTATGTAACTCAGAAGCTTTGGCCTGACTTCCGCAGAGAGGATCTGCTTGAGGCCGTGAAGGAATTCGGCAGGCGTAACAGACGATACGGAGGGGTTTAGAGGAGCGTGTCGGCGTATCGGCGGCGAAGGCAAAGCGAGGACGCTTCGCTTACAACTTAGTGAGATGTCTCTTTATTCGCATCCTGGATGGACCGACCTTAAAAAGCGCCTTATGCTGGTGTACAAAAACGAGCATGTGTACTTGCGCATTCGTATAGATGCGCAAATTGTATGCGTTTGCTCCTGGATGAAAGGCATTTTTACAAGGTTCCTGGTAAGCCACTCGGCACAAATATTTGATGCAGACGATCTTGTTAGTTGATCCCGAAACCGACTTCCTGGAGTGGGCACAGAATCAGCTCGAGACGCCCATAACCCGCGTGGTGACGTCGACGACGGCTGACGAGGCGTACAAGATCTACATCGCCGAGAATCCGGATTTGCTGATTTCAGAGACGCATTTGATGCCTTTTAGCGGTTTGGAGCTTCTAGCCAGAGTCAGGCAACGAGATTCCAATGCCCTCGTCATTCTGATGAGCGCGTTTGGCACGACTCAATCCGTGATTGAATCGATGAAATTGGGAGCATTCGATTATCTCCGGAAAGAATCACTCCCTTTCAATTTAAAGCCAGTTGTCGATGCGGCTTTGACGGCTCAGGCTGAAATGCGTTCGGCCACTGCGTTCAAGCCTCAACTGACCGTTGAGCAATATCAGGACAGTTTGGTCGGCAAATCTCAACCGATGCAGCAAGTCTTTAAGATGATCGGCCGGGTTTCGCATAGCGATGCGCCGGTGATGATCACAGGTGAAAGCGGTTCAGGCAAGGAGCTGGTCGCCCGGGCGATCCATCATTACAGCAATCGAAGCGGCCAACCTTTCATCGCAATAAATTGCGCTGCAATCCCGGAAAACTTGTTGGAAAGTGAACTGTTCGGACACGAAAAAGGAGCTTTTACTGGCGCTTCTTCTCAGAGAATTGGGCGGTTTGAGCAGAGCAACAGCGGAACGCTATTCCTGGATGAGATCGGCGACATGCCGTTGGCGGTTCAGAGCAAGATTCTCAGAGTTTTGCAGGAAGGGGAGCTTTCTCGTGTCGGCGGAAACGCCACTATTAAGACCGACGTTCGAATCATCGCTGCCACCAACAAGACATTGGAACAGGAGGTTGCGAAAAAGCTGTTTCGCGAAGATCTTTTCTACCGTCTGAATGTAGTCCGGATTCATCTGCCGCCTCTTCGCCAGAGGCGAGAAGATGTCAGGCTCCTAGCCGAATATTTCCTGAAGAAGATAGCAACGCAAAAGCATCTACCCCGGCTCAAGCTGTCGGAAGAAGGGGTAAAAGTAATGGAGGACTACCCCTGGCCGGGCAACGTACGCGAGCTCGAAAACACGATCCAACGGGCCTGCGTCCTCGCCACGAGCGACGTGCTACTTCCCAAAGACATACCCCTTGGCTTGTCGACTCAACGTTCCGATGATGGTTCGGAGAATCAGACAGCAGCGGTGAGTACAAGCTCTGGCAAACCGACTCTGGAGACTGCTGTGGAGATCTTGCTCGACGCCGCTTCCACCGATCGTTCTCTCCAGCTTCTTCCGTGGTTGGAACGGGAGTTCACTCTGTTCGCGATGAAGCGAACAAAAGGTAACCAGGTTAAAGCGGCGAAGCTTCTAGGAGTGACTCGCGCGACCCTACGAAAGCGAATCGAGCGCTATGGGATCACCAAGGAGCTGAATTTTCAATAAAGTGACATACGGATCCTGCGGGTATCTCCTACAGGCCGGAAGCCTACTTTCAACGCTGAGCCCGCTGAACCGTCGCGCCGCCTGCTGGAGGGGAGCTGCTGGCAGCTCCTGGGGGAAGGTAGAGCGAAGCTCCGCCTGAGCCGAGGACCCCAGCCCCGGCTCGGACGGAGCCTCGCCTTACCGGAAGCGTGTGGATGCGCATGGCGTGTGAGATTTTGCGGGCTACATTTTTATCCGGCAATGGCAGGGCAGTTGATAGATATAGTTGATTCGATTCGCACTTCGACGCCTTTGCTCGGACTGCTGCGAGCCAAGGGCCCGATAACTCTGGACCACGTCTGCGAGGGTGCACAATCTTTCGTCGCCGCATGCGTTGTCCGCCACAACGCTTCCAGATCTTGTTGGATTCTTTGCCCGGATGTCCGTCGCCAGGAAGATTTATTCAACGGGCTTTTAAACTGGGAGATCGATGCGCTGTTTTTCCCGGAACTGGAGCTGCCGGCGCTCGAAGGGGCCCTCCCCGACCCGGAGATTGTTGCCGAGCGTCTAGACGTTCTGCAGAAAATTGCCGAAGGCAAACGAGCGGTTGTTGTCCTGACGGCCGCGTCGCTTGAAGATCGGGTTCCTTCCGCTGAGGCGCTCCAAAAGCAGTCGATCCCTTTTCAGCGCGGCAATCGCCTGGATAGGGAAGCTCTGATCGAAGCATTGATAAAAAGCGGATATGAACAAGTTCCGCAAGTGACGACTCGCGGCCAATTCGCAGTGCGCGGCGGCATTCTGGATGTTTTCTCGTGGCAGCATGCTGTTCCTGTTAGAATTGAGCTCTTTGGTGAGGATATCGATTCAATCAGGGAGTTTGAACTGGATGATCAAACCTCAATCCAGACAATCGAACGTTGCGAATTGCTCGTTGGCGAAACGGACCATGTGACCGTCCGCCTCCGTGAGTACGTGCGCAAGGCTGATGTCTTAATCGGCATCGAGTCTGAACTCGACGAGGCGAAGATCAGCATTATCTCCGGGGCACGGGCTACTGGTGGGATTGAAGACTATCGAACAGCGTTCTTCGGCACTGGTTTTGAGGAATTTGAAGCCGGTGACTTTTTAATCGAAGAGACCAAACGCGAAGCTGCGCTGGAGCAGCTCCGAGCCTGGATTCAAGAAAATTGGCAGCTATTCGCGATCTGCCATAACGAAGGAGAAATCGAGCGTTTGCGAGACGTGCTCCGCGACAACGGCGTGAATGTTGATGTCATCCGGTTTGTCCTCGGATCGCTGAATCGCGGCTTTGTTTATCCGGACGCCAAACTGGCGGTTTTGTGCGATGCGGAGATTTTTGGCCGCTATCAAAGTCCCAGCGCACGCCGCCTCGCATCGCGGCGGTCGCAGCTCAGAGGCGGACGATCGCCGATCGACTTCGCTGAAATCGTAGAAGGAGATCTGGTAGTTCATCTCGAGCACGGAATCGGTAAGTATCGCGGCATTCAGAGGTTGCAGCAAAATGGCTTCGAGCAAGAGGTCGTCGTCTTGGAGTTCGCGGACGAAGCCCGACTGTATGTTCCATTTGAACAGGCCTTTCTTGTCTCTCGCTATGTCGGTATTGGAAAACGGTTTCCGCCGCTCAGTGCGCTCGGTGACAGCCGCTGGAGCAGAGCTAAGAGAGCGGCTGAGGCCGCGGTCTTCGACTATGCGTCCAAGCTTCTCGCTATACAGGCTGAGCGGAATGCCCTCACCGGTTTCGGGTACCCGGCGGATACGAAGTGGCAGAACGAATTCGAGTCGTCGTTCCTCTTCAAAGAGACGAAAGATCAGCTGCGAGCAATCCAGGAAACTAAGGCCGATATGGAGAGTCAAAGGCCGATGGACCGGTTGATCTGTGGCGACGTCGGCTTTGGGAAGACGGAGGTAGCGATTCGGGCGGCGTTCAAGGCGGTGATAAATGGAAAGCAAGTCGCTATGCTGGTGCCGACAACCGTGTTAGCCCAGCAGCACTTCAACACGTTTCGGGAGCGGATGTCTGATTACCCGATCCGCGTGGGAATGTTGAGTCGCTTCCTGTCCGAGCGGGAACAGCGAGAGACGATCCTGGGCTTGCGAGATGGTTCAATCGATATCGTTATCGGCACGCATCGGCTGATCATGGGCGATGTAGAGTTCAAAAATCTCGGACTCGTCGTCATCGACGAAGAACAGCGCTTTGGCGTGAAACATAAGGAGCGGTTCAAAGAGAAATTCAAGTTGATCGACGTATTAACGCTTTCCGCTACCCCGATTCCAAGGACACTCTACTTGTCGCTCGTCGGCGCGAAGGATATGTCCGTTATTGAGACGCCGCCGCCGAACCGGCTTCCGGTCGAGACGGTTATTTGCGGCTACGACGAACGGGTAATTCGCGACGCGATTCAGCGCGAACTTCATCGTAACGGGCAAGTCTACTTTCTCCATAATCGAGTGGAAACAATCGATCGCGTTCGAGATCGAATCAGACTCCTTTGTCCGGGCGCACGAGTCGATGTAGGGCACGGTCAGATGCACGAAAACCAGTTGGAGGAGGTGATGGAACAGTTTGTTAGCGGTAAGACTGATGTATTGGTTTCGACAACCATCATCGAGAGCGGCTTGGACATTCCGAACGCGAATACCATTATCATCGATCGGGCGGACCGGTTCGGTCTAGCCGATCTGTACCAGTTGCGAGGTCGAGTTGGGAGAGCCCAACACAAAGCCTACGCATATCTTTTGCTTCCGCGAGACATGATGACGGTCGGCTCAGCTCGGCGACGAATCAATGCCATTAAACAACATGCAGGGCTTGGAGCGGGATTTAAGATTGCGATGCGAGATCTGGAAATCCGAGGCGCTGGAAACATTCTCGGCACCGCTCAAAGCGGGCATATCATCAACGTCGGATTTGATCTGTATTGCCAAATATTGCAACAGGCGGTGGAAAAGGTCCAAGGACGAAGATCTCGTCCGCGAACCGACGTCATGATACGTCTCGATTTCGTTTGTACCAATGAAGCCGAGTATCTCAGTTCCCAGGCTCACCTCGAACCCGCGTTTATACCGGCTGATTACATAGCGCAGCCGCACCTGCGAATTCAGGCGTACAAAAGACTCGCCGGAGCAACTTCGCGGGAGTACCTCCAGAAACTTGGCAGCGACTGGCGAGACCGATTCGGCCCGCATCCGACCGCTGTCCGTAATCTCCTCATTTTGAATGAGATAAAACTAGTGGCTGCCCGGGCGAAAGTCGTTGCCATCGAGGTAAAGGACTCTAAAGTCATGCTAACCAGAGGCGGGGATTACCTGCTGATCGGGGACCGGTTTCCCCGCTTGACTTCTACCGGGCCCGAAAATAACCTTGGGAATTTGTTATCGCTCTTAAGTCGACTTTCTTGACAATACTCATGTCTGCAAAGCTGTCGTTCCCGTTGTTGCTAGCCATCGCGCTGGTCATTCCGCAGATCCGAGCCGCCGAGCCCGAGGTCATCGACGGAGTTGCCGCCGTTGTGAACAAAGACGTTATCACCTTTTCACAGGTACAGGAAGTGTCCGGACCACGCGAAAAGACGCTGCGGGAGCAATACACCGGCCAGGAACTGATCGATAAGATCAAGGAGGCTCGGCTGGCCGCATTAAGCGATTTGATTGACCGCCAGCTAATCGTCCAGGAATTCAAAAAAAAGGAATACAGCATCCCGGAATATGTGGTTGACGATCAGATCCAGAACATCATTAGGGAAGATTTCGCCGGCGATCGCCAAGCCTTCCTAAGAACGTTGAACGCTCAGGGCTATACATTGAACAAGTTTCGTGACGCCCAGAGAGACAAAGTGATCGTCGGTGCGATGCGCCAAAATAACGTCAAAGGGAATTTTACCGCTACCCCGCAGGAGATTCAGGCTTATTACGACGCAAATAAGCAAGAATTTGTTACGCCGGAGCAATTGAAGCTTCGCATGATTGTTTTAAATGCCGACCCTCTCGATGCCAATTCGGCGGATTCAACCAAAAAAATGGCCGAGGAGATCCGCGAAAAGGTCAAGAGTGGCGCCGATTTCGCAACGATGGCTAAGACATACTCGATGGATGGCACAGCTGAGTCTGGCGGCGACTGGGGATTCGTTGACCGGAAGACATTGAACCAACAACTGACAGACGTGGCGTTTAATCTTTCGGAAGGCCAAGTCAGTGAAGTAGTTCAAATCGGAGATTCATTTTATATCCTGTATTGCGAATCGAAGAAGACCTCCAGCTTCGTTCCTCTGCCTGAAGTTCGGGACGGAATTGAGAAGAAATTGGAGCAGGCCCAGCGCCAAAAGGCCACCCGGAAATGGATCGATGGGCTGCGGGAAAAGGCATATATCAAGATTTATTAGCCTGCAAAAATATCTCAAGGTTTTCGATATCGGCCTTCAGAACAATTTTGTGTATCGTTGGAACTTTTTCCTCCGATCTCTTTTCGGCTTGTTTCCGCTCCTGGGCACCGTTTTCATTTGGAGAGCGATTTTTCAGGCTAAAGGAGGAGCGATTAATAGCTTTGATTACGCTTCGGTCGTTTACTACTTTCTCCTCGTCTTGGTCCTCGATAGTCTGATCACGCCGGGAGACGATGAGTGGCAGGTGGCGACCGATATCCGCGATGGTCAGATGAATGCATTCCTGGTCAAGCCGATGAACTACCTCGTCTATCGGATGGCCCTTTTTGTAAGTAACCGCCTGCTATATACGTTGATGACACTCCCGGTCCTCATCGTCGTTTTCGTTGTTTTTCGACACTATCTGGCGTGGCCGTCCTCGTGGACAACCTGGATATTGGCCATGATCAGCGTGTTCTTGGCGGCATCGTTGCAGTTCCTGATCGCCTATTCAGTTGCGATGCTCGCGTTCTGGATGCTGGAGATTTCGACAGTGGTGTTCATCATCTATTCGTTTGAGTACTTTCTGAGCGGGCACATGTTCCCACTTGGCCTTATGCCGATGGCCTTTCAGAACATTTTGAAATTGTTGCCTTTTCCGTATGAAATCTATTTCCCGATTTCAATCTTTATGGGTCAAGTGCACGGTGCAGAGCTCTGGAAAGGACTTTTGATCCAGTTTTGCTGGGTTCTGATCATTGCTTTTGGCGCAAATACGCTTTGGCAGCGCGGCCTTAAGCAGTATCAGGCGGTAGGGGGGTGAGGGGGGAATGGGGAGAAGTGAGAAGTAAGAAGTGAGAAGAGGTGGCAAGAACCTTCGGGGATTTTTCTGCGTAACATACGTATCGGCGATCTCGGCGTGCTCCGCCGTTCTCGCCGTCTCACCTCTTACTTCTTACTTCTTACTTCTCAAGGCGCCTGCCGCTTCGAGCGCGCCTTTCCATTGTGGATCTTGCGGTGAATCCAAATGCTTTCCAGGACGCCTAGCGCAAAAAGCACCAGGACGAGGAACGAACCACCGTAGCTGAGCATTGGCAAAGGGACCCCGGTTATTGGCGTGATTGAGATCGTCATTCCGATATTCATGTAAACATGAGTAAATATTAGAGTGATGATTCCCACGGCCACCAGACGGCCGAGGTCATCTGTCGCGGACGCCGCGATCAATAGCCCTGTCAGTAGAAGGGCCCCAAACGCAGCAACCAGGGTGACGGTCCCGACGAAGCCGAGCTGTTCTCCGATGGCCGCAAAGATAAAATCAGTGTGCACGATCGTCGAAGGCAAAAACCCGAGCTGCACTTGGGTGTTCGGAGCCGTGAAGCCCTTGCCGTAGAAACCCCCGGATCCGATTGCGATCAGAGACTGGTTAATTGTCCAGCCAGCACCTTGGGGGTCATAGTCTGGATTCAGGAAAGTTGTCAAACGCTCGCGCTGGTACGGCTTCAACCCAAAATTCGCGACAACCGGGATGAGCGCAATTCCGACTATGATCATCACGGTTAGGTATCGCTTCGGTACTCGACCGACATAAAGTATCGCCAACACGGCAGGGATCCAAACCAGGCACTCGCCAAGGTCAGGCTGAACCAAAATGAGGATCCAGGGTGGGGCAATAATGGCGCCGCAGCTCAAGATCCTTGCAGTCGTCGGCCAGAATCCGACCCAGTTCTCCGTATTGGCGAGTAACCAGGCGATGAGGAGCAAAGTTGAAATGACCGCAAGTTGAGCCGGTTGAAAACTGATCGGCCCAATGTCAAGCCAGCTGCGAGCACCGAAGGTGGTTCTTCCGATAAAATGGGTGAGTACGAGAAATCCTAGTGCGCCCAGATACATGATCAGAGGGAACGAGACGTGGTTCAGCCAGGCACGATAGTCAATCAATGCGGCAACGAAGAACACCACGATACCAAGCCCCAGCCACACGACTTGGCGGCGCCACATTTCCGTCAGATAGACCTCTTCGCGCATGTAGGTGGCGCTGTAAATGGCCATCACCCCGAGTACGGACAAGCCGATGACCAGGGCAACCAGCAGCCAGTTCATGCCGAGCAATTTCCGCAGTATCGAATTCATGCGCTTTGGACGTTACTAATTCAGACTGGGAACACTGGCGAGCAAGTTTCGAGTATATTCATGCTTGGGTTCGCGGTAGATGATCTCTGCCGCAGCCGCTTCGACGACTTCTCCCCGA
>DASXBV010000279.1:0-23386 GCA_036491515.1 Chthoniobacterales bacterium
ATGCTGGAGGACGGGTTTAGATACTACTAAACACCATTGGGCAAACGGATTACTTGCCAAAGCTTCCTCGTTGCATCTCCCTTTTAGCAAACGAAGACGATGCTCGCACCCCTAAACCAATGTTCCCTCGTGAAAAACACCGGTCCTCCGGGTTGCAGGTGCTGGAGGGGAGGAGCTGCTTGCAGCTCCCACCGGGTAGGGGAGGCTCCGTCCGAGCCGGGGGTTGGCGCGTCGTCCTCGGCTCAGGCGGAGCTTCGCCCTACCGTGTAGGCGTTGCACGTGTCCGCCATAGGCTTGGCGACGGCGGAAGCAACGGCCTTCCAGGGCAGATGCAAAGGCCGGAGGCTTACGGATGCAAAAGCTGGAGGGATGCTTACTGGATGCAAAAGCCGAAGGCTGCTTACCGGATGCAAAAGCCGGAGGCTTTGCTTACTTTGTTGTCTGCATGCTTTTGTTACAGGAGACGATTTATACGGAGCGCCTTGTCCTGAGGCCATTTACGCTGGCTGATGCGCGGCAGGTCAAGGCTCTTGCCGGCGAGCGCCAAATCTATGAGACAACGTTGTTTGTCCCTTATCCATATGAGGATGGGATGGCGGAATCCTGGATTTCGACGCATCAAGCCGGTTTCTATGAAGGACGTGGAGTTGTCTTTGCCATTTGTTTGGCGAGCGGAGCCCTGATGGGGGCCATCGCGTTGAATAAGGCCGGTCTGTTCAATTCCGCAGAACTCGGCTACTGGATTGGGGTCGCGTACTGGAACCGCGGTTATTGCACCGAGGCGGCGAAAGCCGTACTGGAATATGGTTTTAATGTTCTCAGGTATCACAAAATTTCGGCGAGGCATTTTGTCGGCAATAATTCGTCCGGGCGCGTGATGGAAAAAATCGGCATGAGGCGCGAAGGATTGCTGCAGGACGATGTGATGAAGGATGGAAAATACATCTCTGTGGAACTCTACGGAATAGTGAACGCGAGGGAGGCCGGGGCATAGCTTTTAGAAAGCTATTGAATTCGAGAATTCAAGAAGTCGGAAGTTCGGGCTTGCGTTCGCATGTCGTACGCCGATTAGGTACTCAATACCCCCAACGCCCCGTTATTCGGCTATTCCAACGCTCCATCTGCAAAACGCAAAATCTTCTCCCATTCCCGATTCCTCTGCTAAAGTGAGCCGGTGAGTCGCGAAATGATCTTTTGCGTGCCAGGGCCTTGGCGGGATCGCTCGGACTTTATTCGGCGCGTGGTCACCTCTGAATCTGATGGACGATACGTGTTTGACGGCAAATTTTTGGCCGACGTCCGGCACCAGGATGTTGTGAAGGTGGAGTTTCTCGGTCGACATCCTCGCATGCTCCAAGCTTTTCAGGCTGCGAGCCGGGGCGATCTTCCACGACGAGTGGAAGAGGAAATTGCGAGACACAGTTCGAGTATTTATCTTCGGTTTCCTCTGAGTCTGATAGAGGAGCGGCCTCGAGTCCTGAAATACACGGAAATGGCACAACGCTGGGGAGGTTTCGCCATTAAGCTGGAGTCGTCCGGAGTCGGTCACTCTTGGGAGCGATGGTTTCGTCTAGTGTCATCGGACAACGAATTCGATTGGTATTGTGCATTCGTCATGCTCCTAGCGGGAGACATTTATTATTACTCGTGTGGAATGCATCACTTCGGCTTGGCCGATTCGGCGGTCGAAAGGCGGTTTGCCGTCGAAGACGCCGCGAACTTGCTCAATAAATTTAACTATTGGAGATTGATTGAGCGACGGGCACTGCGTTCGGGCGAATCGTTTGGTCTTAGTGAGACGAGCACACTTTTCCGGCTGCAATTGAAGGAGGACGAACTCAACCCAGAGGACGATTTGTTCCATAATTCGCACGGACTTTGGCATCTTGAGAAAATCTGAATGATATCGATACATTCCATTTTTGTTGGGCGACCCGAAAGGATCATCGACGAAGGCGGTGTCTGGGAATCATCGATTTTCCGAAAAGCCGTCTTCGGTCCGGTCGAATTGGGCGCACGTGGTATCATTGGCGATCAGGTCACAGACAGCGTGAATCATGGCCGCCCTTCTCAGGCGGTCTGCGTTCATCCAGTTGAGCATTACAAGTATTGGAACGAGCAATTTAGACTGGAGAGTGCAGACAAACAGCTGGGCCCGGGAAGCGTCGGTGAAAATTGGACGATCGAAGGCGGGAACGAAACCAGGGTTTGTGTCGGAGACACTTACTCGATCGGCTCGGCTGAAGTGCAGGTCAGCGGTCCGCGAGGTCCCTGTTGGAAGCAGGAGCGGAAGTTAAAGCTGCCAGGGTTCCTAAAGCGAACCATCGAGACGCTCCGGACCGGATTCTATGTGCAGGTTTTGCAAGGCGGCACCATGCAGCCCGGCGACATATGGCACCTGAAATCACGGCCGAACCCATGGCTTACCGTGCACGCCGTTAATGTCTGTTACTATCAAATGCCGGAACCGGAGATGATTGAGCGAATTTTGGCCACACCAGAACTGGCGGAAGGCTGGAAGAGAATGTTCGGCGATCTGCTTGTTGTCCCCTAGATAAACTGCATCAGGCATTGGCCTGACCTGACGACCGGTGTGCTCCCTGACTCGCCCAAGTGAACAATGCAATCCGCGTCCGCGTCAAACGAGTCTGAGAAAAGAAATGAAAGTATGAAAACAATAACACATTTCACACTTGTGCTTTTATCCTCTGCTTGCCTGAGCCTCGTCGCTAAAGCTGACGACGTTCAATTCACGACTTTGCCTCAACCCGTGCAGACAACGGTTATTCGCGAAACCCGTATTGTTGGTCCCGCTGATGTGGTTCGCGTGGTTCGTGGAAATGGTGGCGTGTATGCGGTAACCGTTCGGAAGAATCCCGGTGAGGCGATTGTCTACGTGAACGATGCAGGTCAAATCGTGCAACCCTTGGCTAGTAATTCAACGACCCAGACGGTGATCGAGACAAGCCAGGCTCCTACATTGGATACTTTTGTTCACAACCTGGATAGTTCCCGATATCAATTGATTGAGAAAAAGGAAAAAGAGGAAGTTTACCTGGACAAGCAGACTGGTACCAAGTGGAAGGTGAAGGTCGAGAAAGACTGAGCTAAAAGCTCGCCCACAGAGTGCGAGATAGTTCAGGGAAAAACGGGAAAGAATTTCATCAAAGAAGCATCAGTCGCCGCGAATGCTCCGGCAACTGGTGCTTCCTCATTGGTCGCGCGTTTTCTGCCCAACTAACTCAATGATTGTCGTGACCAGTTCGTTCGGGATGAGCGGCTTTTCAAGATGAGCCTGAAAACCCGCATCCCGGCTGTGAGCCCGGTCTTCGTTACGAACTGAAGCCGTGAACGCAATTACCGGCAACCATCCGATTTCTGGTTCAAGACGCCGCACGTTCTTCAATAGCTCATAGCCATCCATTTGCGGCATCGCCAGGTCACAAATCAAAACATCAGGACGACTATTTTTTACTACCTCCAGCGCCTCTTTCCCAGAACCGAGCACGGTGGTGTTGGCGCCACTGCGTTCCAAAATGGCCTTCAGGAGATCTCTGGAGTCGGCATCATCATCAACAGCCAACACCTTTATGCACCCAAGTCTGGTATTACGCATCCTTCCCTCCTCCGTAAAAGCATGTTGCCTGCTTTGTTCGAACCTCGCCGGGGAGCTGGATGCTGTCAGTGGCAACTCGACTTTGACTGTTGTACCGCACCCCAGTCCTTCGCTTTCGGCGCTGATTGAACCGTGATGCAGCTCGACTAGATGCTTGCAAATCGCCAGGCCCAACCCCATCCCTCGATTTTCGCTCCGAGTCGATTTGGCCTGGGCGAACTGCTCGAAAATATACGGCAGGAACTCCGGTGAGATCCCCTCGCCAGTATCCTTGACCAGCAGTATCGCTGTTGCTTGAGTTTTCCTTAACTGCACGCTTACAGAACCCCCTTTAGCCGTAAATTTAAGGCTGTTACTCAAAATGTTGGCTAAGATTTGGTGCAGTCTTACCTCGTCGGCCCAAACTCCGCAGTCAATCCCCGTTTCTACAAAGCTCTCGAGGGCGATTCCCTTTTCTGCAGCCTGCACGCGCAGCGTTTCGACACTGGAACTAACAACCTGCTTCAAGTCCACTTCTTCGAAGTCCAGGGTCAGCGTTCCGGCAGTGATCTTAGAGATATCCACAAGGTCCGCGATGAGCCCTGTGAGAGTCTTGGTGTTGCGTTCCAATACATCGAGTCCTTTTGAAATAACGGCCGCATCGTCCAGCGACTCCTTCATGAGACCGGTCCATCCTAAGATAGCGTTTAGGTGTGTCCGAAACTCGTGAGAGAGAGTGGCCAGGAAGTTGTCCTTTAGGCGGTCGGCTTCTTGAAGTGCTTCAATCTTGCGCCGTTCGGTCAGGTCACGAGTTATCTTCAAAAATCCCCGCACCGCGCCATTTTGAGCTCTGAGCGCAGTAATGACCACGCTTCCCCAAAACCGGGACCCGTCTTTTCTCACCCTCCAGCCCTCTGCTGTGAACCGGCCCTCCTTCGCGGCGAGACGAAGTCCATTCCCTGGCCAGCCGCGCTCAATCGCTTCCTGCGGGTAAAAAACCGAAAAGTGTTTACCAATAATCTCCTCTGGCTTGTATCCCTTAATCCGCTGCGCTCCAGCATTCCAGCTGATGACGTTGCCTTCGGGACTGAGCAGGAAGATTGCGAAATCCTCTACGCCTGAGACTAGGGCGTCGAAGTGCTCTTCCCTTTGCGACAAAGCATCGTCACTCTTCAGGATCTGTTCGGCGGCCTGCGTTTGGGACATATAATGCTCTTCTATTAAATCGGCATAATGTGTAGTGAACGAATCACAAGTTAATTTTTGTCTCGAGCAAAAGGAAAGTCTTCGTTGTCCCTAGCTCTTTCGTCCAGGTCGTGCAGGAGCGCGTCCCCACCATGTGCGGCCCGTGTTCCTAGCGCACGATTTCTGTTTCTGGTGCGAAGCCACGGCGCACTGTGTTCTCCGTTACGACGCGTGGGAACATGAAATTTGGCAGATAATCTACTCCGCCGGCTTTCGTTCCGCTGCCGGACATCTTGAATCCGCCGAACGGGTGGCGACCGACGATTGCGCCGGTGATGGGCCGATTGATATAGAGGTTTCCAACCAGAAATTCCGAGCGCACTTGAGCGATGTTTTGCGGACTGCGCGAGTAGAGGCCTCCGGTGAGCGCAAACGGCGTGCCGTTGGCGATGGCAATAGCCTGTTTCAAGTCGTTTGCCGGGATGACCACGAGGACCGGACCAAAGATCTCTTCCTGCGCCAGACGCGCGGCTGATTCGACTCTGGTAAAGAGTGCGGGCGAGATGAAATGCCCTTCAAGCCCAGACGGCAGTTGCGCCTGACAGGCGAGGTGATGCTCGCGTTTGCCGAGCTCGATGTATCTTTGGATCTTTTCGAACGCGTCCTGATCGATCACGGGACCAATGTCCGTATTTGGATGTTCGGGAAGCCCTATCTTGAGCGCAGCGACTGCCTCAATCAGCCGCGGAACCAATCGTTTATGGACATCGCGCACGGTGATTAAGCGCGATAGAGCGGAGCATTTCTGGCCCTGGAAAGAGAAGGCTGAATGAATAATGCCCAGAACGGCTTCGTCGAGATCCGCATCAGTATCGATGATCATCGCGTTTTTGCCGCCCATTTCGCAGATAACCTTTTTCAGGTTACGCTGATCGCGAAGAGTGACCGAGGCCGTTTGCCAAATCGATGTTCCTACCTCCCGCGACCCTGTGAACGCAATCAAGTCGACATCCGGATGAGCGACCAGGAGCGATCCTGCGGCTTCTCCGGTGCCGAAGACCAGATTGGCTACGCCATCGGGTAATCCGGCTTCCCGCAATAGGGTCATGAAACGCGCTCCGATCACGGAGGATTGTTCCGCGGGTTTGATAACCACCGTATTACCAGTGACCAGGGCCGCGACCGTCATACCACAGAGAATGGCGAGCGGAAAATTCCAAGGCGCGATGATGGCGCCGACTCCTCGGGCCAGGTAGTTCTCGATGCTCACTTCGCCTGGCACGTGCTGTGTCAGTCGCCCGCGGTTGAGGCGACGCATTTCTTGAGAGTAGAACATGCAGAAGTCGATCGCCTCCACAACGTCCGCGTCAGCCTCAGACCAGGTTTTGCCGACTTCAAAGACCTCCCATGCAGCTAGCTCGTAGCGGTCGGCTCGCAATTTTGCGGCCAGGCGTTCGAGGAATTTCGAGCGCTCTTCGACGGGGGTCCCGCTCCAACGTGGAAAGGCCGTTCTGGCGGCGGCCACGGCATTGACCACGTCGACGGTGGTACCGAGCGCGAGGTGTCCTATCAGTTGTTTCGGTGCGGCCGGATTGATCGATACCATTTGTTGCGATCCCATGACCGGCTTGCCCCCGATCACGAGCGGATAAGCTTGTCCGAGCTTGGCACGAAGCTCCTCAAGAGCTTGACTCATCTTGATTCGCGCAGATGAGAGGGTAAAATCGATCAAAGGTTCGTTAACGAAGGGACGCTCTTCACAGCGCCGATTGATCGTCGTTCGGGGCTGCGAGCTTGGAGATGCGACGCCTTCCGGCGGGGGCCGTCGGACATCCGGGAGGCGCGAAGCGGGGTCGCTCAGCAGCTCAGTAATGGGCGTGTTCGCGCCGAATTTTGCCCTTAGAAACCCTTCGTTGGACGTATTTTCAAGCAGTCGGCGAACGAGGTATGCCATTCCCGGAACAAGTTCTCCCATAGGGCAGTACTCGCGCACGCGGTACCCGAGTTTAACGAGTGCACGCCTGATCGGTCTCGCCATGCCGTACAACATCTGGAATTCATAGTCGCCGGGCTGCAGGCCAAGTTTCCGCGCGTATGCCGCGGCGTGAGCGAGACTGCGCACATTGTGCGAAGCAAACGCCGGGTAAACGACGTCTCGATTTTCCAAAAGCAAGCGAGTGATCCGCTCATAGTTGGCGTCGGTCTCCGATTTTGACAAGTAGACAGGCGTTTCCCATGTCTTTTGCGCGGCAACGACCTTCTCGAAATCCCAATAGGCGCCCTTTACCAGGCGGATCGTGAATTGACGGCTATGGTGCCGGGCCCAATCCAGCATTTTTTCGGTATCCGTCTGGGAGTCACGCAGATAAGCCTGTATGACGAAACCAAGGTGGGGGTAACCTTGAAACTCCGGTTCGCTTGAGAGCTTCCTAAAGAGATCCAAGGTGAGCTCTTTCAACCCAAAGTGCTCCATGTCGAGGTTGATAAATGCGCCCAGCTCTTTGGCGCGAATCGCGATCGGCTTAAGGCGCGCCATGATCGCCGCAATGCTGGTATCTGGATCGGAGGCCTGAACTCGAGCACACAGAGCGGAAATCTTAACCGAAATATTGACAAAAGGTGGTTCATTCGCAGCCAGGGGACTTTCCACCTTCCAATCACGCGTGGCTTCGGCCAAAAAATCGACCAGTGCGCGGTATCGGGTCGCGAATTCGTCAGCTTCGCGCTCGCTGACAACTGCTTCACCCAGTATATCCACCGTAAAGCGAGCGCCCTCTTTCCAGATTCGGCGAAGGTTGGAAAAAGCGGATTTTCCATCCTGGCCGCAGATGAACTGATGCGCCATCGCCAGGACGTTTTCGCGAATGAGAGTTGCGGGAATCGCTGGGATTAATCGGCCAACGGTCAGGGCGCTGCGAAGAAGGGATGAGACAGGCGCCCTAACGTCTTTCAGGTACTCGATCATGTGCCTCACCACATCATCGGGTGAAGTCAAGGTTGGCAGGACGTCGACGAATCTAAACATCTGCGTCTTGAAAACCGGGTCACGCATGGACCAATCCAGCAAACGCCCATGGAAATCATTGTGTCGAAAAAGGCTCGGAGAGCGACGATCGACATCGATCAGGTCAAAGATCTCTCGGCCCAGTTGCTCAATTTCCGATTGGATCGTCGGGACGTTACTCATGACATGCGGCTGAAGTTCAATAAACCGCAAAACAGCGACGTTCTCGTTCGCTTACACCTGGTCAGATTTTCGCCTTCGAACGCCCTAGCCAGCCTCGCAAAATTTCCAATCCGGGCGGAATCATGGAAATGACGACGATGGCCAGAATCACGACCGAATAGTTTTTCTGTACGTAAGGGAGGTTTCCGAAAAAATGTCCGAGCAAAACAACGCTGAATACCCAAACGAATGCTCCGACGACGTTATATACGAAGAATTTCTGGTAACCCATCGAGCCCATTCCCGCGACGAAAGGGGCGAACGTACGAATCAACGGAAGGAACCGTGAAAGCATGATCGTTTTCGCACCGTGCCGTTCGTAGAAGGCGTGCGTTTGGTCGAGATGTTTTCGGTTGAATATCCGACTCTGCGGATTTCTGAAGAGTCTCTGGCCGAGTGTTTGCCCGATCCAGTAGTTGGTCGTATGGCCAAGAATCCCCGCGACCGTGAGCAGGACGAGGATGAGCAGCAAATTCAGCGGGCCGTTTTCTGCAGTCAATGTTCCGACCGTAAACAACAGTGCGTCTCCCGGGAGAAATGGAGTCACCACCAGTCCGGTTTCGGAAAAGATGATCAAAAAAAGCAATGCATAGATCCAGGGTCCATAGGCGCCGGCCAGCTGATCGAGATAAAGGTTAAGATGCAGAATAACGTCGAGGAATTTTAGAATCCAATCCATAGAGCTAAATCGGCCAATGCATCGGCCATAGAAAGGTTTTCTGCAACCGAAATCAGGAAAGCGGGTTCGCCGAACTAAAATTAAACGTTCGGGACGGTAACCGGGTCTATAGTTTCAAACGTATTAGATATTTTGATGCCGGTCTGGCGAGGGGTGGTGCTTGAACCCGGCCAAAGAGGGCGGTAGGAAATATTTAGAAGGCTTTACTATGAAGAGACGCAAATTAACTAATCGGCCCTTGTGCCTCGGTGACCTGATTTTGGCGGTCAGTTCCTATTCGGATTCTCAAGAGGAAACCGTTGCGACGGTGGCCAATCTTCTCGCTTCGGGGCAGGTAAGCCTCATGAATAACGGTCGCAAGGTGAGAGCTCGGGTTCGCTGATTTTACTTGGGTCCACAGACTTGGAGGGGCGTTGCTTGCGACGCCCAGGAGCTGCAAGCAGCTCCGCTCCAGACGGAATTTAGAGCAAAAAGTCTTTTTCAACTCTTGCGACCGTCTTAACGTCACTGCGTGATTCCACGGTATTCGCGCCCCAGGATGCTCGAAATTTGGGGCGATGAGCGCAAGTTTTCGATTTGGCTGGAAATCGAGTCTCTGGCTTGCGAAGCGATGGCTCAGCTGGGGCTGGTTCCGGAGGCTGACGCCAGAGCCATCCGCGAACGAGGGAAGTTTTCTGTTTCGGAGATATTCGAGATCGAAAAGCGGACCAATCACGACTTGATTGCGTTCCTTGAAAATGTGGCTTCGTACATTGGGCCCGAGGCAAGATGGATGCATCAGGGTCTTACCTCGTCGGATATCCTGGATACTGCTCTTGCGGTACAACTTGTTCAGTCATGTAACATCCTGCTGGAAGATGTTGCCAAACTGCGGGATGTGATCGGCCAGAAGGCCAGGCAGTACAAGTATGCCCCGATGATTGGGCGCAGCCACGGCGTTCATGCCGAACCGATCACTTTCGGTTTGAAGATGGCGTTGATGTACGATGAGTTCGGCAGGGCGGAATATCGGCTCCATGCGGCTCGCCAAGAGATCGCGTTTGGCAAACTGAGCGGGGCTGTGGGAACCTATGCACATCTCGACCCGAGGGTGGAGGCTAGTGTTTGCGAAAAGCTCGGGCTGAATCCGGATCCCTTGTCGACCCAGGTCATTCAACGCGATCGGCACGCGCAGTTTAGCGCCAATCTGGCGGTGGTAGCATCGAGCATCGATCGGTGGGCAACCGAGTTCCGCCATCTCCAGCGAACCGAAGTGCTTGAATTGGAGGAATATTTCAGTCCGGGACAGAAGGGAAGTTCTGCGATGCCGCACAAAAGAAATCCAATAACGGGCGAACGGCTGAGTGGGCTCGCTAGGGTAATTCGTGGAAATGCGGTAGCCGCATTTGAAAACGTGGCTTTGTGGCACGAGCGGGATATCAGCCACAGCAGCGTGGAACGAATCATTCTGCCGGATTCATGCATCCTGATGGACTACATGCTGGCGACGTTAACTGAGCTTGTCACAGGTCTTCAGGTATACCCGGAAAATATGCTGCAGAATCTGGAAATCACTAAAGGTCTTTATTTCAGCCAGACGGTCTTGTTGGAACTGACCCGACGCGGATTTGAACGCAAGCCTGCCTACGAAGCCGTTCAGCGAGCCGCGATGGCGACCTGGCAAGACTCGAACGATTTCTTGACTGAGATAAAGAAGATACCCGAGATCACCTCGCTGATCTCGCCGTCCGAGCTCGAGAAACTTTGTTCGTTAGAACGACATTTTCGTTATATCGACCAGATATTTGCGGACCTGGGAATTTGAATTCTCGGTAGGGCGAGGCTCCGTCCGAGCCGGGGTTGGCGCGTCGTCCCCGGCTCGGACGGAGCCTCGCCCTACCGGGAGCTTCTCCTGAACTCCTGACTTCTGTTCTTTATAATTTTTCAGAACGTGATAATCTGCGCGCTAAGTGATCGGTATGTCTCGTCGTATTCTCGCATTTCTCCTTGTCCTGCCACTGATCGTGGCCGGTTGTAAGAAAAGTTCGGCGCTCGCGAAACTGGATGACAAATCAACTCCGGCTGCTTCGGCGTCCCCGCAGCTCGCGGTAGCGACGCCGTCCCCGCCGCCGGCGGTAGATCGTTCCGCGAAGGTGATCGTACTCTGCTATCACCGGTTCGAAGATAATCCGCGCGACAGCTTGGCGATTGCGCCGGCGGAATTCCGGGCGCAGATGAAAGAGTTGAAGGATAACGGCATCGACGTCATTCCGATGAAGCAATTTCTGGCGTGGCGCCGGGGAGAAAAATCGATTCCGCCGAAGAGCGCCGTGATAACGATCGATGACGGTTACGTGTCCGGCTATGCGGTCGCTTGGCCGATCTTGAAGGAGTTTGGCTATCCGTTCACGATGTTTATTTATACGAATTACGTCGCCGTTGGCGGCAAATCGCTTACCTGGGCGCAGCTCGAACAGATGCGTGACGAGGGTGTAGACATTGAGAGCCATACGGTCTCTCATCATGACCTTCGCCACGCGCCCAAAGGGCAGGAATATAATGCCTGGCTGCATAACGAGATTTACACTTCAAAGGACATTCTTGAGCAAAAACTCGGGATAAAGATTATCGCGTTTGCGTTCCCCTACGGAACGCACAACGAAGTGGTTCGTAAGATGGCCGCGGAGGCGGGGTATCAGGCGTTATTCACGGTCTACGGCCAACATATGGGCATCGACGCCCCTGCTGACCAACTCGGGCGCTACGCAATCGAGTCGATGCATCCCGACGTGTTCAAGATGGCGCTCAGTTTTGGCAACAACGATGGTGTCGCTCCTGGCGTGGAAGCAGCTCAGCTAGCCTCCGCTGCCATGGTGACTCAGCCGATGAACGAAGAAAAGATAGCGAACACACGGCCGGTCATCAAGGCGAACCTCGCGTCGATGGGTGAGGTCGAACCCGACTCTGTGGAAATGCGGGTTAGCGGGTTTGGCCCCGTACCAGCAAAGTATGATCCGCGAACCAAATTGGTCTCTTACGAATTTACCCAGAACCTGGTTCCGAAAACGTACACCGTCATTCTCTCAGCGAAGGTGAAGGGAAGAAAAATGGAGACCCGCTGGAACTTCACTGTGGATCCTTCAGCGCCGGCGGCCGGTAAGCAAGCTGCCACTCAAGGGACATAATCGTGTTTTCACAGCTTTCCGACAAGCTCCAGGACATCTTCAAGGATCTCCGCGGTCATGGGACAATCTCGGAGACAAACATCAATGACGCTTTGCGCCAGGTGCGCTTGGCGCTGCTTGAGGCTGATGTCCATTATCAGGTCGCGAAAGACTTCATTACTAAAGTTAAGGATAAGGCCCTGGGTCAGGAAGTCTTGCGTTCGGTAACACCCGGGCAGCAAATTGTAAAAATTTTTTACGACGAGCTAACCCAGCTGCTGGGTGGCGGCAACGAGCCTCTCAATCTGACCAAGCCGGCTCGGATCATGATGGTAGGCCTGCATGGTGCCGGCAAAACGAGCTCGGCGGCAAAACTTGCTCTGTATCTGAAAAAGCAGGGCAAATCGCCTTTGCTTGTTGCGTGCGATCTGCAACGGCCTGCAGCCATCGATCAATTGGCGACTCTGGCAAGCCAGGTAGGTGTACCGGTATTTCGGCCGGAGCCCGGCCGGACGGACTTGATTAACGTGGGGAAAGAGGCGTTGCAATGGGCCGACACTCAGAGCGGCAATGTCCAGATTTTTGATACCGCCGGCCGACTCGAAATCGATGAGCGTTTGATCGATGAATTGAAGAGTCTCAGGGATGTTCTGGAGCCGCAGGAGATTCTACTGGTTTGTGACGCCGCGACCGGGCAACAGGCGGTGAACGTTGCGACCCATTTCCACGAGGCTCTTGGACTTACGGGACTGATTCTGACCAAACTCGATGGTGATGCCCGCGGCGGGGCGGCGCTGTCTATGCGTGAAGTGACCCATCGCCCGATCAAATTTGCGGGTGTAGGTGAGAAGATCGATCAGTTCGAGCCGTTTTTTCCTGAACGGCTCGCGAGCCGCATTCTGGGCATGGGCGATGTCGTGAGTCTGGTTGAGCGAGCGGCCGAAGCGATCGACGAAGAAGAGGCGACGCGCCTCGAGAAGAAAATTCGCACGGCGAGCTTCGATTTCAACGATTTTCTGGCTCAGTTTAAGATGATACGGCGAATGGGGCCGATTGAAAATATCCTTGGCATGCTGCCCGGGATGGGTAATATGAAAGGCTTTTCGGTCGACGAAAAACAGCTGAAGCGAATCGAGGCGATCGTGCTCTCCATGACGCCGGGTGAACGTAAAAGCCCGGAAATCCTGAATGCCAGGAGGAGACAGCGAATCGCCCGCGGTAGCGGGACTTCCGTCACCGAAATAAACACGCTACTTCAACGGTTTAATCAGATGAAAAAACTGATGAAGAACGCGAGCCAAATGAAAAAAATGCTAGCCCGGGTCCCGCGGACTGGAACCAATAGAAGATAATAGAAGATAGGGACAGATGAGGGACGTTGTTCTCAATATTGAATATGGCCGTTTCGATTAGATTAAGGAGAGAAGGAACCAAAAACCGGTCTTTTTACCGTGTTGTAGTGGCGGATAAGCGCAGCCCGCGCGACGGAAAGTTTATAGAGGTGATTGGCAACTATGATCCTCGAGAGACTGAGGAAAACTTTCGCTTGGACCTTAACCGCGTGGACTATTGGGTGAGGCATGGCGCACGGCCGAGCGCAACTGTCGCGAGTATGATTCTCAAAGCGCGCAAGAAAGTTGCTGCGGCTCTCGCCGCCGCCCAATAAATCCAAGTGGAGACCTTTCTTGAGTTTGTCATCAAGCAGCTAGTTGACGCACCTGAGGAAGTTTTAGTGACCAAGGTGGAGCAGGGGCACAAATTGATCTTGAAAGTCGAAATGCGAAAGTCTGATGTCGGCAAGGTGATCGGCCGCAGCGGTCATACGATCACGGCCATGCGAAATGTTCTGAACGCCGCCGCTTCAAGATCAGGTCAGCAGGTGGTGTTACAGATTGTTGAATAAGTATGAAGTAAGCTGGCAGGTAACAGCGGGGCAGATTGCCGGCTCTGGAGCAGAAACCTAAATCGGCTGAACCCGCTGTTCGCTGTTCCCTTTAAGCTGTGGAACTATCGCGCAAGATAGACAAGCTTCGCACCGGGGAGGCGTGGGACAGCCTGCTCAATGCGTATTACCGGTGGCGCCGTCCTTTGAACGCTGGAGAGATGGTTAGCGAACTTGAGTCGAAGGGGTTCGCGCGGATTCGTTCCACCTACGCTAATCCGGATGATCTGATAGGGTGGCCGAAATATGTTGATGCCCGGCAATGGCTCGAGCTTGCCACCAGACAAGCACGATTCTTGCAACTGGACCGGCGAAAGCCTATTCGCGTTCTCGATATTGGGAGCGGTGCCGGCTATTTCCTGTATGTATGCAAGCAATTTGGTCATAGCGTGATGGGTTTGGATTTGGACTGGCCGCCGATGTACGCCGAGATGTTCGAGATGCTCGAGATGCCGCGCCGGGTCTGGCGCATCGAAGCATTTGAACCGCTGCCGGATCTGGGCCACCGATTCGATTTGTTAACCGGATTCGCCGTTTGCTTTAATTCGCACGGTTCTGATCATGTCTGGGGAATGAAAGAATGGGAATTCTTTCTGGATGATGTATTTGAAAATGTCGTTTCCAAGAACGGTGAGATCTATTTCGAGCTAAACCCTGAATCCTGGGGCTGTTACACGCCGGAGCTAGGTGAATACTTCCGGCGACGCGGTGCACGGGTTGAAGGGAAGAGGGTGTGGTTTAAGAAAAGCTGAAGTCCAGAACTCGAGAACTCAAGCACTCAAGAACTCGAGAAGAACAAACAGTCTCGAGGCGAATTCCGCATCGCATCATTCTTGAGTTCTCGAGTACTGCTTGAGTTCTGGTCACGGGCGGGAGCCCGTGCCATACCTATTCCGAATTGGCCAGGCAGGCCGCAATGAATCCGCGGAATAACGGGTGCGGCGAATTCGGCTTCGATAAAAACTCCGGATGATATTGGCAGGCTAAAAACCAGGGATGATCACGGAGTTCGATCAATTCGACCAGCTTGGCGTCGGGTGACGTACCACCAATCACGAAGCCCTTCTCTTCCATCGGCTCTTTGTATTTCAGGTTGAATTCGTACCGATGGCGATGCCTTTCGATGGCCTGCTTCGCGCCATAAATCCTCTCGGCAAGAGTCCCAGGAACAAGGTCCGTAGGCCAGCTGCCCAAACGCATGGAAGCGCCCTTATTCCTGACCTCTTTTTGTTCCTCGAGCAAACAGATGACAGGATGCGGCGTGTGTTCTTCAAACTCTGTGCTGTTCGCGCCCTTTAACCCACAGACATTTCGCGCAAATTCAATCGTGGCAACTTGCATCCCAAGGCAGAGGCCGAGGTACGGCAAGCGTTTTTCCCGAGCGTATTTGCATGCAACGATTTTGCCTTCAACACCCCGGTCACCGAATCCGCCCGGTACCAAAATGCCGGCGACCGTCCCGAGGGATTTGCCAGGGTCGGATTCTTCCAGGTCCTCAGCATCGATCCGCAGGATTTCGATTCCGCAATCGTTCGCGGCGCCGGCGTGCGTAAGGGATTCATAGATGCTTTTGTAGGCGTCTTGTAAATCGATGTACTTCCCGACGACTGCGACTTTGAGATTCTTCTTAGGAGAGATGACCCGTTGGACGAACTTGCGCCACTCGGTCATGTGTGCTGATGGGGTATCGAGGTGCAGCAAGCGGCAGATAGTCTCATCCAGTTTTTCATCCTGCAGCGTAAGAGGAAGTTCGTAAATGGTGTGGTCGACGTCCCGTACCTCGACGACCGCGTGGAGCGGAACGTTACAAAACAGCGCAAGCTTTTGGCGAACTTCCATAACGAGCGGCTTTTCGGTTCGGCACAGAAGCACGTGTGGTTGGAGGCCGATCTCGCGCAATTTCGCGATACTTTGCTGCGAAGGCTTTGTTTTGAGTTCTCCGGCGGCCTTTATGAATGGAACCAGGGTCACGTGCATGATCACGACGTTCTCCGGCCCCACCTCGAGCTGAAACTGACGGATCGCCTCCAGGAACGGTAGTCCTTCGATGTCGCCGGTCGTGCCGCCGATCTCGGTAATAATCACATCGCCGGTCTGTTCCTTGGCAAGCCGTTGGATGCGGCCCTTGATTTCGTCTGTGACGTGAGGAATGACCTGCACCGTTTTTCCCAGGTAATCGCCTCGCCGCTCTTTCGCTAGGACCGTTTCGTACACTTGGCCGCTGGTGACGTTATTGGCGCGGGAAAGCACGCAGTTTGTAAATCGTTCATAATGACCTAGATCCAGATCGGTTTCTGCACCGTCGCTCAACACGTAAACCTCTCCGTGTTGAAACGGGCTCATCGTTCCAGGGTCGACATTGAGGTACGGGTCGAACTTCTGCATGATCACCCGCAATCCTCGGTGCTCGAGTAAAGTTCCAAGCGCGGCTGCGGCGAGGCCTTTTCCCAGAGAACTAACTACGCCGCCCGTCACGAATATGTATTTCATCCACTTCTCCTGCTCAAAATTAGCCGTTCGATCTCGGTCGCGTCCTCGAACGTGTCGACCCCAGGTGAACTGGTCTCGGAAACGACGACGCGAATCTTCACGCCATTTTCCAAAGCGCGCAACTGCTCGAGCTGTTCAGCTTGTTCAAGAGAACTCGGGGCCATCTTTACGAAATCCAATAGCGCTTTTCGGCGGTAACCGTAAACGCCGAGGTGTCTGTAAGTTCTGATTTCGCTCGCCCCGCGGCGAAAAGGGATACGGCTGCGGGAGAAGTAGAGCGCATCACCTTTGCAATCGAAGACCACCTTGACGATGTGTTCGCTGGAGGATTCCTCCGGTGGAAGCGGCGTGGCTGCGGTGATAATCTGGATCTGCGGACTGTCTTCCAGCTTTCGCGTGAGCCTTTGCAAAAGACACGGGTCAATCAAGGGCTCATCACCCTGGACGTTGAGAATGATCGAGGCCTTTTTCAATTTTTTTGCAACTTCAGCAATGCGGTCGGTTCCACTGGGATGATCCGCAGCGGTGACGGCAATTTCCGCGCCGAAGTCAAATCCAGCCTCAGCGATTCGCATGTCATCCGTCGCAATAATAATTTGATCAAAGCATCCCGCTTCGACACACCGCTCCCATACATGTCGGATCAACGGCTTGCCGGCGACGCCATGGAGGGGCTTCCCGGGAAATCGGGTTGAGCCCCAGCGGGCTGGAATAATGCCTACGACTTTGCTCATTGGCGAGTCTTAACTTGGGAAACGTTTCAATGCCCCAGAATAAACTCGACCACTTCCCCCAAGTCTTTTGCAATTACGGTGGCCCCCGATTCCATTGCGCCGCTGGCGGCGTTAGTTCCGAACAGAATCGTGGCTCTGACGCCGGCTCGAATCCCGGCCTCGGCATCGGAAACCTTGTCGCCGACCATGTAGCTCTGGTCGAGATCGATGTCCAAATCCTTTGCCGCCTCCAGCAGCATACCTGGATTTGGCTTCCTGCGCTCTGATTCCTGTTGCGGAGTATCCGCACAAAAATAGGTGGCATCAATGATGCCCGCGCCGAGCTGTTTCTGGAGTTCCTCTTGAACGGCCCAGAAATCTGCTTCGGTGAAATATCCCCGTCCGATGCCGCTCTGATTTGTCACGATAATAAGCTTAAAGCCTGCGTCCTTGAGCCTGGGAAGCAATTCGTTCACTCGCGCCAGAAGTTTTACCTCGGCAGGTTGGGAGCAATATCCGACGTCCTTCATCAGCGTTCCGTCCCTGTCAAAAAAGATCGCTTTTTGTCTTGCTGACTTCATACTATCCGTCTTTGTCACGAAAACTCTCCAGGAGTTCCTCCGGAGTGAGCGTTGCTGTTCCTATCTTGCCCACAACCACACTGCTGGCGTGATTCGAAATCTCGGCGGCTTCGATCGCCGAAGCACCCGAAACCAAGGCGAGCGTTAAGAGCGCAATCGCCGTGTCACCTGCCCCTGAGAGATCGTACACTTCACGAGCACGAGACGGAATATGAAAAGGCGGTTTACCTTGGCAAAAAAGAATCATCCCTTGTTCACCGAGGGTCACTAATAGGTGGTCCGGACTCCAAATTCGAAGCAATTCGGCGCCTACAAGCAGCAGGTAACGGTCGCGCAAGGGGTCCGAATCAGGCTCATGCCAGGGTTGGTTCGCCGCGGCGAACGCCTCACTGCGATTTGGTTTCACCGCGGTGATTCCGCGCCATACCAATCGATTGTGCGGATTCGGGTCGGCCGTCACGAGTTTCCCCTCCCGCCGCGCCAAAGACGCGACCTCGTCAACAAACCCTTGCTGCAGAAGGCCTTTTCCATAATCCTCGAAAATAATACCGTCGATTTTGGGCAGCAGTTCGCGCACTTTGTCGACATAGCAAGCTTGAGCTTCTTTGGTGGGCGGCTGTGGTTTCTCGCGATCGACTCGCACCACCTGTTGCTGGCGTGCGATGATCCGGGTCTTGACGATGGTCTGATAAGATTTGTCGTGCTGTACTCCATCCAAAGCAATGCCGTGCTCGGCCAGAAGATTTCTTAATCTCTGCGCGTGCGTATCTTCTCCGATGACGCCCATGACGAATACGGAAGGGGTGAACTCCCGGACATTTCTTGCCACGTTCGCGGCGCCGCCTGGGTAATAAGATTCCCTGATCACCTCGACCACAGGTACCGGCGCCTCTGGTGAAATGCGAGATACACGGCCCCACACGAACTCATCGAGCATCAAATCGCCAATTATCAGGATGCGTTTACTTGGGAAATGATGGAGGAGTTCTTCGACGCGCCCTAACTTCATTGTGCCTCAAGCCATACCGTAAACGGCGTTTGTTCAAAGAAAAATTTCCTTTTCGGATTCGCTCATTATTGATCTAAAGGATCTGGATGTCCGACGGGTCGCCGGAGAGCTGAGCCGAACTAGGAGATTGATCGAATGAATAGATGTCGAATCGTTTTTGTTACTACGGTTTTAGTCCTGGCGATATCAGGCTTCGCTGAAGCGCCTCCCAATCACATCGATCTTTCCAAATTCCCGGCAACCCAACTTGACGATGTCGTCGTGCCGCTTCCAAGTGAAGTGTTCAATGTTCTGGACAAATTGGGCACTCCGAATTGGCAAGGGGAACTCAGAGAACCGGTTATCAGGAATCGAGGGGAGCGCACCCAGATTGCTCTCATGCTTGGTGCCGTTGTCGCCGAGGGCTTTGTGGCCGTTGAAGCGGCCGATAAAGGACGAGTCCAGCAGATCGGTCGCGACGTGCTTGAACTTGCCAGAGCAATTGGAGTCGAATCAACTGTCTTAAGTCGCACAAACTCGATCATTACAAAGGCCGATGCCGGCAATTGGGTCGCCGTCCGTCGAGAGCTCGACGGTGCTTTAACGGACGTAAAGAATGCAATGATCGAGCTGAAAGATGCGCAACTCGCACATCTAGTCAGCCTCGGCGGTTGGTTGCGTGGTACGGAAGTCCTGACTTCGGTCGTGCAAAAGAGCTATTCCGAGGATGGAGCAGATTTATTAAATCAACCCGATCTTCTGAAGTATTTCCAGGAACGCCTGGCCGGAATGCCGCCTCGGATGCGCAACAATCAACTAGTGACCAAAATTCAAAAGGGGCTCGATGAGATTTCCCCTCTGATCAACCAGAAGATCACGCCGGGCTCGGTAAAAAGAATCAACATAATTACCGGCCAGATGGTTAAGGCGATCGACACGCGCGCCTAACGGACGAACATTGTGAGACGATTTCTAATTATACTGGGCCTTTGCGCGATCCTGAGTCCGGCTGATGCGACGATCGACGATGCAATCACTTGCGCGCTTCAGGCAATGGATTCCTACGCCAAGCAGGGCTACATTGTGCGAGACGACCAGTGGGGCGGTGATCTTGGTGTGAGAGAGCAAAAGGCCATACCGCATACACTCTTTAAGGGAAATGATTATTGGTTTTGCATGGGGACAGACGTAGATGGTGCCCGGCTTGCGATTCATGTTTATGACAGTAAAGGAAAACTCGTTGAAAATGACGCTTGGCAAAAAGGCCGTTTTGCGTGCTCGCGAGTGCTCGCACCCGCGACCGGGACCTATTATATCATCGTCGAAGTCACAAATTCCCCCAAGGAACGGACGACTTGGGCAATGGTTTATGGATACAAGTGAAATTCGACGCGTTGCATAATGCACTGGCTTGGTCGAATCTAATACCAACTCCTTCGCATTCGGAAAACCTTCTTTGCTTATTTGCCGCTTTGCGATAAGGGGTTGGGCCTGCGATTACTTGCTTGATGGTTGAATCCGACACGCTTCAGTTCGATAACGCACGGACACTCCAGAATCTGTACGCGAACGATTTTAAGCTATTGCAAACGTTGGAGGAAAAATTAGCGGTGAAAGTAACCACGCGCGATGGATGGCTGCGTGTGGAAGGGGAGCGTCCGAATATCGAAAAGACCCGCAAGGTATTTGACCAGCTCGAGAAGGCGCGTCAGCATGGTATCCAGATTCGGCGGCACGAATTCCAGTATGCACTGGAATCAGTGACCGAGGGCACTCGCCAACCTCTGGGGCAATTGGCTGGATACAGGGTACTCACTCCGACCCGGCGAGCTCCGATAATTCCGAAGAGCGAGCAGCAACTGAACTATGTCCAGGCGATTCAAACCTTCGACATCGTCTTTGGACTTGGTCCAGCGGGAACCGGGAAAACATATCTTGCGATGGCGATGGGGGTGGACGCTCTAAGAAAGGAACAGGTCAAAAGGATCATTCTTACCCGGCCGGCGGTCGAGGCGGGGGAGGCGCTGGGTTTTTTACCAGGAGACCTCCAGGAGAAGATCTTCCCGTATTTGCGTCCGCTCTACGATGCGTTGTATGATATGTTGGAGTCTGAAGAGATTCAAAAATACCTGGATCGAGGGCTCATCGAAATAGCGCCACTGGCATATATGAGGGGTAGAACATTAAACCACGCTTTCGTCATTCTGGACGAAGCGCAAAACACGACGACCGAACAAATGTTCATGTTCTTGACGAGGTTGGGAGCAGACTCGAAATGTGTGGTAACGGGTGATCAGACCCAGATCGATCTGCCAGTGAACAAGACGTCGGGGCTTATCGAGGCCATGCATGCGCTAGCAGATGTCCCGGGGATCCAATTCGTCCGCTTCACCGAACGCGACGTGGTGCGTCATCCCCTCGTCCAGTCAATCATCCGAGCGTACAAAAGTTACCGGGATGCTCCTCGGGGCAATAAAGAGGTTAGGTGAAGGGACTATAATCCATGTTCGGATCTGCAAACCGCAAGAAATTGATCAGGAAGGGTTTCGCTTGCCCGAAAACTCGCCGGAAGTCCACTCCGAAAGAATGGATGCGCAAGCTGGAATCGAACTCTTGGATGAAAGCTGGGATCTTTGGTGTATTTGTGCTGGTCCTGGCGCTCTTGATCTTTTCGGGAGAACATCCCGATCCGGCGAAATATTTTTTGATCGGGCTGCTGGTCTTTTCAACCGCAGTAGCCCAATTCTGGATCAACCATCCGGAGACGTTCCGTAAAAACTCGCGGGTAGGGCTTGTTTTTGGGGTGATTCTTTTCCACCTCTGCGTGGCGAAGCTGGTCATGGTGCTCTCCACCCAGAGTCAAGGAGGGTTACCTAAGGAGTTTGGAGTCTTACTGATTCCATTTGCACTGGCACCCTTAATCTTGTCGGTCCTGTTAGGCAAAAATCTCGGCATTTACGCTGCGATCTTCGTCAGTCTCTGGAGCTCGATTCTATTCCGCGGCGTTGATGCGTTCCTGCTCGTGATGAGCCTGATCAGCGGGTTCATTTCGGTTTTCGTGACCATTCAGGTGCGCAGGCGCAGCCGTTTGTTGCGAGCCGGGATCTACGTTGGATTGGCGACCTGGATTTTGGCTGTCTCATTCGGCATCATCACTATTCCGTGGCTCCGGCTGAATGACATGGACCTGAGCATGTTCATGAAACAGTCTGCCGCCGCAATTCTAACCGGAGTGGTTACCGCAATGGTGGTCAGCGGGGCGTTGCCGATGCTCGAAGCGGTGTTTCGGATCACCACGGACATGTCGTGGTTGGAAATGGCTGACCGGAATCATCCCCTCCTGCTTAGGCTCAGTCTTGAGGCTCCCGGCACCTGGCACCACAGCGACGTAGTTGCGGATCTGGCTGAAGCGGCTGCAAATAAAATAGGAGCCGACGGCACAATGTGCCGTGCGTGCGCTTACTTTCATGATATCGGCAAGCTGGTAAAGCCAAATTATTTCTCGGAGAATATCGTTGGCGACGAAAATCCGCACGACGACCTCGCTCCGACCATGAGCGCGCTGATCATCATAGCGCATGTGAAGGAGGGCGTAGATTTAGCGCTAAAGTATGGGCTAAATCAGCGAATAATTGATGTGATCCAGCAGCATCATGGGACTTCCCTGGTCGCTTACTTCTATAAACGGGCGATTCAGCAACAGCAGGATGCACGGGAAGGCGGGAAGATCATGAATATCCGGGAGGAAGATATCCCGGAGGTACGCGAAGAAAGTTTCAGGTACAGCGGGCCGAAGCCTCAATTTAAGGAGAGCGGGATCATCAGTCTTGCGGATGCGGTTGAGAGCGCCTCCCGCAGCCTTGAGAAACCTACGCCGCAAAAGATCGAGCAACTGGTCAACGATATCATCAATCGGCGAATCTCGGAAGCCCAGCTAGACGAATGTGACCTGACTTTGAGGGAATTGAAGATCATTGCCGAAACGTTTCGGTTCACCCTTCAGAACATGCTTCACACGCGGATCAAGTATCCAAAGGACGAAGAACGAGCGGAGCAGGAGACCAGGAGATTGCGCAATCTTCCACCTGCTACCGCTGCGTGATGCCGGCACTCGAGCTGCTCAATCGTCAACGAAAAAGGCGGCTCGATCTTATACTTTTTCGCAGGTTCGCGGAGTCGGCGCTGACGAAAGTGATGGAACGAGTGACGCGGGGCTCTCTCCCTGAAGAAATAATTCTTGTTTTCGTCTCAGACGCTGAAATCACCCGCATCCATCGCGATTTCATGTCGATTGATGGGCCCACGGACGTCATAACGTTTCAGCACGGAGAGATCTTCATCAATGTGGACGCCGCGGAACGGCAGCGCGAAAAATTCTCCGGGAGCTTTCACCGGGAGCTACGGACTTATTTCGTTCACGGACTTTTGCATTTGTCGGGGCTGGAGGATCTGACTGAGCAAGGCTTTGAAGAGATGGCGACGGTCCAGGAGGCAATCGTGCAGGAAGTTGAAGCGGAGCTTAGGCCTTCCGAATTTGAAACCACAGATTCCGCAGATTTCACAGATTAGAGAAGCAGGACGCGGGGTCTCCGCCATCGACTTTTTGTTCCGGAAGGATTCTTGCGGCAGTTACGGCCAAGCTTCTTTGCTTCAGTCATCTGTACAATCTGCGGTTTATCTCTTATCTTCGGCTTTTGGGTTTACAGAGTTTCTCAAAGCAAGCACTCGTGCGAGCACGGGCGGGTGTGTAAAGTGTAAACCTACAAGCAACGGGTGTGGAGTCAGGTTAGACAAGTTGTCTTTGCTAAGCCTCTTAAGAGCCTGAATCAGCGGGTTCGGATCAC
>DASXBV010000280.1:0-7532 GCA_036491515.1 Chthoniobacterales bacterium
AGTTGCGTGCCTTTATGCTTGGCCACACCGGCTACAATCACACGGAAGACATCGGCTCGGCCATTCATTATCGTCCCCATTGAGGCATAGATCAGCGGTTCGCCGGTCAATCGATCCCAGGGAAAATCCACCTTGGGCCGACCCTTTCCATCATGAAATGGACCCGTGTGATGAAACTGCGGAGGTAACAGGGGGTTTTCGAAATCGAACTCTTTTGGAATCTGTGTGATATATGCGAGTTCGGAAAACACCCAAGAGGGATGATCCAAATCGGTTTTTAAACCGGCTTCCTTCGCGTAGGCTTTGGTACCCTCGTTATAACAAAGTCTTGTAGCTTTAGTGATGCCTTCCAGCTTGCTCATTTCTGGTCGGTTCGAATTCATATCCTCGTTCTTGTCGCCGGGAACGCACGGCAAACCGGTGGCGCTCGGCGAATAGAGAAAGACAACCTCATGGTCTCGCGCCTGGAGATGCCGGGCCAGGGCAGTCAGCGGATTGATATGACCCGGTAAATTCGGACAAATAAATCCCATTTTCATTGATCTATACAGTTTTGAGAACTCGGTGGAGCGTTTTAGCGGGATTCCCCCGCGTACTTCCGCGTCAGTACATCAGAGCTATTCCGGATCTAACATTCTGTGCATGTTAGTAACTCGCACGTACTCCTTCTTATTCGAGGCGCCCCACGCCTATTTCTAGGTTTGGGATGGTTTGATGTTTTTCTGCTGGCTAACAAAATGCGCCTTGTTCTTCATAATATAATCCAGCATCTGCATTGGCTTTTGTCCCGTGAGCTTCTCAACCAAATCGTTCGTTCCGGAAAAGACTCCATGGCGACAATCCTGAGCAACGGCAGATATATGCTGGCGGATGTATGGGGAGTATCCCATCTCCTTCCAGATTTCATTAAATGCTTCGATCTCGACCGGAACGTAGGTAATTTTTCTTCCGAGGACCTGCGTGAGGAGGTCAGCCACTTCGTGCTGCGTTAATTCCTTCGGACCGTAGAGAGGATAAATCTTTCCCGCGTGCTCGGCGGAGTCATTCAAGATCGCGGCAATGACCCGGCCCTGATCCTCCGCCGCAATGGGAGCATAGCGAGCGTCGCCGAAGGGAAGCGGGAACATATTTTTCTCCCTGATACTTTCCGATACATACGTCAGCCATTCGGCAAAGAAGGTGGGTCGCAGATGAGTGACTGGAATTCCTGAGCGATCCAAAAGGCGCTCGGCAATCCAATGATTCTGAGCGGCGTGACTTTTCGCAATCCTTCTCGCGGAAATCTGCGACATGTTCACGATGGCTTCGACACTTTGTTCAAGGGCGGCTTGGGCGAAAAAGGCAGTGGCCTCCAAAAGGCCAGGGACCTTAACTGGAAAAACGAAATAAGCGGCCGTGATCCCCTGCAAAGCTTCACTGACCGGCTCAAAATCGGTTAGATCGCCCTGGACTATTTCCACGCCTTGGGAGCTCAGTTTTTTAGAACGTTCATCCGCCTGATGGACCAAAGCTCTCACTGGCACCTTTAGTTCCAGAAGTTTCTTGATAGCGTTTCCGCCGGTGGCACCGGTGGCGCCGGTTATTAAGACTTTTTTCATAAATTTCGGTTGGAATGAAAGGAAGAGAGGCAACGATGACCGCAACCTCAAAACGGTGTTAGATGATAAATGACATCTAACCGTTATCGTGCTAGATTAAGATGTCAAACGACATCTGAATATTTTTGTTCGACCTACCTGGGACTGCCGATTAACAAGGCTTCAAAATGAGAAAATCGAAAAAGGAAACCGCAGAGACCCGCCAACGCATCGTCGAAATGGCGGCCGACGAGTTTCGTCAGCATGGAATCGTCCCCTCCGGCATAGCCGATCTGATGGCTGCGGTCGGTTTAACGCATGGTGGATTTTACCGGCATTTCGACTCGAAGGAACAACTCGTGGCCGAGGCTACGGCGGCCGCTCTTGATACGATGCTTGACACGTTGGCTACCGCGGCCTCCGGAAAGAAGGGTCGAAACGGTTTGAAAGCAGCCTCAGCGGTGTACGTCTGCGCGGAGCACCGCAACAATCTCCGCGGAGGCTGTCCTTTGGCTGCGCTCGGTAGCGAATTAGCTAGGTCGGATAAAACAGTTCGAGATGTGGCCACGACCGGCTTTTCGAGGATGGTCGAAATTCTAGCCGCTCATTTTGACCAGGCCAGACCAGCCGAAGCGAGGAAACGAGCCATGGCGACGGCGGCGGCAATGATTGGTGCCGTAACGATGTCGCGCGTATTGACGGACCAAAAGTTGTCCGACGGACTTCTTCAAGCGGTTGAAGAAAGCATTACGCGTGGATGAAACGACACTCTGTTACTTTGGCGAGTTTCCCAACCCATGAGCCGCATAAGAGAAAGAAAATCGGGTGGGGCTGGATCAAAAGAGAGAATCGCCCAAGGCGCGTCGCCATTGCCATCGAAGTCTTACGGATTGCGATCGATCAGCGCGGGGGAGGGACGATCAAAATTGAGCTTCAGCAGCGTGCCTTCGACCTTAATCAGGCATTCAGCGCAATCTTCGCAGATCGATTTATCCAGGTCGCTGTCGCTCCAACACAATACGGCCACCTCCTCGCAGACCGGGCAAATATCAGCGAATTCCGAAAAAAGAGGATCAAGGGCCATGGGAGTAAATGTTGGCACTGCCGTTTCCATCTCGGACGACGGTGCAGTAGGGTAAGGCGCATGGATCCGCTCCAGGGAGTTGAAAGGACGCCAGGAAACCTTGAAGGCCGCTTCGGACAGAGGCTAAAAGGAAGGCGTTGAGAAGAGCCGTTGTTTTCATGGTGACTTGAGGCAAAAAGCCGGCGAAACCTGATTTGCTTGGTTGAAAGCTGAACCAGAACTTCCTGCTTCAATAGACCGCAGGGGGTGAGCGATGGGCCGTTTTTTGTCCCAACTGCCGTAATGGCAGTTCCAGCGGTTGGCTACTTTACGATCAGGTGGCCGGCTCACGTCACCGCCTAAGCAAAAAGTCCCGAATCAATTAACACCGCTCGATGCGCCGGTGATCACAGGACTTGGCTATTGACTCTCGCTCCGTCTGAACCGGCTGAAAGCAATATTGTCCCTTTATTCCGCAGCGATGTGGGCGCCTTTTTCGGCGACGGAGCGTTTCATTAGCAGCACGAGAAAGGCGAGCCCGACCGACACCACGGCAAAGATCAGGAAACAATCGAAATAGGCCAAGGCCGAGGCCTGCTGCTCGCGCAAGTTCTCCAGGGACTGCCAAGTCATTTGCTGCGCTGCGGCCGGATCTCCGGTCTGCTGCAGAAATCCAGGCCGGGCCTGCGTGACGTAGGAGTTTACAGCTGGGTTCAATGGATCAAGATTCTCGTTGAGACGCAGAGCATGGAATATCTCGCGCCGCTCGGTGATAGTTTGGCCCATGGAAGTCCCGACGCTCCCGCCCTCATTGCGAAGCAACGACATGAGTCCGATGGCAGCACCGCGCAGGGAGCGCGGGATGTAGAGATAGGCAGCGACATTGATGGGCGCGAACACGAATCCCAGGCCCGCCACCATCACGACGCGGGGCCAGACAACCTGTCCGGGAGAGATATTCAGGTTCAGTTGCGACATCCAGAAATTCCCGACAGCAACAATGAGCAGTCCGATGCCGATCAGCCAACGTGCGTCAACGCCGCGGCCCAATAGCGTACCCCCCACGATGATCGCAAGAATCGTAAAGAAGCCCGCGGGCGACATCACCAGCCCGGCGTGGAAAGCGTCATAGCCGAAGAGGGCTTCCAGCATTGCGGGCAGCTGTGTGCTAGATCCGTAGAGGACTCCAAAGGAGCAGGAAATGATAAGGCATGAAATAGCGAGGTTACGATCCCGTAGTGGCCGGAAATTCACGATCGGACTCGGGTGACGCATTTCCCAAAAAAATAAGCCGGCCCCCCCGAGAACGAACAGGGTGGCCAATATTTGGATGCGGCCAAAGGCGTCGCTGAACCAATCCCACTCCTGTCCTTTACTCAGCACGATCTCCCAACAAGCCACAGTGAGCACGAGGAGCCCGAGACCGATCGAATCGAAATTCAGCGGCCGCTTCCTCAATTCCGTCCGCTGGTTACGCAGATACTCTGGATCCCGCACCATGAGCCAGCAGAGGAAAAAGGCCAGGACGCCCACCGGAAGATTGATCAAGAAGATCCAACGCCAGGAATATTCGTCAGTGATCCAGCCGCCGAGGGTTGGTCCAATGACTGGAGCCAACAGACCGGCGACGCCGAAGAGGCTCTGCGCGGCTCCCTGTTTCTCAGGGGGGAAGGTATCGAGCAGGATACCTTGGCTGGAAGGCTGAAGGCCGCCTCCGGCGAGACCCTGGATAACCCGGAACAGAATCAGTTGCCCGAGACTTGTGGCCATGCCGCAGAGCATGGAGCTGATGGTGAATATCGCGATGGATATCAGGAAGTAGTTGCGGCGGCCGAGCTGTGCAGCTAGCCAGCCGGAGATTGGGAGAATGGTAGCATTAGCGGCGAGGTAGCTAGTGATCACCCATTCGCTATCGGTAGAGGCCGCAGACAGACCGCCGGCAATATAGCGCAGAGCTACATTCGCAATGGTGCTATCCAGCACCTCCATGAAAGTCGGTACCACCACAGCGAGCGCGACCAGCCACGGATTAAAGATCCGCGGGCTGGCCGTTGCGACAGGAGCAGAGATGCCAATCGATCCGGCGCTCATAATGCGGCTATTTGCTATTTTGCAGAGGGAGCCGGTTCGGTATCTTTCTGAAGAAACTTGCCGGCGTTCGGGCCGCTAGGCGCCGTTCTCAAATCCACCGTCGGCGTGACGGAGAGACCAACAAACAATGGCAGTTTGTCAGGATCGTAGTTGATCACGTCGATCCGGACTGGCAAGCGCTGCACCACTTTCACGAAGTTGCCCGTCGCATTCTGCGCCGGCAATAGCGCCAGAGTGGAGCCTGTGCCCATAGTGAAACCCGAGATTCGTCCTTCGAAGGTATGTTTGCCACCGTACATGTCTAACTCGAGGTCTACGTGTTGGCCGATCCGCAAATTGCGGAGCTGCGTCTCTTTGAAATTTGCGTCCACCCAAGTGTCGCGCAGTGAGCGGACGGCCATGAGGCTCTGGCCCACTTGCACGTTGTTGCCGGGGTTCACGTTCCGGCGAGTGACAACGCCGTCGATTTCCGCCACGACGGTGCAATAACGCAAATTGAGCTTGGCTTGGTCGAGGTCTCGTTCGGCCAGCAGTAAGGCCGTTTCAGCCTGTTTCAAGGTGGGCGCGTTCTTAGTAACGTCGGCGTAGATTCGGTCAAGATTGCCACCGGGATCACGCCTATAGAATTCATCCAGCGTTTGTTTTGGGGTTTGATCGTATGACGATGGCAAGATGCCGAGTTGGGCGGCGTCTTGGATCATCTCGGCCTGAGCTTGGCGAACCGAGGAAAAGGTCTGGTCGAGGTCTGCCGGTACCTGTGTCAGGCTCGTTCCGGCGGGGGGTTGGGCGGGCAGTCCCAGAGCGACGCGCGTCTGATAAACATCTTCCAATGCCTGCTGGACTCCCGCTTTTGCTACGTCCAAGTCCTTGCGTCTTTGATCCCATTCCTCCGCGCTTATCACTTTGGTCGCGAGCAAGCGATCTGCCCGCTCAAACTCTGCCTGAGCCAGCACCAGAGTGGCTTTGCTCTGTTCCCACGTGGCCACCCGCGCCCGCACGAGTTGTATTTGATTGTCCACGTTTTCGATCGCATTGGCCAACTTGAAGCGCTGGCCCCGCAGTTGGCCCACCAAGCCTCGCACGGTAGCCTGTGTCTCGACCAGGTTGGCTCGAGCGGAATTGACATTCGCTTCTTGGATCGCGACTTGCACTTGATACGGCTCGGGATCGAGTTCTACGAGGACGTCGCCGGTTTTGACTCGGTAATTGTCGTCGACCAGTACGCGAGCCACCTGACCGATCACGCGGGGCGCGACGAAGGTCACGTGCCCGTTCACATACGCGTCATCGGTTGAGATAGTATTCAACGCTTGGATTATTCGCGGGATTCCTACGAAAATCAGCGCCACCGCCACGATCACACCGACTAGGAGCGGCCATCGGCGACGTCTATGAGCGGGCTTAGATTTTGGTTCAGCCGGTGGCTCGGGCACTGAGGGTTTGTCGAGCAACACGGATTTCGATTCTTCGCTGGGCATTGAGGCGATCCTTCTACGGTTCAGGGATGACAAAGTCGTGCGAGATCCATGGAGCTGGACAGATCCGAAAACGGATGAGCCCGCCCTTGCCGGCCATAGCTTCGATCTTCTCCGTACCACAGCTCATTCACGCCGCTGCCGCTGTGGAGCGCTCCGCCAGAAGACGCAGTTTTCATCCAGTTTCCGCGCCGAAGCCATTAGCTCTTCGTTGCCCAGGCGGCTCATGAGCGAGGACGGCAGATCGTAAACCAGACGAACTTGTTTGGCGGAATCCTCGTAGATCATTAGGCGGATGGGGACGTTTCTCGGTACAGCCCTCGCTACCTTGCTCACAGTTTGCCGTCGACCCCTTGGACGGGCCAATACTATATTCCTTTAGCTCTCCATGCCTTTTCGGCATAACGGAAAACGGGAACTCCGGATCTGCGATAGCTTCCCGCAGTAGGGAGCTGGCCACGATCGCGATTTTGACATCCAGCGGCACAGCGGCTTGCTCTATCGTCTTCTATTCGACCCTTTTTTCCGTGGTCGAAAACCGTCTTGGTTCAGCGCCTAGATTCACGGTAGCGCTCGATCCATGCACGTAGCGTCAACGGCTTGCGCCCGGTGAGATCCTCGACAGCTGAGGTCGTGACAGCTCCAAAATCCATGCGCCCATCGTAGGTCTGACGCACCCACTCGAGCATACTCGCTCCGTAGTTCGCCTCAACAGAGGCCGGCAATTGCACCGCCCCGGATCTGATCCGAGCGACCAGGTCGTCCGGCGTCAGCACAACGCACTCGATCGGTTGCTGGGGATGACACGCATCTCGCGCAAGTTGTCGAAATGTTGCGAGAACATATCTTCGGTATCGATGCAGTCGGGAAATCCGGCGCGGCGAGCCTTGATCGTGCTGGTGATGTTGTCGAATTCGGAGTTGAAGATAAAATCGCCGAATTTCCACGAGACCACCAGCTCGTAGGGTATTGGCTGGAGTTTGTACTTTTGCGTCATATCTGACCAGAGCGCAGTTTTATCTGCCATATAGGTGGCCAGAGGCGTCGGCACCGGTTCGGCAACTTCCATCTGGAACATCCGGGCGATACGCGGCCACATGAATTGCCAGCGGAAGTAGTCGCCGTTGGTGATGTTGAAGATTTCGTTCGCCGCCAAGGGAGTCTCGCCTGCCCAGGCGGCGGCGTTCGCAAGAATGTCTGCCGACGTGACCTGATAGAGCGCACGGTAGGCCGCCTCCGTGCCGGGGAATCGCAAGGGTAGGCCGAGTTCTTTCGAGATGGCGGCGTAGACCGCAATTACCATCAGAAGATTCATGGGATTTCCCA
>DASXBV010000281.1:0-19061 GCA_036491515.1 Chthoniobacterales bacterium
GGCGGCCTCGCCGAGATAAGCGAAGGAGCAATCGTTGTCTGGGATCGCGCCTTGTCCGAAGATCCGTTTATCATTCGGAAGTCAGACGGCGGATTTGGGTATGCGACTACCGACGTCGCGACGATCGAATATCGCATCCACCAGTGGCATGCGGACGCCATCTGGTATGTTGTCGGCGCGCCACAACATTTACACTTTAAGCAGTTGTTCAGTTTGACACGGCGGCTAGGATACGACCTCGAACTACAGCACATCGCGTTCGGCAGTATATTGGGAGAAGACCGGAAACTCATGCGTACACGTTCCGGCGAATCGATTTCTCTTCGCGCGCTACTGGATGAAGCGATCAGCCGCGCGACGGCTATCGTCGCCGAGAAGAATCCTGAATTGTCCGAGCAGGAGCGGGGCGCAATTGGGAGGATTGTTGGGCTGGGCGCGATCAAATACGCTGATCTATCTCAACACCGCATGACCGATTACGTCTTTTCCTGGGACAGGATGTTGTCGCTCCAGGGGAATACTGCGCCATATCTCCAGAACGCCTACGTGCGTAGCCGATCGATTTTTCGGAAGTTGGAGACTTCGTTTGAGGTTCCGAGATCTGTCGAACTTCGAGAAGAACCAGAGCTGGCCCTGACAAAAAAGATTTTGCAATTCCCGGACGTCGTGCCGGCGATCCTGGATGGGTTCAAACCAAACATTCTAGCGAATTACCTTTACGAACTGGCCGCGCAATTTCACGGATTCTACGAGTCCTGCCCAGTTTTGTCTGCGGAGCCTTTGCAGCGCGAAACTCGACTACTTTTGTGTGACGTTTTTGCACGGCTCCTGCGGACCGGCCTCGATCTCTTGGGCATCCAGGTGCCCGAAAAAATGTAGCCGTCTGCTACCGGGCGGCAGTTGGAATCTTCCGCTTACATGACGCCAAAGAAATTTCTCTAGACTTCTGAGCTTCTCCATCTAGCCTGCATCGCCCATAAATCTTTGGAGATTTATGAGCGATACAGGCTGGTGATAAGGTTTATCCAATGTTTGGATCGAATTCTTCGAAAGATACCGCGGTTGTGACGGGTGGCGCCGGATTTTTGGGTTCCCATCTCTGTGATCGGTTGTTGGCTGAGGGATTTCGCGTGATCGCGATTGATAATCTCATCACCGGATCTCCAGACAATATCGCCCATTTGGCCGGGAATCCGGATTTCCGATTTATCCGGCAAAACGTCTCCGACTTTATATTTGTGCCGGGCACCGTCGACTTCGTGTTCCATTTTGCCTCCCCGGCAAGTCCGATCGATTACCTGGAACACCCGATTCCAACATTGAAAGTTGGCGCGCTCGGGACACATAATTCGCTTGGCCTGGCCAAGGATAAATCCGCAAAATTTTTGCTGGCTTCGACCTCGGAGTGCTATGGCGATCCGCTCGTGCACCCGCAAAACGAAGATTATTGGGGGAATGTCAACCCGATCGGCCCGCGAGGCGTTTATGATGAGGCTAAGCGATTCGCTGAGGCAATGACCATGGCTTACCATCGTTATCACGGTATGGACACGAAGATCGTTCGTATTTTCAATACCTATGGCCCGAGGATGCGGCTCCGGGACGGCCGGGTCGTGCCGTCATTCATCAGCCAGGCATTGAACAATGAACCGCTCACCGTTTTCGGTGACGGGAGCCAAACACGGAGTTTCTGCTACGTTTCTGATCTGATCGAAGGGATCTTCCGCCTTGCCATGAGCGAAAACAACGGGCCGATCAACGTCGGGAACCCAGTGGAAATGACGATCAAGCAATTCGCCGAAAAGATTCTCGAAATCACCGGCGCTACAGGCGGTATTACTTATCGAGAGTTGCCAATCGATGACCCCAAGGTTCGTCAGCCGGATATAACACGTGCTCGTACGCTGCTTGGCTGGGAACCCGCTGTTGATTTTGATAAGGGGATTCGCGTAACGATTGATTATTTCCGAACGAAACTGGGGAGGTAGGGATTGGACCCCTCCCCAGTTTGGCTCCGAAGAGCCAATCGCTCGTTTAGTTCGGAGCCAAACTGCGGAGGGGCCGAAGAGCCAATCGCTCGTTTGGTTCGGAGCCAAACTGGGGAGGGGCCGAAACCCAAAACGCGCAAGTTGGGCTAAATGGCCTTGGGCATCGGAATCACCGGAGGCGTTGCGACTGGCAAATCGACGGTCGCTCGTCGTCTTTTCGAGTTGCTGCGGCTGAGTATGCCGGTCGATCTTTTCAGTGCAGATTTCGAATCCAGAAGATTGACGGAAAGCGATTTCGTTGTACAAGAGGAGATTAAGGCGGCCTTTGGGGTTCAAGTATTCGATTCCGAGGGCAATCTCGCCCGAGACCGGTTGCGGGAGTTGGTGTTCCACGATGCAGGGGCGCGAAAAGCTCTGGAATCCATTCTCCACCCCCGGATCCGCGAGGCGTGGATTAACCGGACCAAAGGAGATGGACTGCTCCTTGCGGAGATACCTTTACTGTATGAGACCGGGGCCGAACTTTACTTGGATCGAATCATCGTCACAGCTTGCAGTCGTGCCTCGCAAGTCGAACGATTGGTAGTCGAACGACGTTTATTAAGAGAATTGGCGGAACAGATTATTCAGGCCCAGATGGATCTTGAGGAGAAGATTCGTCGGGCAGATTGGGTCGTGTGGACTGACTGTTCGCCACAGATTACCGCTCAACAAGTTAACCTGATATCTCAGGAGGTCATCGTACAATATGGAGGAGCCAGGTGCTGAACCGGCCGTGTTGCCAGGTTCAGAATATTTTAGTGAAAACGGAACCGTTCTCGAGTTAGGCAGGCTCCATCAACTTACGCACCCCGTCCTGCTTGAGCTCACTCGCCAATTTAATCTTCGCGTCTCGCACGAGCGTACCCGGCACCAGTTGATTTTTGATCTTCTTAAAGCCTACGCAAGCCGGGGACTCCAGTTGATTGGCGAAGGAATGCTCGAGATAGCGAACGAGAATTACGGGTTTCTTCGTTGGGAACGTTACAATTTTACGCCTTGCGCGGAAGATGTTTACGTGCCGGCGGCTCTTCTTAAAAAATGGGGCATCCGGCCCGGGAACAAAGTCCGAGGTTACGTTCGGGGGCCGAAGGAAAAAGAAAAGTTTATGGCCCTGGAGCAGATCATAAACATCGAAGGTATTCCTTTGGAGTCCTGGAGCGAACCGAAGCTTTTCGATCAATTGACGGCACTTTTTCCGGACAAACGAATCCTGCTCGAAAACTCCAAGACCCGTAGCGTCAGCGCGCGGGCGGTCGATTTAATCGCGCCATTGGGGCGTGGGCAGCGGGGGCTAATCGTGGCAGCGCCCCGAACGGGAAAGACGATTTTGCTAAAGGATATTGCACTCGCAATCCGCGCGAATTCGCCTGACGTTCACCTGATTCTCTTATTGGTGGACGAACGCCCGGAAGAGGTGACAGATCTTAGGCAGTGTCTGGACTGCGAAATTTTCAGCTCTACATTTGACGAAAGCCCGACGCGCCACGTTCAGGTAGCGGAACTGGTGAGTGAGCGGGCAAAGCGTCTCGTGGAACTCAGGAAGGATGTTGTCATCCTGCTCGACAGCATTACCCGGTTGGCGCGCGGCTACAACGCGCTTCAACCCGGAAAAGGCCGGATAATGTCTGGCGGTGTCGAGGCCAAAGCTTTGCTGAAGCCTAAACGGTTCTTTGGGGCCGCTCGAAATTGTGAGGAAGGAGGTAGCCTGACGATTTTAGCGACGGCCCTGATCGATACTGAGAGTCGCATGGACGAGGTCATTTTCGAGGAATTCAAAGGGACCGGTAATATGGAATTGCATCTGGATCGGACGTTAGTCGAGAAGCGGATTTATCCGGCAATTCATATTCTGAAATCAGGAACGCGCCGCGATGACTTACTTTATCATCCCGACGAATTCGAGCGTGTCACGCTTCTGCGAAAGAAGCTCGCACAATTGCCGGCGATCGAGGCAATGGAAGTACTCTTGAATACATTAAAAGCGACCAGAACCAACGCGGAATTGCTTCTCACGGCACTTCGATAGAAGAATGACAAACCTGGATTTGCTGATCATCAACAAAAGCGAGACGCTCGATCATTGGTGTGGTACGCTCGAAAAGTTCAACCCGATTGCCGTCGATACTGAAGGGGATAGCCTTCACTGCTATTTCGAAAAGCTTTGCCTGATTCAGATAGGTTTGCCTGACAAGAATGTATTGATCGATCCCCTCGAACCGATCGATTTTTCCCGATTTAATGCCATTCTTGCCGGAAAGACGGTTATTTTCCACGGCTGCGACTACGATCTGCGCATGTTGCGGCGCGGAACGAAGTTTGCCCCGGGTGAGGTGTTTGATACTTATCTTGCGGCAAAGTTGGTTGGCCTTAAAGAGGTAGGCTTGGCGTCTCTGGTAAAAGAGTTTTTCCATGTTGATCTACCAAAGTCTTCGCAAAAGGCAAATTGGGCTAGGCGACCGCTCACCCAGACGATGATTGAATACGCGATCAATGACACTCTTTACTTAATAGACTTGGCCGAACGGCTATCTGAGGAGTTGCACGTCAGTGGCCGCTGGGAATGGTTCCAGGAAAGCTGCCAAAGAGCCGTTTTGGCTGCCGGTGAGGACCGAGAGAAAGATCCGGAGCGAATATGGAAGATTCCGGGAAGTACCGCGCTTGGCGGAAGGGCGCTCGCGGTCTTGCGCGTTTTGTGGCACTGGCGAGATGCCGAGGCGCAAAAGGCAGATCGCCCCAGCTTTCAAATAATACGGAATGAAGAGCTCATCGAACTCGCGAAGCTGGCCGGAGATGGGAGTATCCGCATACCGCCTGGGGTCCAGGGTTCAAGGCTCAAGCGTTTGCATGCCGCCCTGCAGCAGGCAATGCAGCTGCCCGAATCGGAGTGGCCGGAACGCATTCGGCCGGTTCGGATCCGGGCGACCGCCGAACAGGAGCAACGCTTGGAACAGCTGAAAAATCGGCGTGATCGCGTAGCGGAGGGGTTGCGGCTCGATCCGGGAGTAGTTGCCCCGCGACAGGCGCTGGAGAGAATTTCGCGAGAGCCGAAAACGGCAGAAGCGGTCCTGATGCATTGGCAGAGGCAACTCTTGGGACTCTAAATCGCTGCAGACCACCTTCCCTCCAACTGCAGAAAAAGACCAGATCTTGGTTCACGACAACACCGAGATGAACGAGATTTATCGAAAACGAGTTGCGGCCGGGCTGTTCTGCATTTAACAGCCAATTTATTAGCAATGATCATTGTTACACGCCCCGATGCGACTGAGGAACAGATCGATCACATCGTCGATCGAATCCGTTCCTGGGGTCTGAAAGCTGAAGTCAGCCGCGGCGAAATGCGTGTCGTCATTGGCGTCATCGGACCGGAAGATAAAATTCGGGAAAAGCCGTTGGGCGCCTTTCCGGGAGTGGAATCAGTCACTCCCGTGCTCAAGCCGTACAAGCTCGTAGCTCGTGAATTTAGGGGCAGATATTCGCACGTTCAGGTGGGGAATGTGACAATAGGGGCAAAAGAGGTCGTGGTGATAGCCGGTCCCTGCTCGGTCGAGAGTGAAGATCAGATTACTGCTATTGCGAAAGAAGTCCGTCAGGCCGGAGCAAAGATCTTGCGCGGGGGCGCTTTTAAGCCGAGGACTTCGCCATACAGTTTCCAAGGGCTCGGCAAACTAGGGTTACAATTTCTCGCAGAGGCTCGCCGGGCAACCGGGATGCCCATCATTACCGAAGTGATGGACACCAAAGACCTTGAGCTGGTCTGTGCATATGCTGATTGTCTGCAGGTGGGAGCTCGTAACATGCAGAATTTCTCTCTGCTGCGAGAAGTAGGGCGAACGGACCTGCCAGTAATGCTCAAACGAGGGATGGCAGCAACGATCAAAGACCTTCTCATGAGCGCTGAATACATCTTGAACGAAGGGAACTTCAACGTGTTGCTTTGCGAGCGCGGCATACGCACCTTCGAGAACATGACGCGTAACACGCTGGATCTAAATGCCGTTCCGGTGCTCAAATCTGAAACTCATTTGCCCGTTGTGGTTGACCCAACGCATGGAATCGGCGTCCGCGGGTTTGTCCCGGCCATGGCCCTTGCAGCCGTCGCAGCAGGGGCGGATTCCATCATGGTTGAGGTCCATAATGCTCCCGAGCAAGCCAAGAGCGATGGTGAACAAGCGCTGCTCCCAGCTGATTTTGAGGATCTCGTAGCTCGTGTTCGAAGTGTTGCCGTCGCCGTCGGGCGCGAACTCTAAGGGGTCAGTGAAACAATTACCGATCGTTGTGTTTCTTGTTCTGTTGGCACAAATGAACTTCGCCGACCAACGGAGTTCCAGCGCTGCCTTAGAACGGGCGACGACGGCATTCAACCAAGGCAAATTCGCAGAATCCGAAAAGCTCATCGACGCCGCAGAAAAGGTGGACTCGAAAAGGCCCGAGATCCCGAACCTGCGTGGGGCGATTTTCACTAAACAAAAACGATACGACGAAGCTGCGCAACAGTTTACTCAGGCGCTCGCGTTGGACCCAAAATTCTATCCTGCGAAACTCAACCTTGCCGAAGTTAACCTGTTGCAAGGGAAATACGCCGACGCAGCCCAACTATACCAGGAATTGAAACAGCTGGATCCAGCCTCGGAGTTGCTGGAATTTAAACTCGCCCTCTGCGCGTTACTTGCCGGTGAGGAAAACAGGGCGACCGCGATGGTTGATGTCATGAAGTTTCCCGGGAAGACACCGGCATATTACTATGCTCGCGCCGCGATCGCTTTGAAGCGGGGCCAAAAAGAGACAGCACAGAAGTATTTAGAACATGTAAAAAAGTATTATTCCGACGAAGAATGCGCTTATTTCGCTCAGTCGCTTAAGGAGATCGATTTTACAGCCGCGAAACCGACCCAGCCGGTCAATATGCCGGATCAGCAACCTCGATGAAAAAGTTGGGAACCAAAGAGCGACTCCAATGCATTATTCAAAGGTTGCGGGAAGTTTATCCAAGCGCGCATTGTGAACTGGAGTTCGAGACGGCTTTCCAGCTGTTGGTCGCCACGATTCTTTCCGCCCAATGCACGGACAAACGGGTAAACATAGTGACGCGAGATCTGTTCCAAAAATATCCAAACGCCTATAGTTTAGCCGAAGTCAGCCAAAGCGAACTGGAGCAGGCGATAAAATCAACCGGGTTCTATCGGAACAAGGCGAAGAATCTTCGTGCGATGGCAAAGGACCTGGTGGAAAAACATGGCGGAGAAGTTCCGCATACGATGGCGGAATTGACGCAACTGGCCGGAGTTGGTCGGAAGACGGCAAATGTGGTCCTCGGGAATGCATTTTCGGTTGAAGAAGGAATCGTCGTTGATACGCATGTCGCTCGCTTGGCCAAACGTTTCAAACTTACGGCAAAGCGCGAGCCCGAAAAAATTGAGGCAGATCTCATGCGACTGGTTCCTCGGACGCAGTGGACGAACTTCAGCCACTGGTTGATCTGGCATGGACGGCGCAGATGTTACTCACGGAATCCGGATTGCCTGAACTGCGAACTTGGCTCGATCTGCCCAAGCTACGGGAAGCTGGTGAAAGCGCCGCGTTCGAAAGCAATGCCAGTTCCCCGGAAAAAAGCGATTGCTTAGAATTATTACACAGAGGAAACTTCCGCCGCGCGCGCGTTTATTTTGTGCGCGCGGCGGAAGTTTCCTCTGTGTAATAATTCTCTATGAGCTCAAAACCCCTCGAAGGAAAGATCGGTATTGTATTTGGCGTGGCGAACAAGCGCAGTATAGCGTGGGCGATCGCCCAGGCTTGGTCGGCCGCAGGCGCGAAATTGATTTTCAACTATCAGGGCGAGCGCTTGAAAGAGAACGTCGAAGATCTGGTCTCTACTTTTGGGTCGGACGTACCCCTGTACAGTTGTGATGTAACCAGCGATGCGGAGATCGCACATTTTTTTCAGCATGTTCGGAATGATATCGACCGAATTGACCTGATGTTGCACTCGGTCGCTTTTGCGCCAAGGGAGGCGTTGGAAGGAGACTTTCTAAGCACCTCGCGTGAAGCCTTTCTCCTCGCTCACAACATTAGCGCCTACTCTCTTCTTGGACTTGTGAGGGAAGCAACTTCATTGATGACGAACGGAGGGAGTATCATCGCGATGACCTACTATGGCTCTGAAAAAGTGGTTCCGCACTACAACGTCATGGGCGTTGCGAAAGCCAGCCTCGAGGCCACTACGCGCTATCTGGCCTACGATCTCGGTCCAAGAAGGATTCGAGTGAACTGCATCAGCGCAGGCCCGGTGCAAACGCTTTCCGCCCGGGGAATAGCCGGCTTTACTACCATGCTTAAACACTACCAGGAACATGCGCCACTTAAACGAAGCTGCGATCCCGCTGAACTCGGGCACACTGGAGTCTTTCTGGCAAGCGACGGCGCGTCCGCGATCACCGGCCAAGTGATATACGTCGATTGCGGATATCAGATCATGGGGATGTAGAAAATGATGGGTAGGGACGCGCTCCCGCGCGTCCGACGCCGCGCGCGTAGCATGCTGACATCTACCCCAACGCCGGACGCGCGGGAGCGTGTCACTATCTAAAAATGGATCTTTACTCCGAACTTGCCTTACTCCTGGGTTCGGATGTCGTCTCAAGGGACCAAGCGAAGCTGGAGGAGAACAGCCACGATAAGTGGTTTGCCAGCCATTTACCCGACGTGGTCGTCGAACCAACTCGTACTGAACAGATATCGCGCCTGCTGCGCTTCGCGAGCAAATGGCAGATTCCAGTCACGGCTCGAGGGGCCGGATATGGCTATGTGGGCGGGTGCGTTCCGATAAAGGGTGGCATCGCTCTCTCTTTGGCCGGGATGAACCGGATCAAAGAGATCGCAGCTGCGGATGGTGTGGCTGTGGTCGAGCCGGGGGTCATTACGGGGGATTTACAACACGAGGTGAAGAATTGTGGGCTCTTTTATCCACCGGATCCGGCGAGCCTCAAGAATAGCTCGATTGGCGGGAATATTGCAACCAATGCAGGCGGGCCGCGCTGCTTGAAATACGGCGTGACCCGGCATTACGTCCTGGGCCTTGAGGTCGTCTTGGCCGATGGCACCGTCGTTCGGGTCGGCGGACGAACTCACAAAAACAAAACCGGCTTCGATCTCGTCGGACTATTTGTCGGGTCCGAAGGAATGCTAGGGATTGTGACAGAAGCGACGCTCCGCCTGCTACCTTTTCCACCGGCGCGAGGTTCCATTTCGTCAAGCTTTCGCACCATTGAAGACGCGGCAACGGCCGTCCAAGAAATCCTGTTGCAAGGTTATTTGCCCTCGGCGTTGGAAATTGCGGATCGATTTACCCTCGATGCTGCCCGTCAACATTTAGCGCATCGAATCGTGCCGGAAGGCGAGGCGCATCTCCTGATCGACCTGGACGGGCACGAGACTTCTGTGCGGTCCGAGTTAGAGTCGCTTTCGCGGCTGGTAAAGTCGCTCGGTGCGCTGACGCTGGAAGGTGCGTTCGGTGAAGAACCCTGTGAGCAGCTCTGGGATTTAAGGCGAGGTTTCTCCGAATCGTTGAAGGCGACGGGACTAACCAAGCTAAACGAAGACGTTGCGGTCCCTCGCGGGAAATTAGTGGAGCTAATGCGGTTTGCAGGAGAGCTGCGGGATAGGTACGGCTTCCCAGTAGCCTGTTTCGGGCACGCCGGCGATGGGAATATCCACGTAAATTTCATGGTGGCCGACCCGCACAATCCGGAAGTTGGCGAAAAAGTAGAAAGAGCTCTGGATGACCTTTTCCAGTATGTGATCACTTCCGGTGGTGCGATTACCGGTGAGCACGGAATCGGGTTGGCCAAGAAGCGTTGGTGGTCCCAATCGATTCCGAGGGAATCGCTCGAGTTGCACCAGGTCGTCAAACGCGCTCTGGATCCGGGCGGAATCTTGAATCCCGGGAAATTCCTGTAGGAGCTGTGTGGTAGGGACGTGCTCCTCCGCGATCCGCAGCAGCACGTCCAATAAGACATATACGTCCCATAAGACATATTAAACAGGACATTCGCCAACCGATCCACTACTTAGCTTCCTGGACGCGCGACGCCGGTCACGCGGGAGCGTGACCCTACCAGCGGAAAGCGCGTCGCTCATCCTCCCTTCGGCGCCGGAGGCTCACCGGCCGCCTTTTTTCGTCGTGGACGTTTTGCAACCGGTGGTTTCACTTCAATCTCAGGTTCGATTGATGGCGTAGCCACACGCTCGGGCTCCGCTTTCGCCGGCCTGGTTTCCCAGATCTTCGCCTTCAACGCAGAGAGCGCGGCGGATGTTTCCGCCTGCTTCTTGCTCGAGCCTTCACCGGAACCGAGCTCAAGGCCGTCCCAGATCACCTTTGCGACGAATAACTTTTGATGTTCTGGACCGGTCTGGGAGACTATTTCGTAAATCGGGCTTTTTGGCGAGATCGCTTGGAGGATCTCCTGAAGCTGCCCTTTCGGATTCACCTCGAGAGGTTGATGCGTGAGCCGCTGGATATCCTGTAGGGCCTCATCCAAGACAAAGCGCCGGACCACCTCGATATTGCTATCGAGATACATTGCGCCGACAAGGGCTTCGAACGCATCTGCGAGGATGGAGGCTCGTTGGCGTCCGCCGCTTGCTTCTTCGCCCCGTCCCATCATCAGGTAAGTACCCAATCCGATGCTGATGGCGTGGACTTTCAAGCCCTCGCGGGAAACGAGCCGCGAACGCAATTTTGTTAGTTGGCCCTCGCTAAAATGCGGAAACAATCGGAAAAGATGTTCCGTAAAAATAACTTGCAGAACCGCGTCGCCGAGAAACTCGAGACGTTGATTATCGAAGTGATGTCGTTGCGTCTCGTGGCCGAGGCTCGGATGTGTCAAAGCCTCGGCCAGGAGAAGCGAGTTTCGGAATTTGTATCCGATTCGTTGTTCTAGGGGGTTCATCAATGATTTGTCCTGGAATCCTATCACAGTACAAGAATGAACAATTACTCAATGCGTCATGCTTGAGTTAGACCGCCTAGAAACCCCAACTCCAGTCGTATGTCAACCGATCATGCGACGGTTTCCAGTTTCGCCGCCGCCAGCTCCCTGAGACCGAAGAGGTGCCGCTCCTTGATAATCGCCGCAGCCTTCGCAGGCACCATGTGGTCCCATCCGGGCTCTCCGGTCTGGATCTTGTTCAGGACATCTCGGGAAAAAATGTCCATAATAGAAGCATCATATCCCACGATCGCGGCTATGTAATGATTTTCCAGTAGATGTGCGTACAGATTCCGCAAGTGCAGCTCGACTTGCAGGTTGATTGCATTGACCCAGACATCGACTGCAAGGGGGTGTAGGGATGTGCCGGGCAGAGGGATCGGGCACGCCGTCGGGTTGTTCATGCAGTACCGGTCGTAGGCAGTCTTCCTCATCGGATAGATGTATAGCTTGATCAAGTTCTTGAATAATCGTCCGAACGATTCGAGGATCCCGCCGTCGAGATTTTCGTAATACTTCTCGTTAAATATTTCGAGTAAGTTATTGATGCCCATGGCGACGCCAACCATCTGCTTGGTATAGCGGCGGAAATAGGAAGTCAGCCTGTAGAACTCCAGGTAATTTGAAATGAGCACATTATTTCCGATCGCAGCGAGGGTGTCGACCCGGTCCAGAAAGTCTTTGTGGTCGATATTCCCTGAGGCGAGCAGATTGTGCATGGTGATCTCCATCAGGACCACTACGTCGACTCCTTTGAGAGCAGGTTCTTGGAGGAACTGAGCTAATGCGCACCGCAGCATGTCTTCATTGACCAACGTGACGGGTCGAAAACTTCCGCGTTCGACGAGGATTGCTTTCTTGTAAAGCACCTCGGACGGTTGCAGAACTTCGCCGTTCGGACCGAACATGACGGCGTTCGTCAGTCCGTATTCGACCAGCTTTAAGCTCATAAGTCGGTTGTCGACGTTGGCGAAGAGTGGCCCGGCGAAATTGATCATGTCGACTTCGATCCGGTCGACGCCCAGGTTATCGGCTAACGACATGATGAACCGATCTTGATCGTTGATGTAATAAAAAGCGCCATAGGTCAGATTGACGCCGATAATCCCCAGCGCCTGCTGCTGCAGGACGTTCTCCTTGTCAAGCATCCTCACGTGGAGAAGGATATCACTTGGCGGGGTATCTCGTTCGGCTTGGAACCTGACGCCCATCCAACCGTGGGCCTCATTGGTTCCCTTGAAACTTTTGGCCGCTACGGTGTCGGAAAATACAAAGAATTCCGTCCGGTCGCCTCGCACCTCCTTTAGTCGTTCCAGAAGCAAATTGTACTCGTGGTCGAGCATGAGTCCCAGGCGTTCTCTAGAGACGTAGCGGGCAGTTCTGCCGTAGATCTCATCGCTGAATTTCATGTCATAGGCAGAGATAGACTTTGCGACCGTGCCTGCTGCTCCGCCTGCTTGGAAGAAGTGTCGGGCGACTTCTTGTCCGGCGCCGATCTCAGCGAACGTGCCGTACTTTGCCTGATCGAGGTTAATCGTCAGAGCTTTGCGATTAGTCGTTAAGAGTTCGGATGATTCCATAGCTGGCTGAAGACACTTTAACCCACGAAAGTCACTGGACAAGCAGAGTGTCAGGCAGAAGTCAGAAGGCAGAATGAAGAAGTTGGCTTGGTGGGCCGACAAATAACTTCTGCCTTTTTCCTTTTGCCTTCTGCCTTTCCTTCGCAGAAAGAGGGCGATCGGCAGAATGCAAGAATTCGCTTCTGTTTGAATTTCCTTCGGAAATTAGTATATACCCGTTCAGTGCCTGCTTTTCCGGTTTCAGAGAGAAAGGCTAGAGCTTTGCGCGAGCGCCTAGACGCCCTTCGATGTTCAGAAAAGGACCTCGATGAGAGCTTCTTCCGGCGCTCCGGGGTCGATTTGCGGCATCGACCGACAGGCGTTCGGATCCGTTGCTCTGAGCAAAGTTGCCAAGCTTTGAACAGGTTTCTGGCTCGCCGAATGCTGGCCGATGAACTTGAAGCGCGGCTCCAAAAAAAAACGCGTCATGAGGCTAAAGCTGAAAGGATCAGGAAAGCAAAAGGTAAGCTAAAGCGCCCGAGTGCGACGGAGCGTCTCGACCAGTTCGCGTTACGCCCATGGTCTTCAGCCAGTCGACAATCGCCACCCAAGGAGCTTGGAAAATTGCTGAACCGCCTCAAGAATCTTGAAGCCTAAGCCCCTAGGGCGAGGACTTCGGCGAGCTCAGTCGAGCCGCTCCGTCCGAGCCGAGGAGGACGCGCCGACAAGCGGCTCGGACGGAGCGTCCTCGCCCTACCAGGGCCTAGCTAGATCATTGCGCTTTTCAGGGTCTGCGCCTGTTTGAGGGCTGGCGAGAGCTTTGAAACTTTCTGTCTCATCACCTTACCGGCCTTAAACTTCACGGTAGCTCGCGGGGGGATCTTAAAGCTGCTCCCGGGTTGATTGGGGTTTCGGCCAACCCGCTCCTTAGTCAGTCGAACCTCAAATATCCCAAAATTCCGCAACTCAACGTCCTCTCCGCGCGCCAAGCTATCAGTGATCAAATCGAGTGTTTTCTGGACTACCTCGAACACTTGATGCTGGACGAGGCCGGTGTCGTTACTGATCTTTACAACAATGTCCCGTTTTGTCAGGTTAGCCATCAAGACTCCTTTCAAATGTCCGGATTTTTATGGCACTCACGGTAGCCTATTTCCGTCAGCGACGGTGCAGCAAACGTCCGACGCTCAGACTTTTCCGCACTATCGACGAGAATGCGAATGAGGCAAGGACTTAGTGGACGATATTGCTCAGCCTGAGAAACACAAGAACTCAAGAACTCAAGAAGAACCAACAGTCTCGCGCGCCGAGGTCCGCATCGCAGCATCTTGCATTCTTGAGTTCTTGAGCGCTCGAGTTCTTGAGTTCTTTTATAAGAGGCTAAGTCCTTGCCTCATCCGCATTCTCATCGAGCACTTCCGCCGAGGTCCGGAAGTGCATCTTCGCAATGGTGCGCAAAGCGTCGCGGCCGACTTTACCAACGACGGCCCGGGCGGCGGACTTGACCGCTGCTGAAACCCCTTTCGGAAGCGCAATTCCCAGCTGCGCGCCTCGGGTATCCAACCAACGGACAAATTTGTCCCGGGCAAGAATTGACGCAGCGGCGACGGCGATATCGGATTCGGCTTTGGTGCGTTGATCGATTTGGATTTGTCTTCCTTGTTTCAAAAGCGCGTTTTGAATCACGCGTTCGTTAGCAAATTTATCAGAAAGCGATCTTTTGCAGTCCGGTTTCTGCATCAGGAGATTCTCTATTACCCGGGCGTGTCCCCACGCTAACAGATCATTGAGGTTCGCAAACCTTTCGTAGAGCGAGTTGTATTTCTCGGGTCCGATAAGGACGATATTGGCGGCTAAGCCAGGGGTTCTCAGAATTCCGTCTGCGAGCTGTCCAATCCTTTTATCGGAGCCGATTCTCTTGCTGTCGATTACTCCGAGAGAAAGCAGATGGCGCGCGATCTCGCGTTCCACATAAACGCCGGCGATGACCAGCGGGCCGAAGAAATCGCCTTTGCCGCTCTCATCGATGCCGAAATGCGGCTCGAACATCTCCGGTTGGAGCACTTCCTCGTACCCGACTCGAGCCTCTTTCAAGATTTCCGGCTCGAGATAAAAACGGACAAAATCTTCGGTATCCTTCCCTTGAACGACTACTTTGGGTCCCTTTTCGTAAACCGCGATTGATAGTTTCGCTTTTTGCGCAAAGAAGATCGTGTAAGGTCGATCGGAAAATTCGAAGCCTTGGCCTTTCAGAAGAGTTCTGAGGGCTTCTGCTTGCAAAGGCGTAATGGCTATCGAGTAGGAGTTCACCGGTGCAAAGGATGCAACAGAACCTCGTTGAAAGCACGGAGTTTCGCGCAGCCCTGGTCGCCTGGTTTGAGCGTCAAGGCCGCCAATTGCCGTGGCGCCAAACTGCGGATCCATATGCAATCCTTGTCTCGGAACTCATGCTTCAACAGACGCAGGTGACAACCGTCCTGAGCTACTACCGGCGCTGGTTTGAGCGATTCCCAACGATTCGCGACTTGGCGAACGCCCGCGAAACCGAAGTTCTTCTGGCCTGGCAGGGGCTTGGATATTACCACAGGGCCCGAAGTCTTCACCGGTGCTCGAAGATCATCGTGACGGAGTTGAATGGACACTTTCCCTCTTCGGTAGATGAACTGCTGAAACTGCCGGGGATCGGAAGATACACGGCCGGTGCGATCGTGTGCTTTGCGTTCGACCAGCCCGCGCCGATTGTGGACGTAAATATTGCGCGAGCGTTGAGCCGCCTTTTGAACCTGCAGGAAGCGGTCGATCAACCCCGCGGAAGTCGCATCATCTGGGACTCAGCGTTTCGATACGTTCAGGGAACCAACCCGCGACTGTTGAATTCAGCCCTGATGGAGCTCGGAGCGATGATTTGTCTACCCCGAAAACCGCTCTGTGTTCTCTGTCCGGTGCGATCCTTTTGCCGAGCGGGGGATCCTGAATTCCTCCCGAGAAAAAGAGAGCGACCAAAAATCGAGAGGAAAACTGAAATTCATTTTTTCGCCCTGAAGGATGGGTGCGTTTTACTGCAACAGAATCCGGGAAAGCGGTGGCAAGGGTTGTGGACATTGCCGGTCTTGTCTCCAGATTCCAGAGTGGCTCGACCCGATGATTCGCAGGTTGCTTTTGTGAGCTTGAGTTACGCGATCACGCGGTTCGTGGTGCGTTTGAATGTTTTTCTGAGCGAGGCGCCAGCTACAGTTCCCGAGGGGCAGGCATGGCATCGATTGGAGTTGCTAGACCTTCTTCCGATGCCGTCGCCACACCGCCGGGCCGTGCGAATTGCACTACAAAAGGCCGTTTTCCCCTTGATTCCCCCGGCAAGGAGCAGCGATGGTTCTGTCACCATTCCATGAACGCTACAGTTGAGCTTAGTCAGATGCCAGATGTTCACGGCCACTTTGGACCATATGGCGGCGTGTTTGTTCCGGAGACTTTGATGCCTGCGATTCAGGAGCTCACGGAAGAGTACGAACAGGCTCGCAAAGATTCGAAATTCAGACTCGAGTTAGATCACCTGCTGAGCTCGTTCTGTGGACGGCCAACGCCTCTCTACTATGCCGAGCGACTCACCGAAAAGCTGCAGGGGCCGCGAATTTATCTCAAGAGGGAAGACCTTTTGCACACGGGCGCTCACAAAATCAATAACGCGATGGGCCAGATTCTGCTCGCCAGACGGATGGGCAAGACTCGGGTCATTGCAGAAACCGGAGCGGGCCAGCATGGCGTCGCTACAGCGACGGTCGCGGCGCGATTTGGTTTTGAATGCGTTATTTACATGGGGAAGGTCGATATGGGACGTCAGGCACTCAACGTCGCGCGAATGGAATTCCTCGGGGCAAAAGTTGTCCCGGTCACCGCAGGCCAGGCGACTTTGAAAGAAGCGATCAACGAAGCCATGCGCGATTGGGTCACCAACGTTCGTTCGACACATTACCTGCTTGGAACCGCTTACGGTCCACATCCGTACCCCATGATGGTTCGTGATCTGCATCGGGTTATCGGCGATGAAGCCCGGCGACAGATCCTTGAGCAGGAAGAACGGTTGCCAGATCTGCTAGTGGCCTGTGTCGGAGGTGGAAGCAACGCGATTGGGTTGTTTTACCCATTCTTGGGCGATGGGGGGGTCCGAATGGTTGGGGTCGAAGCCGGTGGACGAGGGATTCGTCCCGGCGAGCATGCAGCCCGTTTTCAGGCTGGGAAGCTTGGGATTTTGCAAGGGACCAAAACCTGGCTCCTGGCTGACGACGACGGACAGATTCAATTAACTCATTCTGTGTCCGCAGGCTTGGATTATGCAGCTGTGGGTCCTGAGCATAGTTATCTTCGCGACTTAGGCAGAGTTGAGTACGACTATGCTACCGACGATGCTGTTCTCGAGGCATTTCTCGAGTTGTCGAAGACGGAAGGCATTATACCGGCACTTGAGTCAACTCACGCAGTCGCCTACGTGATAAAGCACGCGCGAAAAATGCCTCGTGACCAGGTCGTGATCATCAACATGTCTGGCCGCGGAGATAAGGACGTGCAACAAGTGGCCCAGTTTTTTACTGCCCGAGGTGGGGAGGGATCTGTCACGGCTGAGTCGCCGCGGACAGGCGACCAAACCGTCCTGGACACGACCCCGAACGGTTGTCCGTGATTGAGATTCCAACAGAAGTTCCGGTGATGGCGTTGTCGAATGCGGTACTCTTTCCACATTCATTGTTGCCGTTGCACATCTTTGAGCCGCGCTATCGCGATCTGCTGGCTTATAGCCTGGATGGAGATCGGATGTTTTCGGTAGCATTGATGAAAAGGGGACTCGATGAGATCACCGGGATTGATGATCTTTGCCCGGTTGCCGGCATCGGACTGATTCGTGCCTGCGTCGGAAACGAGAACGGCACATCCAACCTTGTGCTCCAGGGGTTAGCTCGTGTCCGGCTGGTCGACTGGACACAGGAAACGCCGTTTCGGGTAGCGAGGATCGAGCTGGTTGAATCGATTCCCGGGAATCTCGTGGAGTCGGACGCATTGAGCGCGAAGGTGAAAGAGTTTTGTACACGGATCGAACAAATCGGTGTTCCTCTTCCTCCGAATCTCATGGATCACTTGAGGCAGATTGATTCTCCCGAAATACTCTCTGACGTTGTAGCGGCCGCCTTTGTGAGTGAGCCGTTCCTGCGGCAAAAGCTTCTGGAGGCATACGAAGTCTGCGAGCGTTTGCGATTGTTGATCCAGTTTTTGAGAAGTCAGGTGCGGGGAAAGTGACGGCTAGGATGCCCTCCGGCGTCTCCCTAACCCTTATTTCGATTGTCAATCGAACATGAATGAATTAATGCTCATTCATCAATTTTCCTATGATTCGTCACCTCATTCTCCTGGCTCCGGCCGCTCTTTGTGTGGCGTTGGTGTCCTGTCAAACGACTGGTGGACCGAAAACAGCCGGCGCCGGGAATCGCTACGGCTATGGTGCTGTCCCAAGCCCAAGTCCGTCCCCGGTGAGCTCAGTACCCAAAAAACACACTGAGGAGACCGCTCCGGAACAATCTCCACCGCCTGAAGCGTTCCCTACGCCGTCTCCGACTCCGCCTGCACAGCCTGAGAACTATCCTGTTGCGACGAAGGTCCCTGGTAAATCCGGACGCGTAATCAGCCCCTACGCGCCAAATGCGGGTGAAGTCGACGTCGAAGGATACCCGCCGGGTGCTGAGGTGAAAGATCCGTACACGGGGAAAATCTTTCTCGTGCCCTAGTGTCCTGTCCCCGAAATAACAGGTATTTTGCCGGAGGTCAGTTGGCTGTTTTTCAAGGCGTGAGCGAAGCGCCCATATCTGGAGTCATAGGGGTCGATCCGCCGCGGCGGAGGAAAAACAGCCAACTGGCCCCGGCCCGCAATTGAGCGCGTCGCGTTTTTGCTTTTGCAACTATGGAAGCGCGTAGTGTGGGGATTGTGGGTGTCGGTCTGATCGGTGGCTCGATTGCGCTCGCCGCATTGCGTGCCGGCTATCGCGTTTACCTTTACGATTGTTTGAGCCCGGAAAAGTTGGCTGAGTCGAAGTTTCGGCCGGCGTTAATGGTGGCTGATCTTGAAGAGCTTGCTTTCCATAGCCGGCTAATAATTCTAGCAACTCCGATTGCGGCGCTTGCGAACATTGGTGCGGTTTTAGGCGAACTGGTGATCTCCGGCCACGTGGTTTCGGATGTGGCCAGCGTTAAGGAAACGGTTACGAAAGCTCTCGCGAAGGCCTTACGAAACCGTTGTGATTACGTACCTGCGCACCCGATGGCGGGATCGGAAAAATCTGGTGCAGAGGCTGCGCGCGCCGATTTATTTGCAGGCGCGGTGACTTTGGTGTGTCCGGAGTTAGCCGGCGACGCTGCCAGCGTACAATTGGTAAAGGGTTTTTGGGAAGAGTTAGGCACGCGAGTCGTTCTTGCGAGTGTTGCGGAGCACGACCAGATGGTTG
>DASXBV010000282.1:0-4414 GCA_036491515.1 Chthoniobacterales bacterium
TCACTTTTCACCGCACGCATTAAGCACGATTAACGTAACACTTCCGCAGCCGTAAGCGCGTAAACCGCCGCGCATTGGGCAACGTTGGGGATTGGAACGAACTCGTTCGGTCCATGGGAGACGGTCAGCAATCCCGGTCCACAGGCGAACGCGGGAATTGGTTTTTCGCCGAGCAACCGGCCGAGGACAAGCCCGGAAATCATGCCGCAGAGGATTTTTGTGATGAGCAACGCGCCGCCTTTCTTGAGGATGTAAGGCGTCGCGGTGAGCTCAATGGTAGTGCCCATGCAGACGCAAAAGGCCGCGAGGATAGTGAGCGCTCCAGTGAAAAGCGACTGTGTGAAGGAACCGAAGAACTTCGGAGTTTCGGGCGCAAAGGTCGCTATGGTGGCACCTAGCAGCAAAGGCACCACCATTAACCCGCCGGGCACACGCTCAATCGAGTGAAGAACGGGAAGCGTTTTCATAGGGGGAGGGATCGAATCGGCAATTCAGCTTCGGCCCGTCAAGATCCGTCCTTGACTTTAAAACCAGCTTATTTGACTTGACGAACAAAGCCACCTATTACCTCAGGGGCACACTAGACAATTGACCAAGAGGATGGTTAAGCCGATGATTCGGTCCATTCGTCGATCAATTTCTCGGCGGCTATTCGCGCTTCCCGTTCTGAATCGAAGGTAAGGGACGTCAGTCCTCTGGCATGTGCCTTAAAAGCCGCTTTGCCAGTAAACAAGTCGATCAAACGTTCGATCTGAAACTCGTGCCCGTTGTATACAAAAGTCGTCTTGCTCATCGCTGCTCTTCGCGCACCGCTGTTAGAAAGCCTCATTTGCGTTTCTTGTATCGCTGCTTACGCGCCTTTTTCCAATCCAAATGTCACAAACGTAGTCTGAACGACTGGCACTTTTCATGCTCCGATTTCGCCGCTCTTGACATTATCGCAGATCACAACGTGCCCGGCGAGCGCATCGGCAATCGTCGAACAGCGGAGCGCGCCGTACGGATTCAAACGGTGCCGCTCAGCGACGGCGAGCAAAGTAGCATTGGCTTCCCTCCTCGTCCGCTGACCCGGAACTGCTGCGGACAGGCCAGCCTGTACCAAGAGGTCACTGCGCGTGGCCCTGTGAAATCAGCGAGGCGGGAGTGCTCAAAGTCGTCGCTGATCCGGTGCAGGACACAGGCTGGAAGCCTATGCTATCTTGGGACACAGGCTGGAAGCCTATACGCTCTCCGGTGATGAACACAATCTCCGCAATCGCTCGAAATAGGAAGGTCACGCAATGCCAAAGTCCCTAATGGTAAAGGCTGGGCTTTTAGTCACGGCACCGATTTTCGTCGTGGTAGGGCTGTGGTTTGCAGCATCGAAACCCAAACATAAAGACCAAGAAGCGTCTGTTTCAAGAAACGCTCAATCATCAGCGCCGATGCCAGCGGCCATCCCGGTCACGCCCGAAAATAGATCGGAGAACGAGCGGGGTAGCTTCGTACGGCGCTTCGAAGGCCACACGAGCTCCGTCCTCAGTGTGGCATTTTCTCCGGACAACCGCTATGTCCTCTCGGGCGGTGCTGATGCGAGTATCAGGCTCTGGGACGTTTTTTCAGGAAATGAAGTTCGCCAGTTCGCGGGCCACACGGATTATGTACGCAGCTTGGCGTTTTCTCCCGACGGTCGTTATGCCCTCTCGGGCGGCAATGACGCAACCATGAGGCTCTGGGATGTTCAGCGAGGGAAAGAAATTCGCGAGTTCAGGGGCTATGCGGGCTTTGTAGTTACGGTAGCGTTTTCTCCCGATGGCTATTATGCCCTGGCAGGTAGCCGTGATGCTACCATCAGGCTCTGGGACCTTGAGACCGGAGTCGAACTTCGCCGGTTCGGAGGGATGACGGAACCTCCATATAGTGTGACCTTTTCTCCGGATGGTTATTATGTCCTCTCAAGCGGTACTGATGTCGCTCTCAGACTCTGGAATGTTAAGACTGGGAGTCAAGTTCGCCAGTTCGAAGGGCTTAAGGAGGCTGCATACAGCGTAGCTTTCTCTCCCGATGGGCGTTATGCCCTTTCCGGAAACCGCGACGGCACCATCATGCTTTGGGATATCCAGACAGGGACAGGCGTTCGTGAGTTCAAAGGCCATACTAAATCGGTTAATAGCGTCGCGTTTTCTCCAGATGGAAATTATGTGCTATCCGGCAGCAATGACACGACCGTCAGGCTCTGGGAGCTTCAGCGAGCAAAAGAAATTCGTCGGTTTGAAGGGCACGCGAACTATGTTACCAGCGTCGCATTTTCTCCGGATGGTCGTCTTGCGCTCTCTGGAGGATTTGATGGCATCCTAATACTTTGGAAGTTGCTGTAGCGACAGCACCCATCGCGCCTTTGCTGGTTCGAAGACCAGTACACAGCATAAAACTGGTGCGGGAGAAATGCTCGCTCGTTCCCTTATTTGACGCCTATAAGCGTCCAGTTAATTGACCTGTCCCCTTCCATGCGCTCATTTCACAGTCTTGTGCATCCTTTCAAGCGGGTCGCTTCAAACCCATCTTTTCTATCCGGGCGAACAAAGTGTTGGGCTTCACCCCCAAAAGTTCCGCGGCTCCATCAACGCCTTTGATTTTCCAGCTGGTCTTCTGGAGGACAGCAAAAAGGTTCTCGCGCTCGCGACGTCGGATTTCTGATTCGGTTAGGTATTCCGGTTCGGCCTGATCAAGATCCCGTGGCTCAAAAGAAGTTAGATCGATACCAGTCCCCGGGACATCGAAGTCCAGAGCGCCACCGCGAGCAAAAATGACGGCGCGTTCGATCACGTTGCGCAGCTCCCGGATGTTGCCGGGCCAGTCGTAACCTTGCAGAATTTCTATGCCCCCTCGGGTCAGTTTCGGTTTCGGACAGCCGAGTTCTTTCGCCAACAACTCCACGAAATGTGTGGCCAGCAGAGGGATGTCTTCCTTGCGCTCCCTTAGAGCGGCAACTTTCAACGGGAAAACATTGAGGCGATAATAGAGATCTTCGCGAAAGCGGCCCGCGGCTACCTCTTTCTTTAAATCCCGATTCGTGGCTGCAACGATTCGCACGTCCGCGCGCCGGGTTTTCTCCTCTCCGACACGTTCGTAAGATTTCTCCTGCAGAACGCGCAACAGTTTACTCTGCAGTTCCAGGGGAATTTCACCGACCTCGTCCAGGAATAGGGTCCCACCCGCGGCGGCCTCGAAACGGCCGGCTCGATCTTTGATAGCGCCTGTGAACGCGCCCTTGACGTGGCCGAAAAATTCGCTTTCAAACAATTCTTTCGGAATTGACGTGCAATTAACCCGGATCAGGGCCTTGTCTCTCCGCCGGCTGCGCTGGTGAACGGCGCGGGCGATGAGCTCTTTTCCGGTTCCTGTTTCACCCAAAATCAAGACTGTCGAATCACTGGGAGCAACCGTCTCGACCTGTTGCAGCAGATGACGCAACGCCGTACTCTTCCCCACCATCTCCGGCAAGCCGATTTCCCTGCGCAGTTCGTCCTCAGGGCTGGGTTGCTTTTGAGTGCGCTTATTCTTTAATTGCTCAATCTGGTGGCCGCGCTGAATCGCCTGGTCCACTGCGCTTAGCAGGTCTTCGTCACGGAAAGGTTTCGTGAGAAATTCGATAGCCCCCGCTTTCATGGCGCGCACGGTCATTGGGATGTCGCCGTAACCGGTCATGAAAATAATGGGAATCTGGGCATCGCCATTACCCAGTTCCTGTTGCAGATCAAGACCGCTTATTCCCGGTAGTTGTACATCGAGCACCAGGCAGCTGACAGCTTCTCGAGGCCGGTCGATCAAAAACTCTTGTGCCGAGGCAAATGCCTGTACCTTGAGCCCCGCGGAGCGGAGCAGATTACTCACGCTTCCCCGGATCGACGGTTCGTCGTCAATTACACAGACAAGGGAGTTCTTCTCATTCATGGTTTACCTCCTGGCGAATGCGACCCTATATCGCGAACAAACCAAACTGTTTCTCTCACGAAACTTTCAGAGCCGCATCAATCGCATTAAGTAGTTCTTCCTGGTAGAAGGGCTTGTGCAAAAACGCCACCGCGCCAGCCTCGAGAGCTTGCCTTCGCCAATCGTCGTCTTCGTAGGCCGTGATAAAAATGATCGGCGTGCGCGCGTTGGCCACGACCAGCTGACGCTGGAGCTCGAGTCCGCTCATTCCACGCATGCGCACGTCGAGAATCAGGCAGCCCTTCTCATGCATTTGATTCGACTTCAAGAACGCCTCCGCCGAGGAAAAACATTGCACACGCCATCCCACGGATCGGATCAGATTCTCCAGCGAACTCCTGAGAGCATCGTCATCGTCCACAATCGAAATCAGCGGATCTTTGGCATCCAAAGTCTGTTGTTCCTTTTCCAATCTATCTTCCACAAGGCGGTTGCGGGCCGT
>DASXBV010000283.1:0-3599 GCA_036491515.1 Chthoniobacterales bacterium
CAGCAGCCAAACGATTGTTAGTGATGGAAGAAGGTGATCGCAGCGAATGCGAACGGAGTTGCGAGCCGAAAGACGGCGGTGAGTGTCGCGAAGCGGGCCCAAATGCTCGTTTTAGCGGCGCGTGGTCTTTCCAATCGGCAGATCGTTTTGGAGTTAGGCGCTAACGCGCATGTGGTTGGTCGGGTGCGCAAGCAATACGACCACCGAGGCTTAGCCGTATTAGAAGATCGACCTACTTTTTGCTGGCGAGACTTTTGAGAGGCTCCCGAAGTTCAACCTTTAAAGACCATATGAGGTTCATCATATGAAAGACACATCCGCCAAATTTGGGCAACCGATCCATTGCCGGTGCGACGCGGTCGCAATTTGAGGACGCTTATGACTCTGGCCTCGACAATTTTCATTGGTCAATTTTATCGATTCGTCTATAAAGGATTGGATAATTCATCGCTTGCAGTCCGGTCGGCAACTGGGTTCGTGCATGAGTCGGGTGTTTGTCATTGCCAGGATTCTCCAAAAGTGAACGACAGCGTCTCTTACCTGACAAAGAGTCTCGCTCGCCTTTGCCCTATTCTCCTATACTTTTCTCGAAGGGTGGCAGTTGGGGTTTGCGTATGCCTCGTCTGTTGCTCCATTTATCTGTGGCGCAGACCCATTGGGAAACTCGGCTTTTCACTCCAAATGCGAATTCCTCCCCGGGTCGCGTAATCGGCCTCAGGTCGCGGCCACGGAAGCCGGCACCTCGCACCGCGGAATTCGATTTTGTAAGACGTCTTGAGGCCGTCGAGGACGTGCTCGGAAATCTCTGCCTTGTCCTCGTCTAATACCTGCTCAAACAGGTTTTCGGGAGTAAGCTGCGGGAATCGCCCCCGAAGAGATTCAATCCTGCTCTTCGGAACTCCGAACACATATCTCTGCGTTTCTTCTGTCTGATCGGTCAACGCATGCTTTATATCGACAAGGCGCTCTTCCATGCCATACCAAACTGGACGATTAACCGCGCAGCGTAAGCCCATTGGAAAACTTGACTTTTCACTCCAAATAAGAATTCCTCCCCGTGTCGTGTAATCGGCCTCGGGGCGCGGCCTCGGAAACGTGCAACTCGCACCTCGAAATTCGATTTTGTAAGACATCTTGAGGCCGTCCAGGACGTGCTCGGAAATCTCTGCCTTGTCCTCGTTTAATACCTGCTCAAACAGGTTTTCGGGAGTAAACTTCGGGAATTGCCCCCGAAGAGATTCAATCCTGCTCTTGGGAACTGCGAACACATATCTCTGCGCCTGTTCGGTCTGATCGGCCAGCACGCCCTTTATATCGATAAGGCGCGCTTCTATACCGCCCCATATTTTGTCTGTCAATTCGTTCATTTGTACCTGCCTGGCGTAGAAACGCCATCTTTGTGCCTCTGCTTTGTCGAACACTTCCGCGGCCTTTCGCCGTTTAGGTTCCCGGGACTTCGATCGGCGTGGATTTCACGCTAGGCCACTTGAGCAGCTTTTGAGAGAACCGCGTAGAATCGAGATTCTGGGTCGAAGTAAAGATAGCCCACTTTCACCCACAAGTCGCCTACTATCGACGACCCCCTTGCCTGAGGGGTGCCGATAATTCCATGCCATAGCCCCCCGTCGACGCTTATTGCACAGAGATCTTGCGAGGTTTCACGGTTTCAGCTTTTGGTAGCCTGACGGTCAAAACGCCATCGTCGATTTTCGCGCTGACTTTCGTAGTATCGATCGATGGATCGAGTTCGTAGACGCGCCGGAAATCGTGCGGCTCTATCTCCCGATAGATCAATTCAGCAGTAAACTCGGTCGGCTTCCGACGACCCAGAATCATCAGCTCGCCGTTGTCGACGGTGATTTCGAGGTCACTTTTCTCGACACCAGGCATTTCCGCCCGGATAACATAGCCATCATCTGTGGATTCTATATCCACCAGCGGGGTCACGTAGCCCACCGGGCGATTGTCCTCATTGAGAACCATTGCTTGTTCCTTTGGAGGTTGGGAAGGAATATTCATTGTTTTCTCCAGGTTCCGGCACCTACGCGCTCAGCGCCTCGGCACCAAATTTTCATTTGAGGGCGACTTCGATCTGTTTTGACTTTGCTTCCTCCGCTTTCGGTAGCACAACCTGTAAAAGGCCGTCTCTATAACTGGCTTTCACCTTGTCAGGATCAACGGCAGTTGGCAGCGTCAAGCTGCGCTGGTATTTGCCGTAGAACCTTTCGGTAAGTAATACTTGCTCGCTGGATCCTTCGCGTTTGCGTTCGCCCGAGATGGTGAGCGTGTCGTCGTGCAGCGAGATCTCGATCTCTTCCTTCTTAAGGCCAGGAAGCTCCGCGACTACAATGAATTGATCTTTGTCTTGGTAAACGTTAACCGCGGGATTCCAACGGCTCAACGAAGCGGATGAGCGAAAGGATGAGCCAAAGGTTGAGTCATAGATCCGATCCATTTCTGCCCGCATACTGGTAATTCGGTCCAGGGCAGCAGAAAGATCGCTTTGAGGATGACGCAGATAACGAACGATGTTCATAGGTTTAATCCTTCCTTTTCACAAACTCCTTTTGGAGTCTAGTCCACGTCCATCAGCTTCTCCCATACTCGTTTCGACGGCTTATAGTTAGCTTTGGGTATGGCCATGGCCTGATACGAAAAACGAAACGAGTCACGAAAATTATGCGCCAGTGCGTCGAGTCCTCAAGCGCGGCACAGGCTTGAACCGCAGCGACGTCCTTATAACCATCATCCAGAGCGGCTTGAGCAGTCGCAATGAAATCGGAAAAGATTTCTCCGGTGAGAGCGGCCTTCAAATTGAAAATATAGCCGCCCTCGTAATCCTCTTTGGCGGCAAGAAACACCCCCTTTGTTTCCTCGATTATGTATGAAAAGCTATGCTCTTTAATGGCCAGGGCTGATTCAAATCCCTGGAAGTGCGCCGAGAATGCGCCAAGCGCTCCCTGAATCAAGTTTAAGGCACTTGTCTTCCAACTGCTCCACCCCAGCTACGTCGAACGGGACTACATCGGCGTGAATGCCGTGCATGGCTTTCTCTAGTTCAGCGAATCGCTTACGAATCAGATCATTGGATCCCATCTCAAGAGTCCGATTTAGGGCTAGGGAGATCCGGATCGCATTCCAGGTTTTCGAAACATGTGGTTCGCACCGCGTTGACGGCGATTTTGACACTGGAGGCCGACTGCTTGCGTTCCCGGATCAACTGGTAGATCCAGCTTGTCACCTCCTCGTAGGAGATCAGCTCGGGCGAGCGGTGATAGTAGCGCGCCAGATCGCTGACATAGCTGCTCTAGGATTGTTGAGTGCGTTCAGTCCGGCCGCGAATGGCCAGGTCCCGGATATATTTTGCTCGTAGTGGACTCATAGACCGGCCATAGTGTGGGTCCAGGTGCCTCCAACCCATCCGCGTTCAAAAGAAACTCCGCGCAGCGGCTTCGTTCAACGCACCCACAGAGAAAACTAACCTTAACCCTGAACGCGAATCCCGCCGTCCAAGACGTGCTTCTCCGCTTTCTCCAGGCGTAATTTTATGAAACGTTAGGGTTAACCGGCAGGTATACGATATCGCCCGCCTTGACCGC
>DASXBV010000284.1:0-3113 GCA_036491515.1 Chthoniobacterales bacterium
GATCCAAAGAGCAAGGAATCTGATTACGTATTCATTACTTTTATTCTTCAACAGATGCCGCATGGGATTGTCGGATTACTCATCGCAGTGATCTTGTGCGCCACGATGTCAGCGACGGCAGCAGCTCTGAACGCTCTCGGTACCACCACGGCGGTCGATTTTTATCGGCCGTTGATTCGCCCCAATGCGAGCGATCATCATTACGTAGTCGCCGCGAAAGCGCTGACGGCTGCGTGGGGTTTTGTCGCCATCGCAGTAGCCTCGTTCGCCAGTCTGGTCGAAAATCTGATCGAAGCCGGTAACATTCTTGGCTCCGTGTTCTATGGCAGTATCCTCGGCTTATTCCTCGCAGCTTTCTTCATTCGCGGAGTTGCAGGGTCGGCGGTGTTTTTCGCCGCGATCATTGCCCAGGCACTCGTCTTCATCCTGTTTGCGATGACGAACATTGGTTACCTCTGGTACAATTTTATTGGATGCGCCGCCGTACTAATCCTGGCGCCGATCCTGCAACAAACTATCTTTCGCAACACTGACGCTCCCGCTGGGGTATGAAGGTTCTTCGGAGCGATGGATCACCCGATTATTTGTTTCGGCCAGCAACCGTGCGGATTTTTTCCCAAGCGGTTTTTGGCCGCTAAGATTCTGACGGCCCGACGTCTCCAAAAAGAAATTGGCGGAGAAATTGTCTTTTTCTTTCACGATAGTGATCATGACCCGCGGGAGACGATTACCATTCTGCGAGACCAACGCAGCGATAAGGAAGTGTCACTAAACTTTCAGTTCGAGAATCGGATTCAGAAGCAGTTTTCGCCCCTCTTCGCCAAACGTGTCCTTCCGGAGTGGCACGAGAAAACCGCGCGCCAACTTCCGAGTTATGTTCGGCATTCTCTAGTCGCACACTTCAATGAGACGAAATGTTCAAATGTGGCAGACTTCTGTCTCGAGATGTACACCCGGATGGGGCTGCTGGAACGTGTGCGGGTGGAGCGATCCAGTGCACCAGTGTTCCGGGCGCGGGCTGTGGCGGTATCAGACTACTTCGTCGATGTTCCTTATGAAGGAGAGATCGTTCGGGCACGTTATCGCGACGGGAAATTGCTGTTACACAAAGGAGGCGATCGGTTTCTGGAGGTTCCGGGAAGAGAATTCGGTCCCAAGCAAATCAGCCCGACCCGCGATACTCGTTTCCGTTGGATGCAGTCGGTGATTGGATGCACGCATTACGTCGGCGGCGCCAGCGAGCACCACTACATGAACAAGGCCGATGATCCCACGGTGAAATTCATACAGCGCATCGAAATCTCCGATTCCGGCAAAGCTTATACGGACGAATGATGGAATCGGCGCCGCTCAAAATTGGGATTGCATGTTTTCCGTTGATCGGCGGGAGTGGAATTCTGGCGACAGCCCTCGGGTCAGAACTGGCTCGGCGCGGTCATGAAGTTTACTTTTTTAGTTACGCTCAACCCGTTCGGCTCGACCTGCCGCAGGAGGGCCTTCATTTCCATCGAGTCGAATTTGCGGACAACGCTTTGTTTCCGTGCCCCGACTACACTCTGCCCCTCGCAGTGAAAATGGCGGAAGTGGCGCGTTCCCAGCAACTCGATCTTTTTCATGTTCATTACGCGGTGCCACATGCACTGGCTGCGTGTTTGGCCTCGCAGATGGTAGGACGGTCAGCTCCGCGCATTGTCACGACTTTGCATGGAAGTGATACCACTCTGCTGGGGCAGGATCCCGATTACCGGACCGCCATCGAGCACGCGTTCGTGCATTCCGATGCGTTGACGGCGGTTTCGGAAAGCCTTCGGAATGAAACGCAAGAAATCTTTCGCTTGAAACGACCGATTGAAGTGATTCCGAATTTTTTCACTCCAAATAAACCGAAGAGAAACCGCGAGGAAGTTCGACGCGATCTCGGCGTAAACGACGAACTTCTTGTGCTGCACATGTCAAATTTGCGACCGGTCAAACGCGTAGACCTTCTATTGCGCACGATTGCCATGGCGAAAAACCGATCACGCCTTCGATTGTTAATTTTAGCAGGCGCCCCTTTTGATTCATACGAACCACTGCTCTATGAATTGGGACTTCAGGATCGTGTCATTGTTCGCCAAAACACGGCTGTCGTGGACGAGTATTTGGCGGCTGCGGATGCGGGACTTTACACATCCGAATACGAAAGTTTTGGCCTGAGCATTCTTGAGACGGCATTTTATGGTAAACCGGTGGTCGCCTTCGATGTCGGTGGCATTCCCGAAGTCGTAGGAGACTCTTGTCCACTATATCCTTTCGGTGATCTAAGCGCCGCTGCTGCGGCGTTAGATGAGTTGGCCGAATCTCCGGACTTGGCGCGAGAACTAGGCAAACGGAGTCGCAATCGCGCGCTCGAAAGGTTCTCCGCAGATCGCATTGTCCCCCGGTACGAAGCTCTGTACCGACGCATAGTTGCCGGGACATTGCCGCAACTTCATTGAGAGTCTCGACTCTCTTAATCCGGCAACTCCGTGTCGATTCAGATTGATGCCTGTTCGATGTAGCGATGAACAGCAGCGACAGACTCGTTCGATCCCGTTCGCGTGAAACCTTCGAGTAGTTCCGCAAGGCGTGACTCGTAAGAATCACACTTGGGACATCCGCCATTTGGCTCAACCCATTCGGGATGTTGGACGCGCAGGTCGTCACGAATCTGTTGCCGGAGCTCAGCGATTGAGTTCGATATTCTCATAACCGCCCCCTTGTTCTTGTTCGAGAAATGCATTCAACTTTTCAATCTGGGATGATCTTGGTTGCGCTTATCTCAGTGTCGCCATGGCATTAGCCAATAAGAAAACCGGCCAGATGGCGATAACCACGCCGATTGCCAAGGCGACAAGCTCAGATAGATGATCGGGCTGTGCCCTATAAGCGTACCGATCACTCAGGAAACGAGAAGCGCGAACACGCATTGACTTTGCAGTTTTCATATCGCTAATATTCGACAACCGTTTGGCTGTCGGCGTTACACCGCAAAAGTAACGCAGCTGTCACTAAAGCGGCTTATTCCTGTCGGTCGCGCGCGCGGGCAATTTCGGTTTGTTCGCTGGCCTTGAAAGCCGAACACTCGTGCATCC
>DASXBV010000285.1:0-4614 GCA_036491515.1 Chthoniobacterales bacterium
TGAGGACTGGATCGCGGAGGTTATATCGGTTCCGCCGCGTTCGACAGTTTTGGTGTCGAGTTGATTAATCGCGTCGACCACCGCCGGATAGTCGACAGTTAATGGAGCTTCGACTTGTGCCGCTCCGGCAAAAGCGACGAGCGCAAACCGATCGCCTTTCATGGCATTCATGATGTCTTGTGCGGCGAGTTTCGCCCGGGTCAACCGATCTGGGGCGAAGTCTGTTGACAGCATGCTCTTTGAGGTGTCGATCGCCAGGACAATGTCACGACCGCGTTGGGTGAAATTTTGTTCGACAGATCCAAACTGCGGTCGGGCGATAGCGATTAGAAAGGCGGCCAACGCCAGGAGGAAGAGAATGCGCTTGGCTAACATCCGCATTTGCGCAACAGCATCGGTTAGTTCCGGCAGCAGTCGGACCGCGACAATCCGCCTGAGTCGCGCTTGACGTCGCCGGTCGTTGTACACGATGAGTGCGGCGAAGAATGGCACCACGAGCAAACCCCATAGCCAAGCTGGTTCGCCAAAAGTCATGGGACCTTACTCCAGATGGTCTCTCCCAAAACGAAAGTGGCTCCTAGGAAGCACAGGCCTGTTCCCAGTAGCCAGCCGAAGACATCCTGGTAGTTCTGATACTTCTGCACTTCCAGGTCCGTCTTCTCGAACTGATCGATTTGACTGAAAATTTCCTTTAACGTCTTGGTATCGACGGCTCGGAAGAAAACTCCGCCGCCGATCCGAGCAATTTCCCTGCAGGTGTCTTCTTTGAACGGCATATATTCTTGCGAGTAATAGGTGTTCCCAAAACCGTCCGAGTGCGGGAACGGGACCAGTCCGTTGGTACCGGCTCCAATCGTATAGATTTTGATGCCGATGGCTGCGGCGGCTTCCGCCGCCGTCAGCGGCGGTATCTTGCCTGCGTTATTGTCGCCGTCCGTCAACAGAACCATGACCCTGCTCTTGGCTCGTTTGTCGCGAAGTCGATTCGCTCCCGCAGCCAAGGCAGATCCGATGGCAGTGCCATCTTCGATAAGGCAAGGTCCGAGTGCGGTTTGGTCACCAACACGGTGGAGACTCAAGCGGGCGAGGTTTTCAATTAACCATTTGTGGTCGAGCGTGAGTGGGCTGATCAGGTAAGCGCGACCTGAAAAAGCGATAAGGCCGATACGATCATCGGGCCGGCCGCTGATAAATTTCTCGGTCACCTGCTTAACAACCTCCAGACGGCTCGCGCGCTGGGATCCGATGGAAAAATCTTCCGAGAGCATTGAGAGGGAGACGTCAAGCAAGAGCATGATATCGATACCGCTTGCCCGAACCCGGCTTGTGGCGACGCCAAACTGTGGCCGGGCAAGGCCAACGATCAGGCATGAACAGCCGAGGTAATAGAGCGCGTTACGGATAACGTTAGACCAGGAGCCCTTAAAAATCGGTGCCTTTGCGAAGATTCGTGCGGCGGCGAATCGAATGACTGGCTGCTTTTGCAGGCGTTTGCCGATGAACCACAGCGCCAGCGGCAGAGCCAGCAAAAGCAGAAACCAGGGTTGCTCGAATCGGAAGGACATATTCACTGCGCTTCCTCCACGAAAACAGAAGCCTGCTCAAACAAAACGTCGCTGTCCGCCGGCCCAACGGCAACTCGGGCGAACTTGATCGCATCACAGGCAACCAAAAATTGGCGCAACCTCTCCTGCTGCGCGAGATCAAAATGGGAATTTTGCGAAGCCTCGCTCAGAAACTCGATCGTGGTTTGTCGAACGGCTCTGATGCCGAACTGTTGCTCTATAAAGCTTCTGAGAATGTCGGAAACTTCGATGCTGACGTTGTAACCACTATCGCTGAAAATTCTTGATTTCACTCCTTTCAGGCGCCGCCTGGCCACCTCTCTTGGCAAAGGGGGCTGGACCGTTTTAGGTTTCGGACTAGGCCAAAGAAAGTATGCAACAACCGCGAGCAGTAGCAAGGTGGCCAGAATGATCACGAGCCAGAGAGAAGGGGCCCCGGCGATCGGTGGCCGAATGTCCTCAAGTTCGTCCGGAGCTTTAGGCACGGCTTGTGCTAGAAAAAACCAAATCATTGAAGTCTCAGCCGGTTTGCTCTGCGGATGAAGAATGACCGGAGCAAAGGAAAATAATCCTGGTCGGTACGAAGCGAGACGGAATCAATGCTTTTCCTCCGGAACAAAGCTTCGCGTTCGATCCGTTCTTGCTCGGCGAGTTTGCTGAACTCGGATCGTACGCGCCGATCGGAAAAATTGATCTCGTAAATCGAGCTACTCTCCGGATCTTCAACTCGGACGACGCCGATATCCGGCAAAGAATGTTCGCCCCGATCTTCGATTGGAATCGCAATCAGGTCATGTCGGCGGCTTGAGATCGTTAAGGGTTTTTCATAATTAACGGCTTGAAAATCCGAGAGAATAAAAACAACGGCTCGTCTAGTGGTCACCCGATTTAGAAAGTCCAGAGGCTGCGCCAGATCGGTTTTTCTTCCGCTCGGCTCATAGTAGAGAATTTCACGGATCAATCGGAGGATATGGGTCCGTCCTTTTTTTGGCGCGATGTAGAGTTCCACGTGATCCGTGAAAAGTATCAACCCGACTTTATCGTTGTTTCGAATTGCACAAAATGCGAGGAGGCAAGCTACTTCTGCGGCCAATTCCCGCTTACTGGCATTCACGCTGCCGTAACTGCCAGACGCACTGACATCGATCAAGAGCATCACTGTCAATTCGCGTTCCTCGATATACTTCCTGACATAAGGCTCACCCATTCGAGCTGTCACGTTCCAGTCGATCGAGCGGACTTCGTCGCCGAAATCGTATTGACGGAACTCGTGGAAATTCATTCCGCGCCCTTTAAAGACACTGTGATACTGGCCGGCAAAAGCCGTTTCCACAAACCGGCGGGCTCGGAGTTCCAGCTTACGGATCTTTTTTAGGATCTCAGGTACGGACTGCATCAATTGATATTAAGGGACCGCGAGACCGGCAAAAATTCTCTGAACAATTATCTCGCTGGTGACTTCTTCGGCCTCTGCTTCGTAACTGATGATTACCCGGTGCCGCAAGACATCCGGACCGACGGATTTGATGTCATGCGGAGTGACATAACCCCTTCCGTTGAGGAAGGCATGGGCGCGAGCTGCCAGGGTAAGATTGATCGTTGCGCGTGGCGAGGCCCCGTACCTGATCAATCCATCCATGCCGAGGTTGTAATCCTTAGGCCGCCGAGTCGCCCACACAATATCAACGATGTAATCTTTCACCCGCTCATCAATAAAAATGCGATTTACGATGTCGCGTGAGCGGATGATTTCTTCCGATGACGCGACAGTTTCAACCGAGAGATTCGGTGCTGAGGTACCCATGAGATCCAGGATCTTGCGCTCCTCGGTCTTTGACGGATAACCGATGTTGAGCTTTAACATGAACCGGTCCAGCTGAGCTTCCGGAAGTGGATAGGTGCCTTCATGCTCGAGCGGATTCTGCGTAGCCAGCACCAAAAACGGATCCGAAAGAGGATACGTCTGCTCGCTGATAGTGATGCTGCGTTCCTGCATCGCTTCGAGCAAGGCGCTCTGTACCTTCGCAGGAGCGCGATTAATTTCGTCAGCCAAAATCAGGTTGGAAAATATGGGGCCGAGTTTTGCTCGGAATTCACCGTCACGCGGGTTGTAGATCATGGTCCCGATGATGTCCGCTGGTAACAGGTCCGGTGTGAATTGGAGGCGACGAAAGTTTGTGTTGATGCAAGACGCCATCGTTTTGACTGCGAGTGTTTTCGCCAATCCGGGAACCCCCTCCAGAAGAACGTGGCCGTTCGCGAGCAACCCAATAAGCAGCCGGTCTATAAGATATTTCTGGCCTACGATCACTCGGGAAATTTCATTCTGAACCGCGTGAACCCATTGGCCGTTGGTGTTCACCTCCTCCGTTATCGCCTCAGTCGAGATGGTCATATTCAATGTTAGAGATCAGACATTCTACCCGTTTATCCGTTTAAATGCAGGTGTAAGCGAAGCGTCCCGCTTTGCTTCTTCAAAATTGGCGTCCCGCCCGTTGCTTCCATGGGTACAAAAAGCGCCCGCCCGCGCTACGCTGACGCGCTTTTTCGTTGCAACCTTCGATTGTCGTAATCATGTTTCTGCTAATCTTGTATCCGACTCCCTGGCAGAAAAAGATGCTATGGAATGCGATCACTTCGCTCTCTTTGCTGGTGATCGCTGGGATCTTTATTTTCACCTTATACGTCGCCACGCAAATTCTCGCGTTTCTTCAGCCGCTGATCTTGCCGGTGGCAGTTGCCGGAGTGTTTGCATATTTATTGGAGCCGGTGGTCAGCTGGTTGGCCCGTAGAAGACTGCCTCGGCTTCTGGCCGTCATTATCGTATTCGGAACGTTTTTATTGGGTGCTGTCCTGTTGGTCGTTGGAGTCGTTCCCTCGATCTACACTGAAAGCGTGAAATTTTCCTCCGCGCTTCCCGGCTATTTGGAACGAGGCTGGGGTGCGCTCGACGGTTTTCTCGAGCAAAATTTCGAGAAACTTCCTCAACTTGGCGGCAATCCGTCTCCCACGCCTCAACCGGAACAGCCGGCCCAGCCGGATTTATCAG
>DASXBV010000286.1:0-2417 GCA_036491515.1 Chthoniobacterales bacterium
TAGCCGAGATGATCGCAAAGGCAGATGGCGTATGCATTGTCTATGCAATGGGCATAACCCAACACACGAATGCATCGGATTCTGCTACCGCCATTTCAAACTTGCTGCTGCTCACCGGTAATTACATGCGTCCGGGAGCAGGTTCCTACCCCATGCGTGGACATAATAATGTTCAGGGGGCAGCCGACATGGGTGCGATGCCCAATCAAGTTCCGGGCTATCAGGAAGTAGATGATCCAGAGGTACGAGCTCGTTTTGAGAAGGGATGGAGTGTTCCATTACCGTCGACCAGGGGACTCGACAATCATGAGATGGTAGAGGCAATTCTCGAAGGTAAGCTTAAGGCCATGTACATCTACGGCGAAGAGATGAGTCTCGTGGATTCGAATGCGAATCTGGTTGCAGACGCTTTTTCCAAGTTGGAATTCTTTGTGTTACAGGAAATTTTCTTTAGTGAAACGTGCCGCTTTGCCGACGTAGTACTGCCGGCAGCGCCGAGCCTGGAGAAAGAAGGCACGTTTACAAATACAGGACGGCGTATTCAGCGGCTCCACCGAGTATTTGAGCCGTTAGATGGTGCGAAGCCGGACTGGCAAATCATTCAGGAAATTGCCAACCGATTAGGTGCGGGCTGGAACTACGATCATCCATCCGAAATCATGCATGAGATAGCCTCGCTTACGCCGCTGTTTGCCGGGGTGACGTATGAAAGGCTCGAGGGCTGGAAATCACTACAGTGGCCGGTTCACCCGGATGGTAGGGGTGAGCCGCTCCTGTTCACCGAGCGCTTCAATTTCCCGGATGGAAAAGCCAGATTTTTCCCGGTGGCATGGAGTGAACCGGCTGAACCGGTAGACGCAGAATTTGATCTGCATTTGAACAATGGTCGGCTGCTCGAACACTTCCACGAAGGGAACCTGACATATCGGGTGGACGGAATTAAAGAGAAGACTCCGGACGTCTGGGTAGAGATCTCGCCGCAACTCGCGACTGAGCGCGGGATCGAGAGTGGACGCTGGGTCGAACTGACCTCTCGGCATGGTCGGGTTCGCGTCCGTGCGCTGGTGACGGATCGAGTGCAAGGGCATGAACTTTATATGCCGATGAATTCGAGTGAAAGTCCGGTCAACCGCCTTACCGGTAGCCACACGGATCCTGTTACCCATACGCCTGCATACAAAGATACTTCGGTCAAAATGCGCTTACTCACGGAGAAGGGTGAATCGCCGTTACCCAAGGGCAATCATCGCTTTGGGCATCCGACTCCGCAGCGTGGCGTAGAAGTCGAACGCAAATGGAAACGGCCGGATTATTGGATGCCTGGAACGCGGCAATCCGTGCAAAACCAGCCAACGTCGACCGACCATCAATAGAAAGACCATGGCTCACCCGATTCGTTTTCAACCATTAGCGCGTGATGCTCGTGAAGAACTCCGCGATCGCTTGGACAAGGCTCCGTTGGACCATGCCGAAGCGCTGCTTGCTGCCTACGAGCTGCTCCAGGGCTTACATGATCGCGGTGTCCTCGATACACTAAAGGGAGCACTCGGTGCGGGCGAAACCTTGCTTGAGACCGTAGTGGAAGTTGTCAAAACGCCGGAGGCAATACGCACGATTCGCAATCTGCTCTTGTTTAGTAAAGCGTTGGGCGAAATCGAGCCTGAATTGCTGAGCGCTGTCGCGCGCGCACTTCCTGACGGACTGGCTCAGGTATCGGCGAAGCGATCAGAGACACCGGGACTCTTTTCGCTCTTGCAGCGATTCAGCAGCAAAGATAGTCGTCGGGCAATGGGCGCGGCGGCTGAGCTGCTCGAGAGCGTGGGAAGAGCACTTTCGCATCAATGAACGCTTCTTGGTAGTCGCAAACGCAAATGTTAGTCGTCAGTCGCTTAGTGATCATTTGCGCTCGACAGCGATCCTCGGTGCTGGCAGGCTGTATTGTTTATTCAAAAAGAGGAGCGCCGCTCAAAATTATGAGCTCTTCCGGAAAATCTTCGCCGAAAGAAATAAGGATCCTGATCGCAGACGATCATCCGGTCGTTCGCGAAGGACTAATGATGATCCTGGCGCTGCAGAACGATCTGAAAGTTGTGGGCGAAGCTCAGGACGGGGAGGAGGCTTGCCTGCTCTACGATGAGCTTTCCCCGGACATACTTATACTCGATCTTCGGATGCCGAAAAAGGATGGTCAGGAGGTTGTGACCGAGTTGATGTCGCGAAAGCCCTCGCCACGAATCATCGTGCTGACCAACTCTGCGAAAACAGAAGACCTGCGGCGCGCGTTAACTGCGGGAGCGAAAGGCTATCTCTTGAAGGGAGCGGAACCGCGGCAGGTCTGGGATACCATTCGCGAAGTTTTCGCGGGAAAATCTTCCTTACCGCATGATATCGCTGCGCAACTGGCTGACTCCATGGCG
>DASXBV010000287.1:0-5246 GCA_036491515.1 Chthoniobacterales bacterium
GCGGAGTAAGTAAAGCGTCCCGCTTTACCCGCGGTAAGCCCGACTCCGCAAGGCCTACGTCGCGGCCAAGTTGTCCGACTATGCTGGCCGCAAGACGAGGGCGCGCCGTAGCGTAGCGAAGGAGGCCTAGCGTGCCGCATTGCGTTTATACTGGAAGAGCCAAATCGAGGACGGTTCGTTTACCGAGTAGGCAAAGCGGGACGCTTTACTTACCGTATGGGAGATCCGCAGCCGTTTAAGTTAGCGCTTAGGGGAGCGCGCCCCGACCGTTCGATCCGGCCTGGCACGTCCAGGCTCGGCACCGAATCCGTTACGAGAAAAGACTTGCAGCTAACCCCTTACAGTATATCGTAAAGCGATATATATGAGCGGGTGTTCCACCACTCGCGATGCCTAATCTTTTAGTAGAGGATCAGTCTTATGAATGCAGTACAGAGCGATCAAAAGCCGGGGACTAGCTATCCGAAAGATTCACCGATAGCGGATTCGACTACCTCCTTGATGAGCATGGGTAAGCCCGTTGGTGCTTTCGGAGGCTCGAAAGATTTCATTTTGAGATTCCGCAACGGAGAATTGGTCGCCGCAGATACCGGTGACCAGGGCGGAGGTCAAAATTAAAAAAAAGAAGGCTGTTTGCACAGCCTTCCCTTTTTGTCATTTGATTTGAAGAACAAGTAACGTTTTTCCGTCACGTTGCGCCGCCAGCGGCGCTTTATTGGTAAGCGGGATTCGCTCTGAAGACGGGATCGTTGATGTCGTACTTGAAAGCGTGCGCTGCCCTCTTCGCCATATAGTCATCGAGGATCCAGGGAATCATCTTAGACTTGTCAACCGTGTCCTTCTCGTAGGGCATAAAGTTTACAAAGACGGCTTTCTTATAAGGCTTTCCTGCGAAGTAGGCTGATATCTGCTGAAAACAGATATCAGCTTCGAGCGTTGGGCACTGATTGACGTCCATGGTCGTCAATCCCTTGGCAACCCAATCCCAGGACTTCTCTTTGCCGTTGCTGGATCCGAGCCAGTATTTGCTCGGATCGAGTCCAGCTTCCTGCATGGCCTGGAGTGCACCAGTCATCATTTCATCATTCTGGACGTACGCGCCGTCAAATCCATCTGGTCCCAGGGAAGTGATAGCGTCCTGCATGACCTTCTTGGCGGGGTCGGCGAACCAACCGCCGGAGCCCCAGAACACCACCTCAAGGTCTTTGCCGCCTGCACCTTTCACGCCGACGCTATCGAGAAGGTTGCCGATATCCTTACCCGCTTTCTTGTAGCCCTGAAGGAAGCCTTGAGTCTGACCGGCGGCGGTACCTTGGCCGAGCTTTCCTTCGATCATGATTAGCTTTTTGACATTGTGCTTCATGGCCGACTCGGCGGCGAGCTCTCCGTCATACACCCAGTCGAATCCGGCAAAGCCGGCGAGCCCGGGCTCGTTCGGTGGGTTATGGGTAAGGTGAAACTCAGGAATCCCTGCAGCATGAGCTCTTTTCAGACACTCGGAAGTGGTCTGCGGCGAGTTCTGAACGACGACTAGAGCATCGACCTTCTGAGTGATGAAGTTTTCGACTGCAGAAACCTGCTCGGGCGCGGTCCCCTGTCCAACGACGTCGAGCACCTGCCAGCCCGCATTAGTTGCGAGGGCCTTGAATACCTGGAAGCCTGCCTTGTAGTAGTCATCGGAAGCGTCCATGTAGTAGCCAATGACCTTCGCCTTGCCTTCCTCAGCTGCTTGCGTGCTACCGACCGGGAAGCTCATAGCTCCCAGGACAGCAAAAAATACTAACAATAATGCCGGGCGTTTCATCCGCTGCTCGTTTGACCGTTTGTGTATACTTTCTTTCATCTTGTTGTGCCAATGCTTTAAGGTTTTGGGGGGTCTGAGATTTATCCACGAAGTTCGATACACGTTCACCCCGGGGCCTGTTGGCCACCCTGTGTTCGAGGCTCCTCGCGATGGTGTAGACATAAGACTTTGCTCGCTTAGATTCAATCCCGATCCGCGCTATTCTCGCGACCCTTTTTTTTCCGACCGCGAAATAAATGCGATTTCGCTCTCCCAATCGTTTTCGAATCAGTTTAAATTGAGTTTGTTCGCTCAGATGACTTGTCCGCATAAGCGGATCGAAGCTGAACAAACAATCACTCCCCCGGATGAGCGAGATCCTGCAACTGCGAAATATCTCAAAGACGTTTCCCGGCGTCCGAGCGCTGCAAAATATTTCATTCGATCTGAAAGAAGGCGAGGTGCATTGCCTCTGTGGCGAAAACGGCGCGGGCAAATCAACGCTGATCAAGATTCTCTCCGGCGCCTATCAACCAGACGAAGGGGGCCAAATTCTTTTCGAAGGATGCAGTGTGTTCCTGAGCCCTCATTTTGCCATGAAGCTTGGGATCCAGACCATTTATCAGGAGCACGTTGTCTTCGAGACGTTGAGCATCGTGGAAAACATTTTCACCGGGTCGGAGGTTGTGCATCGGGGCATTCTGCAGAAAAAAGAAATGCGCCGGCAGACCGCAGAAGTCCTTAAATATCTCAAAAGCAATCTAAGTCCGGACACGAAACTGGGCGAACTGAGCAGCGGCGAACAAAAAACTGTCGAGATCGCCAAGGGCCTCGTGTTCAAACGGCGCGTGATTATCCTGGACGAACCAACGGCATCCTTCTCGTCAGTCGAGATTGATAACCTCTTGGACATCATCCAGACGATCAAGAAAACCGGGCTCGGGATCATCTACATTTCGCATCACCTGGAAGAGGTTTTCAAAATCGCAGACCGGGTCACCGTATTGCGCGACGGACGCAAAGTCAGCGCCTATGCTATAAACGGCCTGACGAAGGATACGCTGATCAAAGACATGGTTGGCCGCGACCCCTCCACATTCTATCGCCGGGAACGGGTGCCGATCGGTGAAGTCGTTTTCGAAGCCCGAAGCGTTTCTGGGAACGGCGCAAAAAATATCTCGTTCGTCCTTCGGAAAGGAGAAATCCTCGGGATCGCAGGAATGGCAGGATCCGGCCGTTCGGAACTCATGAACGTTCTGTTTGGCAGCGCTCGCCTCGATTCTGGCGAAATCCGGATTCGTGGCAAAGCAATGAAACATGGAACTCCGGAATCGGCCATCAGAAACAAGATGTGCTTCATCACCGAAGACCGACAAAATACCGGCCTTTTCCTGCCGCAGACCATCGCGCAGAACGTGATGATCGCGAACCTGGTGAATACCCATGAATTCGTTGTCAAGCAGATCGACGACTGGCGGACGGGGGAGAAATTCATCAATCAACTGAATATCAAGGCAAAAGAACCCCGGACGCGGGTCGTTAACCTTTCCGGCGGCAACCAGCAGAAAGTGGTGCTTGGAAAATGGTTCAACACGAACGGCGAAATCTTTATATTCGATGAGCCGACCATCGGCATCGATGTCGGCTCGAAGCAGGAGATATACAAGGTCATGGTCGATCTCCTCAAACATGGAAAAGCCATTATTATGGTCTCGTCGGATATGCCGGAAATCATCTCCATGAGCGACCGGGTGCTGGTCATGAAGAACGGTCAAATAGCAGCCGAACTGTCCACGGAACAGATCACAGAGGAAAACATCCTCATCCACTCAATCGGTGACAAAACAATATGAGTGACGACAACTCTCCAACGTTGCAGCAACAGGCTCAGGCTCAGGGCCACCAGAAGCGGCCGCAGGCCGAATCTATCTTTAAGCGGCACGAGAACCTAACAGTCCTATCGATCTTTATCGGGTTTGTGATCGTTATAGTCATTCTGCAGCTAATCATGTGGGGTGGCCAGAAGTTCCCGACGTTCATCACGCCGGTGAACCTTTTGAACATTCTTCAGCAGGTCGGAGTCCCTGGGATTGTCGCCGTCGGCATGACGATCGTAATGATCTCCGGTGGAATCGATCTTTCGGTTGGAATGCTTGCCTCGCTCGTCTCGATCGTGACCGCAACCGCGATCTCTAAGTGGCACTACGGCGTCGGCCCTTCAGTCCTTCTCGGGATCGCGTCGGCGGTCGTGCTGGAGACTGTGATGGGTTACATTATTTCCCGCACCAAAGTTGAACCCTTTATCATCACCCTTGGCGGGATGATCACGTTTCAGGGAATTGCGCTTCTCCTATGCAATTCGCGCGAAGTGATTATGACTGGGGAGCTCGATTTGCTTAAGGTTAACCTCATCCAAGGGGCGAAGGACCCGATCAGTCATCTCAACCTAATCATCCCGCCCTACGTCCTGATGTTTTTCGTGATCGCGTTCCTGGCCAGCTTGCTCCTTAATTACACTAAATACGGCCGCAGAGTTTACGCTGTCGGGACCAACCCGAACGCAGCCTACCTGGCGGGCATCAACGTCCAGAACATGAGACTCTCGGTGTACATCATCATGGGGTTCCTGGTTGGGATCGGAGGAGTGTTGCTGCTCGCCCGGGTTAATACCGGCATCATCACACTCGGACAGGGCCTGGAAATCGACAGCATCGCCATGGTCGTCATCGGCGGCACGGCGCTAAAAGGTGGCAAAGGAAACATCGTAGGAACGTTGATCGGCGTCTTCTTCCTCGGGTCAATCGGCAACGCGATGAATATGTTGCGCCTGCCATCTGAAGTGCAGTTCGTCGCCAAAGGACTCGTCGTCATCATCGCGGTTTCCGCCGGCGACGTCTCAGCCAGAATTTCCGGGCTTTTATCAAGGAGTAAAGAGCTGCGATTGGGCGAAGCGCGGGCAACTCCGGGGAGAAAGGGGTTAAAGATGGAATCAACCAAATAACAAAGCAGACGCTCGACAAGAGCAAGGTGATCCCCTGGCTCCTCGACGACTACATGAAGAAGCGCGCAGCCAACGCCTTCAATCACGATAGCATTCGACGGCGTGCCGCATTCTGGTGCCCCTTGAGGGCACACCACATCAAAACGCCTAACCCAGGGTTTGAAACCCCTGAATTTTGGCGCCCTTTTAGCCCAAATTCCGAAATTTGGGAATCGTTCTCGTCCTTATAGTCGTCGTGCTCGTCCTCGGTACATTGGCGTTCTGTGCCGGCAAAGACCCCCATTTGTCCCGCAACTATTTTGTTCCGTTTGCCCGATTGTAAAACACATTCGGATTCTCGAGGACGACTCCTCAACTTCGGAGTTTAGGTTTAGGGGGGAGCTGGGGCATCATGCCCACTCACGGACCGGCTGCTTTCGCGTCGTCCCATAAACGATCCATCTCTGGCAGACTAAGGGAGCC
>DASXBV010000288.1:0-3758 GCA_036491515.1 Chthoniobacterales bacterium
ATAGATCACCATCAGCACGTCGGCGACGAGAATGGAAATGAAGGTTGCGAGCGCCGCGCCGGTTACTCCGAGTTTAGGCCATGGACCGATCCCAAAAATAAGCAAGGGAGCAAGTACGATATTAAGCAGCACGCTCAACACCTGGAATCCGACAGCCGGCTTGATGATCCCGGTGGCGCGCAGGGCCGAGCCCAGCGCCACGAGGGGAAACTGCAGTAAAAGCCCGGGCAGAAACCAGAGGAGATAAGCTTTTGCCAACGTCGCCGTAGTGGCATCCGCGCTCAGCCAATCACAATAAGCCGGGCGCAGAAGGAATCCGACAATACCAAGGGCGAACGCAATCACGATCGACATGACGAAAGACTGATTGAAGACCAGCTCGGCGCGCACCTGATCTTTTCTTCCAGCCGCCTGTGCGATCAATGTAGTTGTGCCCACACCCAGCATTTGGGTAAGCGCAAGCACAATCATCGTGATGTTGCCCGCCACACCGACCGCCGCGATGGCCTCCTTCCCCAGATGTCCCACCCAGTAGAGATCAGCCAGCAAATAAAGGGTCTGCACCGCCATGCTCATGGCCAGAAACGCAGACATATGCACTAAATGTCTGGTGACCGAGCCCGTCGTCAGATCTTTCATAAGCTGGTTGGCGTCCGCGATGTGCCCGGCGTGTTCAAAACTATTGGTCCCGCCATGGCGTAGGCTCTTGTCGCGCCGTAGTACGACGAAGGAGGATGGCGAAGGCGGGTGACCGACCCTTGAGTTAGATCTTTCATTGGCTCGCAGCTTCGCTCAACGTTTCAGCTACTCAAAGCTCGAACTACGATGGTTCCGAGCCCCGTCCTCCGCCGCCCGGATCGCCGGTTGGCGAAGATGTTTTCTAATTATTCTACTCGCGTAACTTTGGTTGCTGCGGAAGATTGAATCTATATGAGAAATTACGCCAAAATTCTTTTCTCGATTCTCACGGCGATGATTTGCGCAACTGCGTTGGCCGCAGATCAGCCCACGTGCAAGAAGAGCGGCAAGAATTGCCCTATGAATGACGGTAAGGCATGCAATTGCGGCAAGAGCTGCAGTTGCTAGCCAAAGCCGAGCAGCCGTAAATTCTGCCTGCGACACCGTTGTCGAAGCGGCGGTCACGCTGTAGATGACGGCTGAGGAATCGGAGGAGGACCGGCAGAGAGCCGCTTTCTCCATGCGACGCGATGAAGGATAAGAAGGATCAGCCAACTGACAAATGCCACTAGGCCGCCGGGAATAGTAACAAGCATGAACCAACCCATCACGCCGAGATCTTAAAGGAGCTCGCCGTAATCGTGGCCGTTTATGATGCAGGGATGCACCGAGCCTTCATCCACTTTGCACCCGCGCGCATTCGCAATCCAAGCGCATAACATTACTGATCCCACTGGCGCAAAGGCGAACCCAACGATCAGCACAAGCGTAATCCCATAAAGGATCCACGGAAATCGTTTTCGAATCGGTAGAGGAGGCGGGTTCATGACGGCGACCTAATACAGAAGTCATAGCGAGGTTGTCGAGCAGGCATGTTAGCTGATCGATAGCTAACAGATCTATTGCGCTTGTTGGACGACCCCGTGTTTCTCGGCCCAGTCCCAAAGCACAATAAATTCGACCGGCGGCGTTCGCTGGAAATGCGCCCGGTGGTCCATCAGCATCTTTCCAAACGTCATTCCATCAGCGCCGGCACGATTCGGATCGGCGCCGCGGTCGAGCAAGGTCAGCGCATCTGCATAAGCGAGGCTGTCATCGAGTCCCATTTTTGTGCGGTAAAGCAGCAACGGATACCCAGCTGAATCCGACCCATCTTCGGGGATTGTAGAATTGACGTCAGCGCCACGATCAAGGAGAAGCTCAAGTCGCGATCTCGCCTGATCTTTGTAGTAACCCAGATACCAGTTCATGAGGATCATTGGCCGGCCAAACTCGTCGCGGGTGTTTGGATTGCCACCCGCCTCCAGCATTGCGCGGAGAACCGGCGCCGATGCGTGCACCGCGTTAGCCATTGCGAAGGAGTCACGCTTTCCGTTTGTGTAATTCGGATCTGCGCCCAGCGAAAGCAAAGTTCTGACCGCCTCGGTTAATTCCGGGCGCTGCCACGATTGCGTCACAGCAAAGTAGAGCAACGTCGCGCCGTCTCGGCCGGGCGCCTGCAAATCGGGGACGCCCTTTGCGGCCGCACGAATGGCGTCCGAATCATCCTTTACGATACCTTGGGCGACAGCGAACAAGGCCGGTTGATTGCCAAAGTCCCATCGTCCCGAGCGCAGCTCCGCGTCGAATTGGCGGCGATGTTGTTCGCCTCTTTCCATGGAGACAAAAAAAGCGACGAACAACCAAACCATCGCGCCAACACCGATAAGAATCACAAACGCGATTACGCCGATCGTCCATTTGAGTGCGCTTTTTGCGTGCATGGAAGTGCGTCGAAAGTCCGGTCACCTGGGTCCGTCGGCTTGCATTAAACAGAATTCATACGAAGCGAACAAACACGAACCTCGGACGATCTCCTCGTAGCCTGCGTCTTTGTAGCGTTCTACTACCCTGCCGCTCGAAGTGAGAACGTCGGTGCCGAAACGCCGACGTCGAAGCTGTACGTGGAACGCGCCGAGATTTCACTCGGCGCGAACCTAAATCCAATTGCAAATTGGAAAATCAAGCCTGCGTCTTATCTTTTTCGCCCTTCTTGCACTCGGCTTTGAATTTCGCGTACTGCTCTGGAGTCAGGATTGATTTTGCTTCTTGCATGTATTTGGCCTCGCTGCCTTCAGAGCAACCGGCCTTCTGATGCTCCGCCATAGCCGTATCCATTTTCGTCTTCTGTTCAGTTGTGAGATTAAGACTGGCCAACGAAACCTGACACGCTGCCTTCGCTCCGTTTCCGACTTGTTTTGTGCAGTTCCCATGTTCGCCTGCGAACATCGTCCCTGCCGCAAACAGTCCCGCCGCTACTAACGCAATGAGTTTGGTCATAGTGCAAACTAGACAGTGCCGCAGGAAGGGGCGTTCAAAATCCCTCAATTTGAACGAACTAACGCGAATGCGTTTTCTTGAACCCATCGCTGTAACCATTTTCAAATCCGAGGTTCCAGTTCTGCTGATTGTCGGTTCCCTGCCGCTTGAAATACTTCTGAGCCATCATGTTCAACTCCGCGGCCATTGGTAGCTTTTCGTCGTGCGGAGCTTGCTCGCCTGCTCTCTCCCCAATTGCGTACGCAGCCCGTTCTTCCGCGGTTCGGCCGTAAGCTGAGCGATGAATGTAGAACGCCGTGATGCCGCACACGATGAACGCCGCCGTTCCCATCATCAAAAAAAACGCACCGGCTTGAATTGTCTGGCCATAACTGAACGCCTTATCTAATCCCGGAGAGAACCCTGGCGCAATCGGAACCATCGTGGACGAAACCGAATTAATTTTGATTTGTCTTGTTGCGGTCGCACTGCTGTCGATCGTTGCCGCCAAAATTCGAGTCCCATATCCAATTCTTCTCACGATCGGTGGTGTAGTCCTCGCTCTAATCCCGGGTCTTCCTGCGATTCACCTCGAACCGAAACTGGTGTTTAATCTCTTTCTTCCGCCGCTTCTTTATCCGGCGGCCATTTTCACCTCGTGGAGAGATTTTCGACTGAACCTTCGCTCAATTCTCCCAATGGCAATTGTCCTCGTCCTTTTGACGATGACCGTCACTGCTTATCTGTTCCACGGTCTGGTCGGGTTACCCTTGGCGGTAGGT
>DASXBV010000289.1:0-2348 GCA_036491515.1 Chthoniobacterales bacterium
TCCGCCGAGAACTACCTGAAAAATGGCAGCCATTAAGGGCGTATCCATGTAGTGATGCCGGATCCAGGAAATCACGGACAATTCTATGGCTACAACAACGACGGCCACGGTAGTGGCGTAATAAAAGTTTGGAATGAGATACGGAAGCGTGTGTCCGATTCCTCCAAGAGTGGTCATTGCTCCGCAAACGGTACCGCGCAACCAGGGTTGTCCGCGTCCACTCAGGGCGCCATCGTCGGACAAAGCCTCGGCAAAACCCATGCTGATCCCGGCGCCAATTGAGGCGGCGAGTCCGACGAGAAATGCATCCCAACTGTTCCTCGTCGCGAACGCGGCCGCGAAGACAGGGGCTAACGTGGAGACGGAGCCATCCATTAGCCCGGCCAACCCAGGTTGCACGACTTGGAGCACGAAGGTTCGTCGAGCGGCTTCGTCTTCCTGTTTACGTTCCCCGGACTCGACTTGTTTCTTCTCAAGTTCTTCGGCCAGCTCCACATGTTTGCTTTCCTCCTCCGCGAGATCGCCCAACAACTGACGAACGGGAAGGCTTGTCGATTTCTGCGCAGCAACCTCGTAGAACCGCCTTGTCTCTTCTTCCATCGAACCAATCTCGTTTCGAACCTGTTCGACGGTCAGGATGCGATCCAGCCAAATCGGCTTTCGGTTCACAAATCCTTTCACGTCCTGCCGGCGGAGCAATGGAATGTAATCACCGAATCGTTGGTGATAAGTCTCAGTCAATCTATGTCGATGACCCGATTCCTCATCGCGCATCGCTTCAAGAGCCTCGGCGGTTTTTGGATACGTCGGTCGCATTCTCTCGACGAATTCCCCATAAATTCTACCATCCTCTTCCTCCAGGGAGATGGCCAGCGCGAGAATTTCCTTCTCGGTTAACTCGTGGAACGATTTCGGCATATGGAAAGAAAAGTAAGCGAAGCCTCCGGCTTTGCATCTGCCGAAAGCGATTTTGGGGTAGAGGGGCGCGTTTCCGCACGCCGTGGCGGGATGCGCTCCTGCGCGTCCCCACGCCACACGCGCGGGAGCGCGTCCCTTGGCGGATCTGCGCCCACTTCAAAGATCATTGGTGTAGCTGAATACTGGTCGATTATGAAGTTCCAAACGTATCTTTGCAGGTCCCTGTCGATCGGTTCAGGCAGGACGAAGCCGAGGATTGTTCCGGTATGAGCAGCGATCAGACCTACATTCTGCAGCTCGTTCACCAGCTTGTGCGCGATAGAAAAACCAGTTTTCGGCAGGATGCGATCGTTTAATTCCGCGCTTCGGGTGGCTGCGCGAAGCAGCCGGTCCGTTTCTCCGCTTTGTATCATGCCGGAGAGTTCGTGGTACTCGTCGCTGAAAGATCGCCGGGCTAGGTCGAGATGCAGGACCGCTTCCGTATTGACCGCCGTTGCTGGATCGGTATCCCAGGCAAGAATCAGGCATTCTGGCGTACGGGCAACGGCCGAACAGTTCCCGTCGCGCGGATTGGCGGCCACAATCAGCTCGGGGTTAAAGAGATAGTCCGAGCGTTCCACTCGGCACATAAGCTTAAACAATTCTGGCGCGGGGATCCGCAAGCCGCGCTGGTCCTTGATAGCGAGTAGCGCCGAAGCGACGTCGATACTGCTCGAACCCAGGCCTTTTCCGCGGGGTGGCGACCCGCTGATCGTGACTCGATATGCGCAGTCGCCAACAAACCCATAACAGGAAGCCAGTTCCTCTATCGCCTTTTGTGCTTTTGCGCTATCGGCTGGTGCATCCGGGTTTATCAATACCGTAAGGCCTCCGGCAGGCTCGACCGATGTCAGTGTCCGGAACGGCGATGAATCTACCGCCAGCGCGTATGCTATTGGCGCTCCTTCTTTGTCAACTCCTTGAAGCCATTCACCAACCTTCCCGGTAACCCATCTCTTAGAATTGACACTCGGATCGTTCTGTGTTCCCATGCAGACTAGTTTTTTGACATGTTGATTCTGCCGAGAACTCTCCGCTGGGGGCATTTTCGACACAATCAAAGAGTAGAAGACACCTGCGGATTCATGGAAGGCCGTGAGAATCGGTCACAGTTGCGCTGCGGTATCAAGTTACGATGCTCCCGTCCGAAAAGTGATTTTCGGGCAAGGCCAATCGACCCACCGGGTTGGTGAAGGCCGGAGCAAAGGCGTCCTCCTCGGAGGCAGAAACTTGGAGTCCGAATACTTGGTCGCGGGTTTTTCACCGCGTATCCGGCGATGGCTGGATTGCGAGAAAACTTCATCGCAAAAGTGAAGACAGAAATTTCCGCCTCCGCATTGGAAAAGATGAACCGGAAGACCAAACCTCCCGGTTCGCTTGGCGTTCTCGAG
>DASXBV010000290.1:0-10997 GCA_036491515.1 Chthoniobacterales bacterium
GCATTGATCCAAGTCGTTGCGTAGTCTTCGAAGATGCTCTTGTAGGGATCGAAGCCGCACATCGCGGCGGAATGAAAGTCATAGCCGTAGCGACAACGAATCGCATTGAAGCGTTGAAGGAGGCAGATTTAGCAGTGCATCGCCTTGACGAACTCAGCGTGGATCAGGTAGCTGCGTTGGTCGCCTAGCCCGCAAAAATCACGCAAAGCCCCAAGCCCGAGTTCAAGTCCTACCGCCGGAGACAATCGTCCTCGTCCTCGTTCTCGGCTTATTTGGACGCAGGAAACGCGCCGATTGCCAACAACGTTCAAAGATCGAGAACGAGGACGACGACGAGGACGATTGGAGAGGTGCCTATACCGAGCTAACCGTTCGTTACGCCAAAAAGTTGAACAAATGAGCCGGGTTTTTCAGGCAGCCCGAGTATAGACCACTGGTCGGTTTGAGGTCGAAGACTTCGCTGTACGGATACAAAACCCTGGGCTTCTGGCCCCCTTTCAGGGGAGAGACTTGCACGGCTTCAATTATGTTGGCGCTCATGGGGCCTGTTGGCGCTCATGGGCCTGGCCCCTTTTCTCCCCTCGGCTCGGACGCAGCCTCGCCCTACCGGGAGCCTCGCCCTGAGCCTCGCCCTCCCGGAGCTTAGTTAGCCCTACCGTGATTCTTCATCGCATGGGGGCCGATTATTAATCACCATCCACAGACCGGAAAGCCGCCGTCTCATTCTGCAACTCCTGAACTCCGGTAACTCCTGACTGCTGCACTTGGCCGTTCCTCTGGCCAAAATGAGTCGTTGAGCAGCCAAAACACGCAGCAGCCAAGGAACAGGAGCGCAGAGAGAGGCTGAGCCGAAAACACCCAGCGTTGTTTAAAGTGAAACAGGTAGAGAGTCCTGGAATCATGGTTAATGAGCTGAAGCGCGAAAGCAAGCGAGAGCAAAGCACAAAGCACCGTTGGCTGCCGCTCGCGGAACGACTGAACCAGTGCTATAACGAGCGCCGGAGCCATGAGAAAGTAGGTGTGAGATTCTGTCGCCGGACCACAAAGAGGCATCCAGACCGAGCCCAAGAAGAAAAGACCGACTAATACTCGCTCGGTTTTCCAGTTTTTCCATGTCCCCCAGATACACAAGAGAGCAGTAGCGATGCCGGTCCCGGCCTGGATCAGAGCGTAAAACCAAGGCGGGATCGGTAGGTGGCCAACCCAGTGGAGCAGAAACCAGAGATCAACCGGGACATACTTGTCTGGGTAATTGAGTCGATTGTCTGAGATGCGCGTTTCTATCCAGGCATGATACTGGTCGGAAACGTAGGACCAATGCTGAAATAAAAAGGGAGCTACCGCAAAAAGCAGAAGGGCGAGGAGCAGGCGCCACCCAAAGCGTCGGGGAGCGATAGCACAGATCAACATACCTATAGCGAGAGGGTATATTTTGAAAAATGTCGGGATTGCAATACAGAGTGCGGCGATGCTCCAGCGATTGACACGCACCGCTGCTATCGCGCACATCAGGAGCCCAACCACCAAAGGGTTTGCCTGGCCCACATCTAAATTTCCAAGTCCAAGCGGCAGGATAAGCAAACACACCATGGCTAAGCATTTTTGGTCGAGATCAGGAAACAGATTTGTCTTAAAAAGGGCGGATAAACCCCCAAGCAAAGCGCCGGCATTGACCAGCAGCCACAGAGCGTAGGCAAATGCCGGAGGCAGATACGAGAATGGAGCGAAGAACGCCGCTATCACTGGGCTGTAGATGAATCCGCGCCAATTCCCATAAAGGTATTCGCCTCGCATCCAGTGCAAGCCGGCGAGCATGTAGTCGTTGAAAGCGTATACTCGACGAAAGCCGCCGCAAGCAAAGCGCACGACTAATCCCGCCAGAGCCACTAGCCAAACGATCCGGACAGTGATGATCCAAAAGCCAGACCTATTGAAAACGAACTTTTTCAAAAATCTTCTCCAGCCTGCGTCGCGGTAGGGCGAGGCTCCGTCCGAGCCGAGGACGACGCGCCAACCACGGCTCGGACTACCGCGACGCAGGCTAAAGAGACCGTTTCAAGGCCTCTGTCAATTCTTCATTTGTCAATGCAATTGGATTTGCTTTCATACTGCTGGCTTTGGCAGCTTCTTCGACAAGCGGTCCGCAATCGCCCTCAGTCACGCCATATGTACGCAAGCCCGAAACTTGCAGGGCCTGGCAGAGTTCGGTGACCCAGCCTATCGCGTCGCGCGCGCCGGCCTCTTTTTGCCCCGTCAATATGGCGGCGACTCTGTCGTAGCGACCTAAAGCTTTCGGCAGACGTTCGCGCAGTGCGCGAATATTGATTTCCATCACGCGAGGAAGCAGCGCAGCGCAGATCGCACCGTGCGGCGCAGGAAACATCCCACCAATCGGTGCCGCGAATCCGTGCACTGCACCGAGACCGGAGTTCGCCAGAGCTAGTCCGCCAAGCATACTCGCAAGCGCCATGTCCTCACGGGCAGCGCGATCCTGTCCATCTTCAAATGCGCGTCGGAGCGATCTCGACGCCCTATTCATGCCCTCGACACAAAATGCGTCGGTGATCGGGTTGGCACGAATGGAAACGTACGGTTCAATGAGCTGGGTCAGTGCGTCCAAGCCGGTGTAAGCGGTTACTGCAGCTGGTAACCCAAAAGTGAGTTCAGGATCGACGATGGCAACACGCGGCAACAGAAATGGACTGCGCAAGCTCACTTTGACGCGGTGCTTCGGCGACGCCAGGACAGCGTTCCGGGTTACCTCGGCTCCAGTGCCTGCAGTGGTCGGAATCGCGATGCAGGGCAGGGCGGGCACAACGAGCGGTCTTCCTTTTCCGATGACTTCCAAATAGTCGAGTATGTCACCCGCGTTAGTTGCAAGTCCGGCGATTGCCTTCGCTGAATCGATAACGCTGCCTCCGCCAAAACCAATGACAACGTCGCATCCCGACTCGCGCGCGAGATTAACGCCGCTTTTTATATGCTCGGTCGTTGGCTCACCGTGGGTCTCGAAGCAGCAGAATTTCAGGTCGGCTGCCTGCATCGCGGACACCACTGGTTGTGCTCGGGCGGAATTGCTGCCGCAGACGACGAGGGGGCATTTACCTAGCTTACCGGTCACCGTGGCCAACTCTCCGAGCGTCCCGGGCCCAAAGAGAATGGATCCAGCAGTAGCAAATTCGAAGCGCACCGCTACCACTCCTTATCATCCGGAAACAGGTTTGTGAATTTCACGCTTGTACGCGTTTCGGCCATCATCGAAGCGACAGTGTCGCGCCATTTCGCATAGTGCAGAGTTTCTTTGTGCGCTTTCGTTGCTGCTTCATCGTGATACGCCTCAACGAGAACGAACCGGGTCGGATCATCTATCTGCTGGACCACATCGAACCTGGCGATGCCCGGTTCCCGGAGACTGTTTCTTCCATTTTCGATCGTTGCTTCGCGAAACGCTTGAACTGACTCAGGCCTCACATGGATCTGAACGTGAACGATTAGCATAGGGGGATTCTTGATGCGCATGGATTTTGACGCAAGCGGAAGGAGTGGCTAGCCACTAGCCACTCACTCCCCATACGGCACCCAAATATTTTTGATCTGAACAGCGTGTCGAAGGTACTCCCAACCTTGAGCCTGGTGATCGTCCAACCAGTTACGGCGTTTACCGTGGTTGACCCAGGTGGGTTTCAAATTTCCGGCAGATTCGCGTTCGACAATTGCGCTGACCTTTGCCGAACCGACATACCAAAGGGCCGCAACGTCGTCATGCTGTGCCAGAACCTTTGCCAGTTCATCCGGATGACCTGTCACGATGTTGACAACTCCCGGTGGTAGGTCGCTGGTATCCAGTACCTGGTAAAAGTCAGTGGCCAACAGCGGAAATCGCCACGATGGGATGGACACTACGCGATTTCCCATTACGATTGCCGGGGCTATTAAAGAAACGAGTGTCAACAGCGGGTTTTCGGCCGGGCAAACCACACCCAGGACGCCCCACGGCTCAGGCATTGCGAGTGTGATGTTCCGAAACGGCGTCTGATGAACGTAACCGTCGTATTTGTCGGCCCAGGCGGCGTAATAAAAAAGTCGTTGGATCGCTTTTGCTACTTCACGCTTGGATTCGTCTTCGCTGGCCCCGGTCAGCAACTCAAGGCGATTGGAAAATTCGGAAGTCCGAACAGAGAGATTTTCGCCGAGGTAATACAAAATTTGGGCTCGGAGATGGGCCGTTGCCCGCGACCAACCTTCAGCCTTGTTGGCCGCCTCCACCGCGTTCCTGATATCCTTGCGATTGCCTAGCCCGGCCTCGGAGACATAACGGCCATCTGAGTTCTCTACGGAAAAACTGTGTCCGCCGTCGGGTCGCGTCTGTTTACCCCCAATGTAGAGTTTGGGCGAACGGTCGATCAGGTGTTGAACGTTTGCGTTATTCGGGACGTTGGCAGGATAAGAATGGAGCGTGATTTCGCTCTTTTCGTAAGCCGGCAGAAATCGTTCCCAGCTTGGGACCAGGTATTCGTACATCCCCTCATTGCCGCCCTCGCGTCCGAAACCGCTCTCGCGGTAACCACCGAAGCCTGAGGCGGCATCAAAGAGGTTCGTGGAGTTGATCCAGACGACGCCTGACTTCAGTTTTGGAGCGATGTCAAGGGCGAGATCGAGGTTCTCCGTCCAGAGCGAAGCTGCCAAACCGTACCTGGTGTTATTTGCCAGTTCCACGGCTTCGCCTGGCGTCCGGAAAGTCATCGTGACCAGAACCGGACCGAAGACCTCGACTTGCGCGAGCGTGGAGGAAGGTTCGACTTCGGTAAAGAGGGTAGGAGGATAAAAAAGGCCTTCTTGAGGCAGAGCCCGGCTTGGTTGCCAGCAGGTGGCGCCTTCAGCTTTGCCTTGCTCAACAAGACGTTGAATTCGTTGCAGCTGCACGGGAGCGACAATCGCACCGATATCGATTCCTTTGTCCAGCGGATCACCGACGCGCAAATGCTCCATGCGGTGCCGGAGTTTCGCGATCATTGGGGCAGAGATGCTCTCTTGTAATAGCAACCGGCTGCCTGCGCAGCAAACCTGCCCCTGATTGAACCAGATCGCATCAACGACGCCCTCAACAGCGCCGTCAAGGTCTGCATCTTCGAAGACGATGAACGGGGATTTGCCGCCTAGCTCAAGGGAAAGCTTTTTTCCTGTGCCTGCCGTTTTACGTCGAATGATTCGTCCTACCTCAGTCGAGCCGGTAAATGCGATTTTTTGGATATCTCGATGCCGAACGATCAATTCGCCGGTCTGGCCGTCACCGGTGACGATATTCACTACTCCGGGCGGCAAAGAGATCTGCTGCATTAGCTCGGCAAAGAGTATGGCAGTGAGGGAGGTGAACTCGGCCGGCTTGAGTACAACCGTGTTACCAGCAGCCAGCGCCGGAGCAATTTTCCAGGCGAGGATTAGCAACGGGAAGTCCCATGGAATGATCTGACCGCAAACTCCGATTGGTTCGTAACCTATGAATGTTTCATCCCGAAGCTGTGCCCAGCCCGCGTGGTGATAGAAGTGACGAGCGACCAGAGGAATATCAATGTCGCGCGACTCGCGAATTGGTTTCCCATTGTCCAGGCTCTCCAGCACGGCAAATAACCGGGAATGTTTCTGGATCTGCCGCGCGATGGCGTAAAGGTAGCGGGCACGTTCGTGACCGGTGAGCGCCGACCAGGATGAGAACGCGGAGGTAGCCGCTGCGACCGCCGCGTTAACTTCGAACTCGCCACATTGGACAATACGGGCGAGCGGTTGGCCATTACGTGGATCAACCGATTCAAAGTAAGACTCGTCCATGAATCTGGCGAACTCGCCGTTTATAAATGGATGAAATGTGTGCCGATGCTCGTCGAGCCAGTTCAGCACTAGATCCACGGGTTCAGGTGCGGGACCGTATTCCATGGTTTCAAAAATTTCTCGGACGGTGGACATATTGCGTATCGGCGTATCGGCGTTCGCCGCGCCGACTCACCGCTCATCGCCTATAATGTGGTGTTCTATATTTATCGTTCACTGTTTCAAGGAATCGTCATATCACTCACAAGCCCAAACGCCGACACGCCGACACGCAGATACGTTTCTTCCCGTCAGGCCATAGGGTGCCTGTATGTGGCAGAGTAGCGTCCGGTTACGTAATGCTCCAACTGGCGTTCGATGTCAGTCAACAGGCTCGATGCGCCGAACCGGAACAGTTCCGGTTCCATCCAGTCCCGGCCAAGTTCTTCTTTCATCAGAATGAGCCAGGCCATGGCATCTTTTGCGGTGCGAATTCCGCCAGCCGGTTTGAATCCCACGTTGCGGCCGGTTCGTTCGCGGTACTCGCGAATTGCTCTGACCATCGTGAGACTGACTGGCAAAGTCGCATTTTCCGTTTCTTTGCCGGTCGAAGTTTTAATGAAATCTGCACCGGCCATCATCGCGACGAGACTGGCTTTCTGGATATTTCGCAGCGTGGCGAGTTCGCCTGTCGCGAGGATGGTCTTCAGGTAGGCATCTCCGCAGACCTCGCGAAAAGCGGCCACCTCATCATACAGCGCCTGCCAATCCCCGGTCAGGACGTGTTGGCGCGCGATGACAATATCAATCTCTGCAGCGCCTTCTCCGACCGCGTAGCGAATCTCCTCGAGCCGCGTTCTGATGGGGCTGAGTCCTGCGGGAAACGCGGCGGCCACCGAGGCGATCGGGATTCCTGACCCTTCGAGTGCCCGGACGGCGTGCGGTACCATGGTCGGGTAAACGCATACTGCGCCGACGCTGATCCCGAGATCCGCGACGCCCATGGCCTCAAGCAGCTCGGTGCGGACGGGGTGACGCGCCTTGGCGCACAATCGATGGATTTTTCCTGGGGTATCGTCTCCGCTGAGCGTCGTCAGATCAATGCAGCTTACTGCCTTAAGCAGCCAGGCAGCCTGCCATTGTTTCTTCACGGCCCGGCGGTTGATCAGGGTCGAGGCGCGCCGTTCCACCGCGCTCCTGTTGACCTGCACCTGCTTCAACCAGCTCAAGTCCAGGGGCATGCCGGTGTTTCTGGTTTGTTCTCCGAGAGAATGGATAGTCTTGGGCTTGTCAACCGGCGTTGTGCGCATAGAAGGTTCTCCAGGTTGGGGGGACGAACGAGACCATGTTCGAACAATTATCTGTTTTGGAAAAGATAGCTCGCGTTTTTTCGTCAGTTTTATATCTAGCACTGGGCCTTACTAAGGGCCTTACTAAGGGCGCCATCAAATGAATCGAATACCATGCTCAAAAACCTCAGCCGTCTGCATACACCAGAGTTACTCCACACATTAGCCTCGATGGGACACGGAGACGATCTCGCAATTGTCGACGCACATTTCCCCGCTGTTTCGATGGCACAAAGACTTGTGAGATTGGACGGAGTTGATGCCCCAGCCGCGCTGGAAGCCTGTCTCCGTTTGGTTCCGCTCGACACGTTTGTCGATGATCCAGCGTTGCGAATGGAAGTAGTGCATAACCCGGATGAAATCCCTGAGGTACAGCAGGAATTCCAGAAAGTCATCGATCAGGAGGAGGGCAAACATGTGCCCCTCGCAAAAATCGAACGGCACGCCTTTTACGAGAGAGCTAAAAAGGCATTCGCAATTCTCGCGACGGGAGAGTTGCGGCCATATGGGTGTATTCTGATTAAGAAGGGCGTCGTTTTCAACAAATAATCGATCACCAAATCCCATATTGTTCCTGAACGAATGGGAGCAGGCCGGCCTTTTCGATAGCGGTCAGGGGTGCGAGGAACGTGATTTGTACGACTCCGGGGTGCCGGCCGATTTCAATCGCGCCCGTAATGGTAGCGCGGTTCATAACCTCGGGGACGGTCATTGAGAGAAGCTTAGCGGCTCGACCAAGCCCGACTTGGGTAGCGCTATTTAGATTCGGGCCGGATCCCACGATCGAGATCGGCGCTGACTCCTCGATCTTGTCAAGGCCCCACTCCGCCGCCAAATGGCGCACCTTCGCCATTTCCGTCGCGTCTAGCGGTCGGGCGAGCGGCGGTAGGTCCTCGGGTAACGGGAACAGCACCGGCCCCTCGAGGGTTCGGTTTTTCAAGAGGTCGACCCGCAACGTGACAGCGCCCGAGACATCCATGGTGTGGCCCGCGATTTCGCCGTCTCCCTGCATTGCGTGCATGTCGCCGAAATAAATTCCGGCACCAGGCACTTTGACAGGAGCTATGACGATTGCGCCCGGTCGAACGGCGTCAATGTCCATGTGCCCGTCCGTCCGAAGTTCGAGCTGTTCAGCGGTGATGGCGTATTCGTGCGGCGCACCGATCAAAGCTGAGCCGAAGTCGCCGGCATTGTGAGAATCGGGCATGCGAACGGCTGGCGTTGTGCCTAGTTGACCCAGAAACGGTCGAAGCCTGACGGCGAGGCCAACGAGGTCGTGCGGCGCGTATGTCAGGATCGAATGCTGAACGGAGCTTTCCGGTAATGCGGCGAACTTGGAGGCTGACTCGGCAATTTTTTCCGCTGCTTCCTTGAAAACGGTTACGCCGACCCGGCGGCTATCGTCAAAAACAGTCGTGTAGCCGTTGACGATTTGGAATGGGGTCACGGGGGTATTGCACTTGACGCAGCGAACAGCCTGTTGACCGATCCCGGCGACATAGGTGTCCGGGTAAAGCGTCCCGCAATTCGGGCAGCGCGGAGCGGCATAGGGATCTCCCAGGTAGTGACCCTCAACCCATCGATCGTGGCCCGAAGCGGTTGCGAACGAAGTGACATTGACGTCGCGGATTCGAATGACTACGGCATCTCCGGGTTCTGCGCCTGAGATAAACACCGGTCGCGTCACTTCGTGTCCACCGCGAATCCGCGGTGTGATCATCGGGCCCCAGCATCCAGGTGCGGTATTTCCAACGATGGTACCGCCGTCGACCAACGGACCGAGCATCGGTTTTGCCGGATCCAATATACCGTCGGTCAACTCGGTTACGAAGACCGTATTCCTGGCTCTCTTTGCGTCATCAGCGAGATTCATGATTCTGTTCCTTCGTTTGTGATTGATGCGGAAACCGAAGTCGGTCGGCGTCGGCTGGCTTGCTAACTCGTCGGCGCCCAGAAGCCGCTCCCGGAGGTCAACGAGCAAACGAGATAATTTAGCGGATCTCGTTTGAGTTCTCAAATTAACCCGAGGGGAGCGCAGTAACTCACCAATGGATTCGCAGCGGCGGTGCGTTCGATGGCGCAATCGACTTCGACAGAGTGACCGGGACGGCGGCGGCGATCATCTTCATCCGCAGGATGACGGATATAAGGCGATGGCGGATTCGATCGATCTTAAGATGCTGATGGCCCGACCTTGCCTACAGCTCGCCGGGGGGACTGCGACCTTAGCTTGGCAACCGGCATTGGGTCGCCGGATGCCGATTAAGGTAGCTCGTAAGGCCGCAGCAGAACGTTTGGCGCAGAACCTCCAATGGAGACAAGTGGCAACAAAGAAAGCCGTGCCCACTAACATGGCGCTGATACCGCCTGCCATCGCAGTGCAGTTGCCGCCGGTGAGATCGCTCAGATCTGCCTGATGCCGGTTCACTATGATCAGCATCCCGACGATCGAGAAGCCTACAGACAAGCTGATTAAGCTCATTCCGGTCGAGATCTCCTGTAGTGTCTGTAGTTTAAGCAACTGATTGGGAGCAAGGGTTTTCGCCGTTCCTTGAGCGAGGCTGAAATTGTAAGTGGCGTCCATAGCGTTTGATTTTGTTCGTTCGGCGGCTGAAGAACCGTTTGTTCAGTTCAATGATACGACGAACGACCCGCCGGCATTCTGGACAAAGCGCGGCAACTATTTCGCGTGGAATATTCGTTGACTCTATCGCCAGCGAATACCTGGGCTGTGCGGTTAATTCCCGGGTTGCGTCAGCCTGCGAAATCACTGGATGAATCAATTTGGTTCTGGCTTGGACTCGCAGTTTCGCTGCCACGCGGCCCGCAATATGCTATCAGGAAGCCGGTATGACGCTTCCCACACAGGTGCGCGGCTTTCTGATCGACCTCGATGGTACGGTGATGGAAGCGGAGAGCCTTGTTCCCGGTGTTCCGCAAGTGTTGGCTCTCCTGCGGGACAGGAATGTGCCCTACCGGCTCGTCACCAACACGACCAGCAAGCCCCGCTCAGTCATTCTGAGCAAAATGAGGAGGCTCGGCTTGGACCTTCCGCCCGACGCAATCATTACGGCGCCGAGCATTGCGCGTGAATATCTCCTTCAGCATGGCCTTACCCGTTGTTACCCTCTGCTTAAGGATTCGCTGCGGGAAGATTTGCAGGATATCGAGTTCGTCGATCGTTCGCCGCGAGCGGTGCTCGTCGGCGATCTCGGGGGCGAACTCAGCTACGAGGCGCTCAATCGCGGCTTTCGCTTCCTGCTCGATAAAGAAGTCGCCTTTATCACGTTAGCCCGGAATCGTTATTTTCGAGGGAGCGACGGCCTGTGCCTGGATGTTGGCGCGACGGTTGCGGCTTTGGAGTATGCGGCCGCGAGGACGGCCGTCCTGATCGGAAAACCTGCGCGCGAATTCTTTCTCATTGCTTGTCAAAGCATGGGTGTTGCTCCCGAAGACACGATCGTAATCGGGGACGATTTGGAGGCCGACGTAGGGGGAGCATTGGCTGCCGGTTGTGCCGGCGTCCTGGTTCGTACCGGAAAGTTTCGGCCTGAACAGTTGGAAAATCCGGTCGTCCGTCCCGACAGAGTCCTCGATTCCCTTGCCCGGCTCCCCGATCTGCTGAGCTCCTGATCGGCGAACGCTAGATCCGCAACGATTCTCGGCGGAGACATATCGCGGGAACGAAGAAACGCCTCACTTGAGCCGAACAAAATCTGCCTCAACCTTGAACCGACCCATGAAATCATTTCTGTCTATGGCTCCACGATGAAAGAGCTAATCGAGGAGAAAGCGCTATTGATTTCACAATGGACATCGAACGTTTGCCGGACATACCGGTGG
>DASXBV010000291.1:0-7933 GCA_036491515.1 Chthoniobacterales bacterium
TCATCGTGGTGCTCGCAAGCTTAGCGGATCGAACTTTGACAAGATTAGCTCTCAAGAAGTAACGTGGTGGATCTGTGCCGCTACCAGAGCAACGCCCATTTAACGGAAAAACCGAAGTTAACAGGTAAGCCGCAGATTTCACAGATGACTGAAACCAAGGAGCTTGGCGCTATTCGCCGCAAGAACGCATCCGGATAATTCGAGAATTGTGAGGCGAAAATGAAACTGTGTGCTGTATCTGAAAGTTTGGGGCATCTTTCATTCAAAGAAGCTGCGAAAGCCTCGGCCGATCTCGGTCTTGCGGCTCTGGAAATCGGTATGGGCAATTGGACCGCTGCTCCGCACGCCGACCTGCAATCGCTTTTAAAGAGCAAGGAGAAGCGACAGGAATTTCTGTCTGTGCTTGACCAAAACGGTTTATCGCTGGCGGCGCTCAACTGTAGCGGCAATCAACTTCATCCCGTCGACGGAGAAGGTCAAAGCAAGATCATTTACGAGACGGTCCGCGTTGCTGAACTGCTTGGCGTTCACACCATTGTGTTGATGTCCGGTTTGCCAGCCGGCGGGCCGAACGACCTCCGACCAAATTGGGTCACCTGCGCCTGGCCCCCTGAGAATGGAGAAATTCTCGAGTGGCAATGGAACGAAAAGCTATTGCCCTTCTGGGAAAAGCTGGCTTCATCCGCCAAAGAATGCGGCGTAACAAAGCTCTGCATCGAAATGCACGGACATCAATTGGTCTATAATGTGCCTACCTTGCTAAAGCTGAGAAACGAGATCGGACGGATTGTCGGCGCAAATCTGGATCCGAGTCACCTCTTTTGGATGGGTGCCGACCCGTTGGTGGCGATCGATGCCCTTGGCGATGCTATCCATCATGTGCACGCAAAGGATACCTATATGAATCAAGCGGCGCTCAATCTGACCGGCCGCTTGGACACCGTCGGACACGAGAAAGTCAAGGATCGGGCCTGGAGCTATATCACATTGGGATATGGACATGGTGAGCAATGGTGGCGCGAGTTTTGTTATCGTCTTCGTCTCAACGGTTATGACGGCTGGCTATCCATCGAGCATGAGGATGTCGTGCTCTCTCGGATGGAAGGCATGAGGCGCTCGATTGATCTGCTGAAGCGAACGTTGATCGACGAGCCAAGCGATTACGCACAGCCAGCCACCTGAAAATACATCGGAATTCCGCAAGTGTTGAACAAAGGAGGATCATGATCGGGATCGCATTAATGGGAGCAGGCCGTATGGCCCGAGTGCACACAAAGGCCATTCGTGCAGCCGGAGGAACGCTCGTTACTGTGTACGATGTCGTCGAGACGGCGGCCAAATCTCTGGCCGCCGATACCGGCGCATCAGTGGCTCACAGTCCGGAGGAGGCCTTCCACCATCCTGACGTCGAAGCCGTTCTGGTGGTGACATCGTCTGACACGCACGTGGATCTCGTCATCCAAGCGACCAGGGCCGGAAAGGCCGTCATGTGTGAAAAGCCGCTTGCGCCGAATCTGGCAGACGCGCAACGGTGCATTAGTGAGTTGGGACCCCGAGCGAACAATGTCTTTCTTGCGTTCAACCGGCGTTTCGATCCGGGGCATGCCGCGCTTAAGAAGGCGATCGATGGAGGTGAAATTGGCAACCTCGAGCAATTGACGATCACTAGCCGTGATCCTGCTCCGCCACCGCTCGAGTACATCCCGAATTCAGGTGGGCTCTTTCGGGATATGATGATTCATGACTTTGACATGGCTCGGTGGATCCTCGGCGAAGAGCCAGTCAGCATTCACAGTCGTGGCAGCTGCCTCGTCGACCCTCAAATCGGCAAACTCGGCGACATCGACACGGCTTGCGTGACCATGGTCACGCTGAGCGGAAAACAGGCGGTGATCCTAAATTCGCGGCGGGCGGTCTATGGATACGATCAACGGATCGAGGCGTTCGGCTCCGCCGGCATGGTCATCTCGGACAATCCGAGGGCGACGGCCGTTCAGCGATATTCAAGTACGAGCTTCGGGGCGCCGGATCGTGTTTTCACGTTCTACATGGACCGTTACGGTCACAGCTATCGCATGGAAATCGAAGCATTTCTTGGCTGTGTGGCTGCGGGCATGCCGCCCCCGATCAATGCCATAGACGGACTGCGGGCGGTCTATCTCGCGGAGGCCGCGGGAGCTTCTCTTCGGTTAGGGGCTGCCGTCGAACTCAAAACCAACTCCGAAGTGAACTGGTATGACCGATGACTTATTTTTGAGGAACCGAGCGACGATTGCGATTATTACCGGCGGAACACAAGGTCTCGGCCTCGCGATAGCCAAAAGGCTCGCGCAGGAGGGGGCGCCTGGGATCGTCATTAGCGGTCGAAACTCTGAGAAGGGTGCAGGAGCTGCCGAGGACGTCCGCGCGGCTGACACGGATTGTTTATTTGTGAAGGCAGATGTCTCGATAGCGGACGATTGCTATAGGCTCGTCGAAACCGCTCTGAAACACTTTGGTGGCGTTACCGGCCTCGTGAACTCTGCTGGCAGAGCGGATCGCGGCACGCTTCTCGATACGAGCCTCGAGCTTTGGGACCAGCATTTTAATACAAATGCGCGCGGTCCGTTCCTGATGATGCAGGGCGTCGTCAGGCATTTAATCGAGACGGGCAAACCGGGCAGTATTGTCAATATCATCTCAATGGCGGCCCACTGCGGGCAATCTTATCTGACTCCTTACTCGGCGTCGAAAGGGGCGCTCGCAACACTCACGAAAAACGTTGCGAACGCTTACGCCGCCAAACGCATACGGTGCAACGGCATCCTGCTCGGGTGGATGGATACTCCTGGTGAGAGTGCGACTCAGCAGAAATTCCATGGCGTTGGCGAAGAGTGGTTGGCGAAAGCGGAGGCCGCTCAGCCCATGGGGCAACTGGTCAAACCCGAGCAGGTAGCCGGACTGGTTTCCTACATGCTGAGCCCGGAATCAGGTATCATGACTGGGGCCCTGGTTGACTATGACCAAAATGTTGCGGGAGCCTATCCCGAGTAGCGGAACGACTTATGAAGCGGGTTCAGCGGATTCAGGTTTTTTGGGCGAGACCGAGCAATATCAGCTGAACCCGCTGAACCCGCTGAACCCGCTGAACCCGCTGAACCCGCTGAACCCATGAAGTCCGAATCTATTTCAACGAAACTGAGAGTTTGTGTGGTCGGCGCCGGAAACATGGGCGCAGATCATATCGAGCGTCTTGCCCGCCGAATCGTCGGAGCCGAGGTTTCGGTAGTGGTCGACGCCGATCTTTCGCGCGCAAAGAGGGCTGTCGAAGCGACTCCGTCGGCCGTGGCAATGCCCGATATCGGACAGGCTGTGGACCGAGAGGATGTCAATGCATTCGTTATTGCGACCCCTGGTTTTCTTCACAAAGACATGTTGCTCCAGGTTCGGGAGCGGGACTTGCCGATTTTGTGCGAGAAACCATTGACTCCGGATGCGGCATCTTCCTGGATGATAGTGGAGGAAGAGCAACGTCTTGGAAAGAAACGTATCCAGGTTGGCTTCATGCGCCGCTTCGATGACGAGTATCAGCGCCTTCGAAGCCTGATTGCTTCCGGTCAACTGGGGGAGCTCTTGATGCTTCACTGCTCGCATCGAAATCCCGGAACCCGGCGCGAATTCACCAACGACATGCTCATCAGCGATTCGGTCGTCCACGAATTCGACATAATCCGCTATCTTGTCGGCGAGGAAATTAAAAACGTTCAAGTCAGGCTGGGCCGGGCTACGCGTCATGCCCACTCTGGCCAGCACGATCCGCAGCATGTACTCATCGAGACCGAGAACGGCGTGCTGGCCGATGTCGAAATCTTCGTGAATGCGCAGTTCGGGTACCAGGTAGCAACTCAGGCTGTTTTCGAAGAAGGTATCGTTAACATCGGCGAGGATGGCGGGCCTTACATTCGCAGTGCAGGACGTTGGGGGGGAGAGACTACCCCGAGTTTCGTCGAGCGCTTCCGCAGCGCTTACGACAGCGAGGTGCAGAGTTGGGTAGATGCCGCCAAACGAGGCGAAGTCGGCGGACCAACCGCTTGGGATGGCTATGCCGCCGCGGCTTGTTGCGAGGCAGGTTTGGCTTCGCAAAGGAGCGGAGAGAAGGTTGAAGTTTCTTTGAAAACCAGGCCCAGCGTTTTCAGGTAAACGATTTGGAATTTAGGTTGAATAGCCTTGCTTCATTCCGCATTTAAATGTCCGTATGACCTACAAAGACTTTTATGCGCAGGCACTGCTAAGCTCGCTGCCAATCTCTTACGCAGTGGAAAAGGATCTCATGCAGGGCAGGGAACCCACTCCTGAAAATGTCGCCTTAGGTGCATCTCAGCTTGCCATGGCTTTGACTGATTTGTTGGCAAAGACCATCGAGAATGTACCGGATGGCAACGAGCAGTTTTAGGCCACGAACTGATAGTTTGGTTTTGGCAATTTGTGATCCTTCGTTGGATCTTCTTCATTTCTTGGCTGCCAGGCTTCTTGAGTTCTTGAGTTCTTGAAACCAAGGATGGTAACTTAGAGATATGGGCGATAAATCTCCAAAGGCTACGCAGAAGCAGGCGGCGCAAAAACAGGCAAAGGCGGCGGCAACCAAGCAGAAGGGCCGCGCGATTGCTGCGGCGAAGCAAGCTGCGAAACCAAAGAAGTAAAAAAGGCCGAGGCGCGAGTTTCGTCGATGCGTCTCGAAGAGAGGATCATGGCAGTTCGTGATCCGCATCCGCAGGCCGCCGCCTTCATCACTGGCGCCGTCCTGCCGGTTGACGGCGGCTATCTCATCACTTGAGACTAAAGCAATGAAATCGATCTTAATTTTTCTCGGCGGCATAATTTTCACACTGATCGTGCTGGCAGGCGTCGGATACTTTGCGGTGATCGCAGGCATGGTACCGGCGAACGCGGATAGTAAGCCCTCGGCCCTGGAAACCTGGGCTGCACATACGGCGCTGCGCGCTGCGATCGAGCGCGACACTAAAGGGCTCAGCAATCCCATTCAGCCTAGCGACGAGAATCTGATCACCGGCGTGCGCCTGTACGCCGCAAATTGCGCGATCTGTCATGGCGCATCGGACGCCAAGCCTTCGAACCTCGCTCAAGGCTTCTATATCGAGGCACCGCAGCTTGCCAAAGACGGAGTCGAAGACGATCCCGAGGCCGTATCGTTCTGGAAGCTGAAGCATGGAATCCGCTTCACGGCGATGCCGAGCTTCACCACCACGCTGCAAGACGAGGAGATGTGGAAAATCGCGATGTTCCTCAGGCAGATGGATAAACTCCCGCCCGCAGTCGATGCTGAGTGGAAGAGAGTACCTAGTGTTGCGGCCACTCCGCCACCGAAATAGATCGAGAACTCAAGGACTCGAGCACCGGTAGGGTGAAGCTCCGCCTGAGCCGAGGGCGACGCGCCAACCCCGGCTCGGACGGAGCCTCGCCCTCCCTCACCGTCGGAGGTGCGGCCTCAGATCGCGCCGGGCCCCTCTCTACCTTAGGCCTCTAATCTGCGAAATCTGCGGAATCTGCGGTTTCAGACTCGGCATTTCGAATCATGGAACTTTCGTACCATTTACGATGATCATTGGACGTCCTATGGATAAAGCCATCCGAATGAATCGCGTGTTTTCAAATCAACAAACTCAAACCAATCCAACCGATATGTATACAACGTTAAACATAAGTTCTGACCGTGGAATGTTAGCTGCAGAGGAAGCGCCGGCGATCACTTTCAGAGAAACGAAATCTGAAAAGAGTGTATCAGCCCCGAATGACTTAATCAGGACGCGGCCGTCGCTTTGGCACGCTACAGAGATCCTTCAGGGCTTTGCGGGAGTTTTTGCGGTAATCTACTTGTTGGGTGCTGTCGCCTTAGGCGTTGCTTTGCTGTACTACACGTTTTGCCATTGATTACGCAGTGCCACGCTACCCATTACTTATTTACCTTGGAGGAGCGCCCTGCATGATCTGTATACGAGGCTCCCCGGGTAGGTAGGGCGAGGCTCCGTCCGAGCCGAGGGTCGGCGCGTCGTCCCTCGGCTCGGACGGAGCCTCGCCCTACCCAGAGCCTTGCCCTACCTGGAGCCTCGTACCTACCCGTGCTTTGCTACGGTATCCTTGCTCCGCATCAACGCAGCGGGAAGGAGGGGCAGCAGGATGAGCACGATGGCTGTCGTGCCGGCATTCAGATAAACGAGGTTGGCAAATGCCCATTTGTGATCTGCGAGATACGAACCGACGACGTCGGCGCCAAGCAACGCGACGTTGCGAATCGAGAGCATCAGGGAGTACCCAAGACCTTCACACCCCTTAGGCGTAGCGCGCGCCGCCAGGTCCAGAATAGCAAGTTCAGCGAGGCCGCCAAAGAACCCACTCTGAGATTCGATCAGCAGCGCCCGGGTCCAGGTTGAATAGAAGAGATAAAACAGAGTGCCCGCGGCTGCCGTCGCTACTGCAATGAATAACAGGATCCGAATGTGGACGCGCTTGATAAGCAGGCCGTAAAGGATCGTCGCCAGAATTGCGAATGCTCCGCTGAAGACGCCTAGGTTTCCAATCGCCTGCTTGGAGAAATGCAGCTCATCAGTCTGTTTGTAGAACAGTGGCGTTGAAAATCCGGGAGAGAAATAGTATAACGCGATAAACAATAGAGCCATCCAAAGGTTCTTCGAGCGGATGATGGTTTTCAATTGTTGGCCGGCGTTTTGAAGCACCACGCTGCTTCGCTGTTTAGGGACGCGCTGCTCTTTCAAGAAGATGTAGGCGATTGGAAAGATCGTAATGGCGAAAGCGGCATTCGCTCCCGTCGCCCACATGAATCCCGCGGTTGCCAAAAAGCCGCCAAACGGTCCCTGAATCAAGGTGCAGAAGCTGTTTACGAACATTCGCAACGCGGTCAGGCGGCCCGTGGCACCCATGCGTTGCCCTGCCTCAACCAGAAAGGCGCCGGTGACCGTCGACGCCATGACCATGAACAGGTTCACCGTCATTGCGCCCCACAGCAACGACCCGTAAGTGTGCGGAAGAAAGTTCATGCCAATCCAGCTCAAAGCGGTGAGGACCGAGCTGAACAACAGGTAGTGTCGCCGTCGTGTACCGAAGAATGGAAATGCGTCGGTTAGGATGCCTGCAAACGGTTTCAGATACCATGCTAACCCGCACCAGAAGAAGAATGCCGCCATTTCCTCGCGGGTGACGTGCACGTCATTCTTGAGCAGGAATTGCAGCGGCAGCCTTCCCAGCGCCAAGGGCTGCGGCATCGTTGAGGCCAATATCCCGAAGAAAATGATGAGCCCAAGGGGAAGCAGATTGCGATTGTCGACCTTGGTTCCCGGGCCCGTGGATGCAGCAGCTTCGGCCATATGGGCCTTATCTGTAGCCCGCCGATGAACAGAATCCAAGCTGGGTGTAGGCGCAGCTTGGATCCGCTCTCTGAACGTTTGCCTCCACCAGGCGGCCTGCATTGAGAAGTTCGCCTTCGCTCAACCGGGGCCCGACCAGTTGCAGGCTCGTGACGGGACCGTCTTTATCGTTCACTGGAATCGGTATCGCCAGCGCAGGATTTCCTGCGAACGGGAGTGATGCCTTGCCAGACCGCCAGCGGGATAATTAGCCCATGCGATCTACGCGGAAGAAGAAGGTGGTGGCTAGGGGCGGAATCGAACCGCCGACACGAGGATTTTCAGTCCTCTGCTCTGCCAACTGAGCTACCTAGCCGAAAAGCTCACAGGAGCAGGGAATATGGAGTGCCGGGGTTTCTGCGCAAGCAGATTTTCACGCTCGATCGATTTCGACCGACTCGATCTCGCCGCAGTGACAATGCACGTTGACGAAGATCGGACGACAGCAGACTTCGCAATCCTCGATCGTGGAAAATGTGCCGGATGAAGTGTCGATGACCGTCGTGAAAACCGCC
>DASXBV010000292.1:0-3527 GCA_036491515.1 Chthoniobacterales bacterium
GATTGCTGCCCACCTTTCCGTGGCCTTCATTTCGGGGATGATTTGATCTACTGATAAAAGGGACCCCAATGTCATAGCTCTCGATCGAGAATGCGGCACATTATCAAGTCACCGCCCTTTGACAAGAGCCTTTCACTTGAATCATGCAAACGCTATTTATAAAGCCGAACACTAATGCAGTCGTTTCGATTTGTTGTTGAAAATCAGCTGCGTTACCAACAACCACCTAACCTCGAGAGTCTATTGCATGAAGATTTTAATGGCAACCAGTGAGTTCTCCCCTCTCGGTTCAACCGGAGATTTAGGAGATCAGATCCATATCCTGGCCGTTGAACTAAAGAGACTTGGTCACGACGTCAGCGTCGTGATGCCATTCTATCGGTCCATTCGCGAAGGAAACTACGATATCACACCTACCGGCGTCGAATTTCAGGTTATTCTCGGAGGAAAAAGGGCGTCGACCGACATCGTCGAAACGACTGGCCCGGAACGAATTCAGGTTTTTCTGGTTCGTCGCGACGAGTATTTTGATCGAAGCGGTATTTATGGAGCCGATGGCAGAGCCTACGAAGATAACGCCGAGCGATTTATTTTTTTCTCTAAGGCTGCCGTTGAGCTGGCTCGCAGGCTCTCACCTCCCCCGGAACTGATCCATTGCCACGATTGGACTACCGCACTCGTTCCGGTCTTCGTTCGGGATCGCCAGCTAGCCTTCCTCACCGTTCTGACGATCCATAACCTCGAGCACCAGGGTTCATTCTGGAGTTTCGACTTTGGAGCGACCGGTTTGCCGGGAAGTTATTTCGGCCCACGCGGTGTTGAGTTCTATGGTCGCCTGAACTTCCTGAAGGGTGGGATTTTGTACGCCGACGCAGTCACGTTACCTGGCGAAGCGTCTCTCTTTGAGGCTTTCACGCCTCAACATGGTTTCGGTCTGGATGCTGTCCTACAAGAAAATCGCTTTCGGACCTACGGGATACCCCATGGCATCGACTACTCTCAGACCAGCCCGCCGCTCGACAACCTCCTGGGTAGACGCCAAAAATCCGAAGAGACCAACGCCAAAGTGGGTTGCCGCAACGCGCTTTTGGACCAGCTCGAACTTGAAAATGTCTCGGACGGAATCGCGCTAGCTCTGCCCATCGAACCGCAGGATGAGTCGGCATTCGCCTCCGTGAAGCCGGTGCTCGACCTCGTATTGACGATTGATACATGGCTGGTTGTCACTGGAAAGGCCCCGGATCAAGACTTGGCCGAGCTTATTGTAGCGGAACGGAAATATCCGACGCGTTTAGCGTACCGGCCCGACGCGGACACAAAGTTGCGGCAACTTGCGCTGGCCGGTACGGACGTGGTCCTGCTGCCCTCGTCGCTTGGCTTCCGGGGTAGGAACGTTCTGGCAGCGATGCGTTACGGAACTCTGCCGATCGTGAGGGCCCGGGGCGGCGTGCGTCAGCTTGTTTCCGACTATAATCCGGTCTCTGATTCCGGATCTGGCTTCGTGTATACCAACCATTCACAAATGGCGCTATGGGATTCGATCCGAAGGGCGAAGCAGCTGTACCGCCAGCCGGAAGTATGGACAAAACTGGTCCATCGGGCACAAGCCGTCGATTTTTCTTGGACCGAGTCAGCGAAGGCTTTCGGCAAACTGTATGCGAACCTCTTGCGATATCGACATCCCTCTCCGGCTTAAGATACCTGAGCCTGGATCGCTCACAAATTTCTGCGGATTTGTGAGCGAGATGCAGGCTAATGCCATCTGATGCTCCCCGAAATTGTTACTCCGATCCCCGGTCCGCGCTCGCGTGAACTAGCGTCGCTGCTTTCGAAATATGAAAATCGAAACGTGACCTATATCGGTCCAAACTCCCCGGTATTTTGGGAGAGAGCTTCGGGAGCGAACGTCTGGGACGTCGACGAAAATCGTTTCCTGGACCTCACCGGGGGCTTCGCAGTTGTAGCCCACGGCCACAACCATTCTGCGATTCGAGCGGCACTCGTCGATCAGTCTACCAAATTGCTCCACGCAATGGGTGATGTGCACCCCGCGGAGAACAAGGCGCTCCTTTGCCGGAGGCTAAGCCAGATCACGTTCGAGCGATGGGGGCTCGGCAGCGGAAAGACAACACTGTGCAATTCGGGCTTCGAGGCAGTCGAAGTCGCAATCAAGACTTCCCTGCTCCATAGCGGGAAACCGGGTGTCATCGCTTTCATCGGCGGCTACCACGGTCTGGGCTACGGCGCATTGGAGGTGATGGGTATCCGCTGGTTTCGTGAGCCATTCCAGCAACATCTTCGCGACTTTACCACTTGGCTTCCCTATCCTTACTGCTATCGATGCCCGTTTGGAAGAATTGAAGGATACCGGTTGGACGGATCCCGCTTCCCAAACTGTGCCAGCTCTTGTTTGGGAGCCATCGAGGATCAAATCGTTCTGGCCATTCGCCAGCGGCCAATTGGATGCATGGTGGTCGAGCCGTGCCAGGGACGCGGCGGTGAAGTTGTGCCTCCACTCGATTTCCTCCGGATGCTCCGCCAGGTTTGTGATACCTACAAGATACTCCTCGTGTTCGACGAGATTTACACAGGCTTTAATCGGACTGGTGCATTGTTCGCCAGCGATCTGTTCGGCGTTTATCCGGACCTTATCTGCTTGGGAAAAGGACTCACGACAGGCTTCCCACTATCGGCTTGTGTCGGACGAGCTGAGATCATGGACGCCTGGCCGCGTACAGCCGGTGAAGCACTACATACGACGACATTCCTGGGAAACCCCTTGGGCTGTGCGATGGCGCTAGCCTCGATCGAACTTCACCTGGATAGTACAGTCGGAAAACGCGTTCAAGCTCTAGGGAAACATTTTCGCGCCCGACTCAACGCGCTGGCCGCGCCTGCGATTGGGCACATCCGAGGCCTGGGCCTTATGATTGGCGCGGAAATAGTTCAGAAGGATGGTTCGCCGGACTCGAAGCTCGCGTCGCAAATTGTCCTGTCGGCGCTCAAAGATGGCTTAATTTTTCTTGGCGGAGGACCGGACGGCAATGTTCTGTCCTTTACGCCGCCCTTTTGCATCGCGACCGAAGAAATCGATTATGCTTGCGATAAAATCTATAGCTATTTGCGTTTGGGGTCCGTTTCGTAGTCTAAAACCAGCGCTTCTCGAGTATTCGGCTTGATAGTTTCTTCGACAAATTTGATGTAGATCGGGTCCTCGCTAAACATGGCCATCCGCTCTTTCGAATCAAAGTCTACCGCAAAAAAGAAAGGCCACTCATTCTTCTGGTCAATCCGCCGACCGCACCGCACGTTCATCGCAACAGGAATCTTCAAAAGCTGCATACGCGTTTGCATCAGGAGCTTTTCGACGTGCTCTGCTGTGGCCTCCGGTTTGAGTTTGTACAGAACGATGTGGTGAATCATGTGCCCGTCCTCTTCTAGAAAGTCGTTATACAGTAAGCAAGGAATATCGATTGCATGCTCGTCTGGAGAAAATTAAGCAGCGAAAAATGGGCCGATTCATGGCA